>JAURZO010000171.1 GCA_030653405.1 Zwartia sp. | reverse complement strand
TGGTCATGGCTCGATGTTGTTGTATTCCCTCCTGTATCTGACGGGATACAAAAAAATCACGCTCGATCAAATCAAATCGTTCCGTGAGCTTGGGTCGCACTGTGCAGGCCATCCAGAGTTCGAGCCTGAGGCAGGTATTGAGGTCACGACAGGTCAGCTCGGGCAAGGTATCGCGAATGCGATGGGCATGGCGGTTGCTGAGGCATTTTTACGGGCGCGTTTTGGTAGCGATTTGGTGAGCCATTTCACCTACGCCTTTGTTGGTGACGGCTGTCTGCAAGAGGGCGTTGGTCAGGAAATGATCAGTTTGGCAGGACATCTCGGTCTGGGTCGGTTGATCTTGTTGATGGATGACAATGCCATCACGGATGATGGCAGTACCGAACTCTCAATTAGCGAGGATGTTGCCAAACGTTTTGAAGTCGCCCGCTGGCACGTTCAGCGTGTCGACGGTCATGATATGCAAGCTGTCTCTGCTTGTATCGTAGCGGCAAGGCAGGATAGCCGGCCCTCTATTATTTTGGCTCGCACAACGATCGCCAAAGGTATTGCTCGGCTTCAGGGGCAGCGTGGCGGGCATAGCGCCAAGCTGTTTGACACGGATGCTGCACAGATGCGACAGGATCTGGGCTGGCCTCATCCTTCGTTTGAAGTACCTGAGGCGATTTTAGACACTTGGAGGGAGAGTCCCGCTGCCGGTCAGTCTGCCAGGTCGGAATGGCTTGAGAGGCTCGCAGCACTCCCTGCAGAAAAGCGTGCTGAATTTGAGCGTGTGATGAGAGGGGAGCTGCCGCCTGCGCTTGAGCGTGCTCTTCATGGACTTAAGGAGACGCTGCTTGCCGAGCCTGTGCGTGGTGGTATTAATTTATCTGCTGCGATTAATGATTGCATGACTGATTATTTGCCCGAACGTGTGGTGGCCTGTGCCGATCTTGAGGCGCCCACGGATCATAAAAGACGTTTACTTGCTTTCTCTGTTTCGGATCATAGTGGTGCATATGTTCATTGCGGTGTACGCGAACATTTGATGGGCTCTATGTGTAATGGCATGGCGGCGCACGGCGGCACTATTCCTGTGAGTGTGACGTATCTGGCGTTTTCAGATTACATGCGTCCTGCATTGCGCAACGCTGCCCTGATGAAGCTGCCTGTGAAGTTTGTGTTTAGTCATGATTCGATCGGTATAGGTAAAAATGGGCCGACACATCAGCCTGTCGAGATTTTGGCATCGTTACGCGCCATGCCGCATATGCTCGTGATGCGTCCCGCTGATGCGGTTGAGGCGGTAGAGTGCTGGCAGGTAGCGCTTTCTTACATGCAAGGGCCAGTATCTTTTATTTTTTCCAGGCAAGCGCTTCCTCATCTGCGTAAGTCTCCGGTTGCTTCAAATCTTTCCGCGCGGGGTGCCTATGTGTTGATTGAAGGGAGCTCCATGACGCGTCAAGTGACATTACTTGCTACAGGCTCTGAGGTTGATATCGCCTTGAAAGCCCGCGAACAGTTAGAAGCTAAAGGCATATCCACTGCCGTGATTTCGATGCCGTGCTGGGAATTATTTGATGCGCAGCCAGAGTCTTATAGAAATCAGGTGTTACGTCCTGAGACTACAACTGTTGCGGTAGAGGCAGCAGTCAAATTCGGGTGGGAGCGATACTTGGGGAGCAGGGGTAGATTTGTCGGAATGAGTGATTTTGGATTGTCAGGCCCTGCAGATGTGCTTTATCGACATTTCGGTATTACTCCCGAGGCGGTTGTGCAGGCTGTGTTGGATATTAAAAAAAATTGATTCGCATCCGATACTGATATCGAGCGATTAAAACAATCCTTTTAAACCAGTGTAAATGGCGATGATCGTTGTCACAATCGCGCCTAAAGTCGTGGTGAATTCACTGATTTTTTTTGCGATAAACTGCAGAGAGGCAGATTGCGCTCGGTCATCATCTGCATCAGAGATCCAGCGATCCGTTTTGTGAGAGCGCGTAGTGCGGGACAATGTGTTTTTTGTTTTTAGAAATGCCAGGTGGCCTAAAAACATGCCGGTTACATAGCTGAATGAAATGCTCGCAGCAAATTCGATCAAGTCTCGCCACACGTAAATGCTTTGAGGCCAAATAGGCGAGTCATCTACAACGCTTGTGGCCGCGCTCATGCCAGCAACGGCTACCCATCCAAGAACAAGCACACCGATCGTCCAGGTAATGATATTGCGTGACTGGTTTCTGCATAATAGATAACCAAAACACAATGGCAAAATAAGTGTCACGATGCGAAGATACAAAATCTTAGTGTCATAGACGATTGTGATGCAAACATGCGCCAGCAGGAGTAAAAGCAGAGGCACAATAAAAAACTTCATAAAATCAAACGAGAGCTTCCGCAGCTTTTCTGCGACGGTGAGTGCGACCTGGGGCGTCGCATCCTCTGTCACTAAAGCCTCAGACTCTGAGTCGATTTTTTGTTTGGACTGTTCGGATTGCAATGTCTGTTCAAGATGACTAATCCTGTACATCAATTGTTTAACAAGAGAAATGTCGCGGTTGCAGTGCTTGCAGACTAGTGCCTGACTATCTATGCTGCTCATGCAATAAGGACACTTCATTATGGATTAACCTTAATGGTTAATTGCGAATTTGTTTCTCGTCCCTCGACGTCTCTAATTGTTAGGCGAATGGTGTGCAGCCCTGGGGGAACTTCGGCCTGTTTAAAACTGATACCCTCTGATGTAATCGCTGTTTGCAGGCGTGGCGTGAGGTCGACGAGCGGCGATTTGAGATACACGACCTTGAGAGATGCGGGATCAATTTTCACGCCTTCGCGTGGCTCTAGCAGCACTTTTAGTTCAAAGGGCGAATTGACAGTGATTCCATTTTTTGGACTCATCCATTTGACGACCGGACCCCGTATGATGCTGCGCGACGTCGGTTTGGAAACATATGCAGGTAATGCCGCTTCTTGCTCATTAATCAGAGTTTCTGCCTGAGTGGGAACGATGGCACCAATCAATAATATGAATAAAAACAAATGTATCTGATGGAACGTCATCTGTGCGCCTGATTGTGAGTCTCGCGATAACTATGTTTTTACAAGTGTATTATATTAACCAGGTTAGTCGCTCGGAATATTATGTAGCTGCCAATTTAGGCAGAGGCTACATTCAACGCCACGTGGAATAATCATGAGTACTCGCAGAACCTTCCTTAAAGGTATGGCTTCCTTAGCACCTGCGGTTTCATTTTCTGATTTGTTCGCTGCACAAAACTCATCTGCTTATCAAGCACTTGTCATTGGCAATAGTCAATATTCAGATATGCCACTCGGCAATCCAGTGAACGATGCGACGGCTGTATCGACCCTGCTCAAAACTGCGGGTTTTGTCACAGATACACAACTCAATACGAGTCGCACTAACCTGATCACCGCCATGGAGCGTTTTACTAAGGTGATCAAGCAGTCGCAAACACGGGTTGTTGTTTTTTACTATGCCGGGCATGGCGCGCAACTTGATTGGCGCAATTACTTGGTGCCAGTTGATGCCGTCGTGACAAAGCGGACGGACATGCAGTCTCGCTGCGTCGACTTGAACAATCTGCTTGGTCAACTGAGTCAAATTAAGGACAAGACCTTTATTATCATTCTGGATGCTTGTCGCGATGATCCCTTTGGCAATCGGTACAGACTAGATAATAAGGGCCTTTCCCAGTTTGACGCACCGGTTGGTAGTTTGCTCGCCTACTCGACTTCACCTGGTAAGGTCGCATCCGACGGTAGCGGCGCAAACGGCTTGTACACTGAAAATCTTGTAAGAGAGCTTTCTATACCCAACGTCAGAGTGGAAGATGCGCTTAAAAGAGTCCGTTTGAATGTTCGTCTCGCTTCTAACGGAGAGCAAATTCCTTGGGAGACAACCTCTCTTGAGTCCGATGTTTATCTTTTCGCTTCTGCAAATAAAAAGCAAAGCGCTGCCGAGTTGGAGCGACTGATCCAAGAGGAAATCAAGGATTGGGCAAAGGTTAAAGACTCAAAGGTTCAGTCCGACTGGGTCGCATATTTGCGTAAATACCCAAACGGTCGATTCTCGGAGGTTGCACATCAAAGATTGAAAAATTTGATATCTGTAGAAGCCTCTCAATCAACGCCTTCAGCGACTCTCTCCACTGGCAGTGCGTCATCTAAAAATAAAAAAGAGCTTGCAGGGAAAATTAAACCTTACGCACCCCCGAGTACGGGTGCTGCGGTTCGTTTAGGTCCTGGTCTGAGTGTCCCTAATCTTTGGAAGCCATCTGAAAATCCCTATTCAGTGGGTCGCTATGATCTCGGGAGAATCTATACCGTTGGGGATCAAACTAAAAATCGAATCTCTGACTTGTTGTCGGGCATCCAAACTGAAATACGCGTTGCGACAGTCACCCGTGTTGACACTGAGGCAGATCTGGTTGAGATCAACAATGGACTCATCCTTCTGGACTTAATGGGGAATGCAATGTCTGTCAGGGGAACGAAGTTCGAAACCCCCTTGGCCTTCACTCCGACAGAGTATCAGCTTGGAAAGAAGTGGACTGCGTCGAACACGCGTACCGTTAATGGTAATAAATCGTTCGTCACATTTGATATTCGCATTGCGGCAGTTGAAAAAGTGCGTGTTCCTGCTGGAGAGTTCGATGCGTTCAGGATTGAAATTAACGGATGGAATCTGACAAATGATGTTCAATTAAAGGAAACTTATTGGCAAGTGCCTGGTTTGAATTTTCCAGTCAAACGAGAGGTTTTGCGCCGGGCGCGCAATGGTCAGATCGTCTTTTCCGAAAGGTTGGAACTCATGGAGCTCTATCAGCAAAAAACGCTGCTTGATTTGAGTATTTAGCAGACTGCAAGCAATACCTCACTACACGCATGCGTAAGCCTGAACAGACATGTGAAAATATTAACAAGTACTGAGCCTGACCAGAAAATTGTAATAAGAAAAATTCAATCAAAGTAGACCACTAATCAGTCACGTTTAAGAGAAACAATATGAAAATTGTAAAAGTTGTGCCTTGGCATGTGGGTCAGTTCATGTTCGTGCGGGTTGAGACGGACGAGGGCATTACTGGCTTTGGCGAGGCCGGAACCTGGGGACATATTGAAGCCGCCGGGGTATGTATCAAGAGATTCGCTGAATACTTGGAGGGTAAAGATCCATACCCTATCGAGCATCACTGGAATGTGATGCATCGTTTTAGCTATTTTCAAGGCTTGGCGGAAAATGCCGCGATATCCGCCATTGATATGGCACTTTGGGACATCAAGGGCAAAGCTTTAAATGTGCCAATTTATGAGTTGTTAGGTGGAGCCGCGAGAACTAAAGCGCGTATTTATGGACATATCTACGAGAGCACGATTGAAAAAATGCTGGTGGAGTGTGAGGCGAAAATGAATGCCGGCTTTACCGCGTTTGGTCACCTTAATCCTTTTCTGGACGAGGGCGACGATAAGGTTTACTTCAAGACCCACATCAAGAAAATGCGGGATGCGATCGAGAATACAGAGCGCATGCGCGAGGTAGTGGGCGATCGGGTTGATTTACTCTTGGAAATCCATCGGCGTTTAACGCCTGCAGAGGCGATTGTTTTCGCGCGCGGCATTGAGCATACACATCCGATGTTCATTGAGGATCCGATTCGTCCTGAGAGTCATGACGCGATGGCGCGTGTCGCAGAAAAGATTCATGTTCCTATTGCGACAGGTGAGCGCTTCTCCAACATCTATGAGTTCCAGATGTTGATGGCCAGAGGTGGCGTTGAATACGCTCGAGTTGATTTGTGTCTTTGTGGCGGTATCACAGGCGCGAAAAAGGTGGCGGCAATCGCCGAGGCGTATCAAGTGCAAGTGGTCCCGCATAATCCATTATCGCCAATCGGTTTGGCGGCGTGTTTGCAGCTAGCGGCGGCCATTCCAAATTTCGCGATCCAAGAATATGCGACCGGTTTTGAGTCAGGTAAGTTTGAGTCTCTGCCGATTCACTTGGGCAGTAACGTGGTCGACAAGGTGCCATTGCCTAAAGATGGCTTTGTCGATATCCCCAACGGTCCGGGTTTGGGTATGAATATCTTGCCAGACGCTGACAAGATCAGACCGCCTCTCGTGAAGCCCATCTCGATGCGTCCGCATTTCGATGGCTTCATTGTTGATCAGTAATATTGAGCATGTATTGATGCTAAATATTCTGAGGCCTCCGTCTCGTTGCGTATGATCAATGAGACGGATGTTTAAGAGGCTTGAACATGACATTGGCATAGTTGTTAAAGCTGAGGTCGAGGTGATGTCATTTATCCCTAAGATCAGGCATTCATGTCGACCGAGGGTCTTGTACACTCAGTTTTCCTGACTTCCAGGATAACTGTGCAGAGGTAAACGTTGATTTCAGCAAGATTATTAATCTGGGCAGGGCTGGCTGGTGCGCTCATTCCGGCGATGGTGATTCTCAACGCAAGGCTTGGCCGTGCGATAGGGGAGCCTCTGCATGCGCCGGTGATTCTATTTGGGGTGGGATTTCTTTTTTGCCTCTCTTGCGCACTCCTGCTGACGCAGTCGTTACCCAATCTAGGCGCGCTCAGACATGTCAGGCTGGTCGATTATCTGGGTGGGTTTATTGTTGGTTTTTATGTGATCACAGCCACCTTGTTAGCTCCACGAATTGGTGTCGCTAATTTCATCATTTGCGCTGTATCGTCACAGATCCTGGTTTCTGTAGTGATTGATCATTATGGATTGTTTGGTGCCGCAATTCGTCCCTTTAGCTTGAAAAAACTGATTGGGGTGAGCTTATTGGTGGCCGGTCTTGTGATCACTCAATTGGCTGATAAGCAGCCTGAGTCTCAGTGATGTCACATCACTAAAACATATCGAAACCAATCGCTGTCAGTAGGGCGAGTAGCAGTCCGTAAAACAAAGCGCCCGCGAGGATAGAGAGGCTAGCGACTTTGAGTGCTTGTATCTCGTTCTGGGGGTTCAGTCTGAGCAACACGGGACGACCGCCGATCGAGACCAGTGCGAGGCTATAGAGAATGCAGGCGACATTCAGAATATCAGTGTCTATCACCGCAAATCCAAGCATAAAGACTGCAGTGCCAACAATGAAACTCGGTAAACCCACGACATAACCAAGCGTACGGAAAAGCGTCACGCCAGCGAGATCCCATGTGTTGGAATCTGCGTTGGCGTGTGGCTCAGCGTCGTGGTCGTTAGGATGTTTCAAATTTGTCTGAGTACGCATTTCTAATACACTGAATTTTAAAGCAATATCATCCGATGATATAATTAACGGATGAGAGATCATGAAATTCGAACGCTTTTGGATCTGCATGATCAGATTATCGACCAAGAGGATGGATACTGGCTCAAGATAGAAGCTTGGGAGGTCAAGGTCAGTAAAGATATACCGCATGGTGTTCGGTACTCTTTAACTCTGCACGCGCCAAGCGGTAAACGGATTTTGGGCTACGACAATGCACATGCCGTCAAGGTTAAGGGTAAAAAATATTCAGGCCAGCGGATGCCGTTTGATCATAAACATAGGCACGTTGCTGACAAAGGTGTTCCATATATCTTTCAAGACGCACATCAGTTGTTATCAGATTTTTTTACTGAAGTTGACTCGGTTTTAAAAGAGGCGAGGTCAAAATGAAAATTATTAAAATTGGTATTGCTTCACAAGAGAAAATTCGTGAGCGGATGTTGGCGATTGCTAGAGGTGAGCTAAAGCCCAAGCCTTCAGATCCCAAAATTTGGTTTACTTCTATGCGCTCTTTGTCTCAGGTTCTCAGCGATGAGAATCGAGCACTTCTGGAGGTTATCCGCACTTCACGACCCGCATCCATTAGTGCACTTGCAGATCTCACGGGGCGCAAGCAAGGCAATCTTTCGCGCACACTTAAAACGATGTCCCGGTATGGTTTGGTAAAAATGGAAAAGCACGATCGATCAGTTCGACCAATCGCCCGTGCTGAACGCTACCAAATTATGGCGTGAGCCATTTGGAATAATTTATATATTTAATACGACCCCATGTAGTCTTTCTTGCCGATTTCGACGCCGTTGTGACGTAAGAGGTTGTAGGCAGTCGTGACATGAAAGAAAAACTGGGGCATGCCGTATTTCAGCGCATAGTCTTCGACCGTTAGCTTTTTCTCTTTTGGTGTGCCGGGGCGCAAAACAACTTCTTTAACCCCGCTGCCATTGAGTTGTTCGGCGGTCATGCCATCGATGAGTGCCAGCGTTTTTGCGATGCGTTGCTGCAGTTCGGCAAAGCTTTGTTCGCTGTCTTCGTAGGCGGCCACTTCAACCCCCGCGATGCGAGCAGGTACGCTTTTGGCGAAATCACAGGCGATCTGGACTTGGCGCACGAGCGGGAGCATGTCGGGAAACAGGCGCGACTGCAACAAGACGGCGGGATCGAACTTACGGCTTTGCGCATGGTCTTCTCCCTTTTTGAGTACGTCACTCAGTGCCAGGAGCATCTGTTTGAAAACGGGGACTGTCGCGGAATAAAGGGAAATGGACATGATTATTCGATCCTGTTTGGGCTGATTGTTGATTGATTAAAGCACGATCTTGCTTGTTAGAAAGTTTTACTTAGGTTTGCTTTAAAATTCATCTGGTTGTATCCAAATGTTAATCGTATACTGTATTTATGTACAGTATATCTGCACCCCAATCTCTCCCCCCTCAGGCGGAGTCAAACTTAAGTCAAACGCCTATAAATATGGCGTTGGAACCGGCTACGCGTGATTTGCCACTCCTTGCGCATCGAATCAGTGCGGGGTTTCCTTCGCCTGCGGCCGACTATATCGAGGTCGGGCTGGATCTCAATGATTACTTAGTTCGTAACAAGCCCGCGACTTTTTTGTTTACGGTCAAGGGGGACTCGATGACGGGAGCGAGCATCGAGGAGGGGGATAAGGTCATTGTGGATCGCGCCATGACGCCGAAGCATCGCGATATCGTGGTAGCGGTGGTGGATGGCGACTACACGCTCAAGCGTCTATACAAACATCGAGGCCGTGTTGAGTTGCGGGCTGAAAATCCTGCTTACTCGCCGATCGAGTTTAAGGACGGCAGTGAGTTGTTAGTCTGGGGCGTGGTGGTGGGTGTGGTGCGCCGCTATTCCGCGCGGGGTTGATGATGTCGATCGGAGCACCAACGTCTGCGCCTCAGTTCGCGTTGGTGGACGTCAATAATTTCTATGTTTCTTGTGAGCGGGTGTTCAGGCCGCGGCTCGAAGGCATACCGATGGTTGTTTTGTCTAACAACGATGGCTGTGCAGTCGCGCGTAGTAATGAGGTCAAGGCGCTGGGCGTCAAGATGGGTATACCTTGGTTCAAGATGAAAGACTTGGCGCGTGAGCATGGCATCCAGGCTTTGTCTTCAAACTATGCGCTCTATGGCGACATGAGTCATCGCGTGGTGCAGATTTTGCGGGACTTTTCACCCGACATCGAGGTCTACAGTATTGATGAATCATTTTTACGGATTGAAACCGTTGCACATTTGCATGGAGGTGCGGTGCCGATGGGGCAGCTGATGCGACAACGTATCAGGCAATGGACGGGTCTGCCTGTATGTGTCGGTGTGGGACCTACCAAAACACTCGCAAAGTTCGCCAATCATTTAGCCAAAAAAAATCCTGAGTTCGACGGCGTGTGTGATCTGCATGTGATCGCTCGCCCAGAGCGACTGCGGTGGATGAGTGGCATTGAGGTGGGTGAGGTCTGGGGCGTAGGAGGGCGTATCGCGCGACGTCTTGAGGTGATGGGAATTCATACCGTACTCGATCTGCGCAACGCATCACCCAAAGAAATGCGCAGACACTTTGGTGTAGTGATGGAACGGACTTGTAATGAGCTGCGTGGTGTTTCTTGTCTGGCACTCGACGACATTGCCGAGCCTAAGCAGCAAATTATGTCGTCTCGTAGTTTTGGTAAACCCGTTGAAACGATCGAAGAGTTACGCGAGTCGGTGGCGAGTTATCTATCGCGTGCCGCGGAAAAGTTACGCAAGCAAAAGTCAGTTTCCGCCGCTGTGTATGTATTTATCCAGACAAACCGGTTCAACAAGGATGAGCAATATCATGCAGGCTTGACGGTGCCGTTACACGAACCGACTGACGATACGTTGATCCTCACCGCAGCGGCGTTAACGGGGCTAGAAAAAATTTATCGCTCTGGCTATCGCTATAAAAAAGCGGGTGTGATGCTGATGCTTCTCTCGGACAAGCACGCTCGTCAGGCGAGCATTTTTGATAATCTGATTGTGACGCAGAGATCGAGCCAGTTGATGCGCGCACTCGATACGATTAATCGCGATCACGGGCATGGCACCGTACGCTCAGGCGTAAGCGGCTTTACGCAACGATGGGCGATGCGCAATGAAAACCGCTCGCCCAGATATACGACGCGTTGGGATGAATTGCCGGTTGTTTGTTAAGGCACTCGAGCAGTGTGGACTGCTCGAGTCGTTAAAAACAGAATTCACCTAATAAATGAATTGAAAATTTGTTGTTGCTAGCGCTTCCAACGCGTAGGTACCTTCGAACGTCGCGATATTCATTAAGGCCGCATGTTCGATATCTGTTCCGTTTTCATTCATGGTGAGTGTGGCAAGAGAGAGATGAAGATCAGCTGCTGCATCCCTCCATATTATGATGAGTCCATCTCCATCTGTTGCAAAGAGATTGGCAAAGCTTGATGCTTCTATTGCTGCTTTTACTTCTGCAGCAGAGGTCTCATTGACCAGGAATAAGGTGTCGTCGGGATCGAAAACAATACCTGTTGTCCCAGAGTCTGAGCCGTTGCCAATGAGGCCTGAGAAATTCAGAGAACTATAAATATTTATGATGCCGCTACCACTAATCAGAGATTCCCCATCTGCATCTCCTGGCTCTAAGGAGGCGGCTAAGCTGAGGACACTCATGAAAGCGATATCTGCTCCTGCCACAGAGCCAAAAGTAAAGTTGTGAATTGTGTCACTGGAATGATCATAAAAAATGACTGTATCGACGCCCTCACCAACATCGATGTCATCCGCTTCCGCTCCCCCAAAAATGAAGTCATCTCCCGTACCGCCCCGTAGCGTATCGTTGCCCCCTCCGCCATAAATAAAGTCATCTCCAGCACCGCCATCCAAGACGTCATTTGCTGAACCTCCGTAGAAGGTATCGCTGTTATTCGTGCCTGTCGCGTGGATGCCGACATTAGACAACGTGCCATCTAGAATGAATTCGGCCGCGGTTTCTTGTGTGCCGATCAGAATTCCGCTGGCAAATGCGAGATTTGTATTGGTGCCGAGTACGACTACTTGCGAGCCGGTTCCATTGAGTTCAAGCACTTCAAATCCTTGGGTCTTCGTGCCAAGGTAAGCACGGTCGAAGTAATAGTCTAAGAGATATAGATCGTCATCCCCTGTTTCCATCCAGATGGCGTCATCACCAGAATCACCGCGTATGACTTGATCTTCGCCGAGTTCATTGGCTGACATAAATATAAAGACATCATCTCCGTCTCCGCCCATCATGACATCTTCACCGATACCTCCGATGATAAGATCGTTGCCCTCTCCTCCCATAATGAGGTCGGTACCGCCACGGCCATCAAGAACATCGTCTGCAAAGCCCCCGATCAATGTGTCAGCATGATCTGTACCTGCTGCATTAATGACTACTGTAGCGCGCGCGCCCTGAAGGTTCAGGCTTGTCGCTGTCGCTTGCGTGGTTAGGATGAGTTCAGTTGCGAACGCACGATCGGTGTTGCTGCCTAAAATCACCGTCTGAGCACCGGTGCCGTTCAGAACTAATATTTCAAAGTCTTCTACTTTCAAGACTCCATCAGAATCGGTGAAGTCTATATCCGAAAGAGTGAATGCATCTTCTCCGGTCTCCATCCAAAGCGTATCACTACCCTCGCCACCCGAGACCAAGCGGTCTTCGGCCAGCTCGGCTGCTGATGAGTACACAAGAATATCCTCTCCCTCCCCACCAGCCAGAATGTCGCTTCCTGCATTGCCCTGAATCCGATCATCACCTAAAAATCCAAAAATGAGATCTGCATTCATTCCGCCTGAAAGCGTGTCATCGGTAGCTGTGGTGAGAGAACCATAAAGTGAAAATCTAAGTTGTTGCTTTGCTTGCTCTGGGTCGTAAGCCGAAACGTCGATCGCGAGACTTCTGATATTTGAGGGGTCGTCGTATCCAAGCGTACTGCCTTCCGGATTGATAATTAAGAGGTTTGGAGATTCAGCGAAAGTTACATAATCATCAGATAACGCGTCGAAGTATGAAAGCTCACCTAGGGCGAACCATAAGGTGTCATCGGCAGTCAGGTCGATGATGGTGTCGTAACCAGAGTAGGGTGAGTCATTGACGGAAGTGCCGACGAATGATCTAAAGACAAAAATGTCGGATCCTTCACCACCGATAAGAATATCCGCGCCCAACGCACCTTCTATGAATCTGTCATCACCTTGAAAGCCAAAAATGTAATTGATGTCACTCTGGTCTCTGGAAAGTACCATCAGATTTTCATCATTCGCTTCTGTACCAAGATAGATTTCAGGATTGGCTATTTGCTCATTGCCGGCGAGATCAAAAACCGTGAGTTTTGTACGAGTGGTCTCAGCTAAAGCTTCTACATTGATGGTGTAGCGTGTATTGGGTTCATCTAGAGGAATAGCGTCACTGACCAAGTGATCGGCGCTATAAAGACCCGCATAGCCAACTTCAGAGCTTGTCACAGACAGCGTAGTGGCGCTAGATACGCCGAGTTCTAAGATTGTTGGTGCAACGGTATCAATCGTGATGGTTGAACTGCCAGAGAGATCGCTGACGTTGCCATCCGCATCCGTTGCGGTTGCGTTCATCGTATGTGGGCCATCAGCCAAGAGTGTGGTCGTGATGCTCCATGTTCCTTCTGCAGCCATAGTCGAGCCGACCAGTGTGCCATTAGTAAAGAGCTTGACTGTCATGCCGCTTTCTGCGGCACCTGAAAATGTGGGTGTGTTGTCGCGGGTGATATTGTCAGAGTTTGAAAGGCCTGAGTCTGAGTCGGCGGACAAGTCTGGTGTGCCAGGCACTGACGGCGATACGGTATCGGTTTCAGGGGGCGCGTTGTCGGGCACTAGTGCAATAACAGGCAGCGGCTCAGGCGTGGATTCAGGCGTGGATTCAGGTGTGGGTTCAACAACGACCACTGCAGGCTCCGGTGCTGGTTGAGGCATTGGTTCAACATAGCGACTCAGGCCGGGCACATCGACGCCATCGTAGTCCTTGCTCTGATAAAGGTCCGCGATCAACGCCATGCGATCATCGATATTCAATGCCGCACCAATCATCTCTTGAGTTGGCAGCTCACCGAAAATACCTTGATGCAAAATCAGATAGTCAACTTCTGTCGCCCTTAGCGCCATCATTTCGGCGGATTGTGTAAAACTGAGCATGACGACAGCACGTGAGAGACCTACCTTCAGCGCTGACATCCAAAACGAAAGTCCTGCTTCATCAGGTTCGCGCAAAAGCGCATTACGGTACAAGTCAATCATGAACTGTCTGTCTGAGCTTTGACCGTGTGCCCGCTGAAACTCTTCAGACTCTGTAAATCCTACGGCAACCTCTTTGAGCGTCGCGCCCGCACGAAGATCTCTTACCCAATAATCGAATCCGTCATTATCTGGTGCGCGATTGAATGCTGCGTAGTAGAGCCTGGCGATAGGTTGATGAAAATTTTTGATCTCGGTGCTGAGTACAAAATTGTTTGTGATCTCGACAGCATTTGAGGCACCACTGTCTATTTGATATCTCCAATAGGTCAGACCGGCAACATCAGGCTCTCGTCCAAGAAAATTTCGGTACAACTGTTCCAGAAAATCATCAAACACTTATTTGCTCCATGGTGATGCTCGGATAGACTTTTTGAACTATAAAAATCGCACGCATGTTTACCATGTACCGGTAGATTATGACTATCAATAGCTCGCAAAAACTTGCAGAGTGGAACTTAAAGCGATTATGTTGTTTCTATATTGGTAAACATCTTCCCAAAACACTTGAGAGATGGTCTTTACGAAATGCCGCCTGGTCAATCATCTGGGCTCGTAGGCGCCACTTATAGGAAAAATCATGGCCATTAACACCACGCTCTCCATTACGCTGACTAAACAGTTCATGCTCGATTTGGGCTTTTCTGTGGATGAGCAGAGCGTGATTCGCGCGGCCCCAAAAGGAATTTGGGCCAGTGCGATATGGTTCGCCAATAACGATACGGACAAGGGATACCTTCAGCTTATCGACAATGGCGCGGCCTTAAATCCAACGCCCGTGCTTGACTCAGAGAGCAAGGTCACCGGCTTTAAATTTAATATTCCAGCATTTACTCAAGATGTTCTGAAGGGCGGCGTGATGTATATCGCGCTGGCGAGCGACAGTTCGCTTGTAGCGGATCCGTTTGCGAATCTGACTGAGGGGCTGATCAATAATTTACAGCGTGCGCAGACAGATAACTTTACGTTTGGAACGTTCGAGTTCACCTTGCAAGGAGGAGCGTACGATGCAGGGGATTTGACTGCGATCTCCACGTTTGGTTTTCCAATGTCGGCGACAGCGATTGTTGACGGGGCTGCGGTCGGCAGCGTCGGTTTCAAGGTAAAAGGGTCGGAGATCTGGTCAGAAATCAGTGCGTTGGGAACGGTTAAACCTTTAGCTGATCCTCCTGTGAATGCACCTGCAGTCTATGCCTTTGATGCGGCTAAAGGTCCACTCACTTCAGATGCATTCGCAGTCACGCCCACCACGGCCGTGGGAGGCAGTTTTAAGCCACCAGAGGGAAAATCTCTGCCGTTCTCCTCTACGGACTGGGATAAATATCTCGATAAGCTAGCCTCTGTTGACGGTGTGATTGCTCAAGTGGGTGGCACATTTAACGGTGCTGCCGCACCGGTCAAAAACTGGGTCAGCACAACTGTCAATCAGGTCACAAAATCGGTGAATGACCCGATCAACGTTTGGCACAACGCTGGATTTTTCGACTATGAGGTGTCCTACAAAAGCGCGTTAAGTGTGCAGGTGGACGGTAAGCAGGAAACCATCGGTGCGTTTTTACTGAGTCCGACAGCCGCCAGTCAGGTCAAGGGTTACATCGTCATTCCCAAGGGGGATGAACCCGGGTTGGCGAAAGGCTGGGAGGGCGGTCTGGCCAACAGCATTTATTCCACGCTAGGGATGGCGCAAGTCTATGCGCAAGACCCGAGTATCGTGTCCGGCCAGACGCCGTATCTGTTTCAGCATGCGACTATAGACAATAACGGTAGTGCTTTAAATCCTGCCAACACAGAATTTTTTAATGTCGGTGCCAATACGCAATGGGGTAAGGTATTTACGCAACTGTTGACCGGTTTCGCTGCAGGTTACGTTGGCTCGACTGGCACAGCACTGAATCCGTTGCAAACAGACGGGACGGTTGATTTGAGTAAAAGTTGGAACTGGGATCCAACCTATGCGTTTGCACAGAATCTGGCGACAACGCCCTACGGTACCGACCCGTCGTTTCAGTTCACCGATAACTACGCAAAAATATTTTTTCAGAATTCGAACGTGTACGGTGATATGTATTCCGACAATTTGATGTCGCTTTACACCACCGGTTCTCCGCTCTTGCCTTTATCTAAACCCGCCGGTGGCGGCAATGTTGATGAAGTCAACGTGACTGTTTTTAGTACGTCTGACACGCCGACAGGTTATGTTTCGCCCACGATTAATAACTATCCTTGGGCAATAGGTACGCAACCGACACTCGTTGCGCCATCCACGAACGAGGGTGTTTTTACTCTAAATTTTACAAATCCGGCCGGTGCAGATGGCCAGCAGAGTTTTGTCGCAGATGCTTCGCGCATGACCTTGGCGGTCAAGGTTTGGGATCCGACGCTCAATGATGGCAAGGGAGCTTTCTCGAACAGCGCAGAGTTGCCTGCGTTCCCCGTGGCGCAAGTCACGGTTTCCGGGATTGTTGGTCAGGAGGTTCCTCAAGGGGCCGTGTTGACCACGACCGACGCGCAGCAACGTGCTGTGACGTGGACTGTCGTGAGCAATAACAACTTCATTATTCCTGCGGAGGGGACGCCTCTGAACGGTAGCGTTACAGTCTCGGTGACCGCGAATTTACCGAGCGCATCGATTAGTAGTGATGCGACATGGAATGATCTTGCTCTTGCGTTTCCCTTGGCGGTGGCCGCGGCAAACAGTAGCGCTTCGGTAGCGGGGCAGAGCGCGCAAGATCCGGAGCAAGTCACCATCCGCTTTTCGGGGGATGGGGGTGCGAACTTTGAATCAGGATACATCGTTGACTCGGCGAATAATCGCTGGTCTTTTTCTGGCGGCACGATTAATGGCACGACAGGTTTCGTTGACGTCTTGGCGACGGCATCTGCATCAGGTATATCAGTGGGGGCTAGCGAAGCTTGGCAGGGGATATTTCAAGAGTCAACCGTGACAACCAAGGCTGCTTCTGTGCCCGGGGTGTTTTGGAGTGATTATGCCGCCACCTACGCAGATGGAGTATTGAGTTTTGCCAATCAAAATGTCACGACTCAGCCAACTGGTATTTTGCAGTTGACTGAGTTGCCGCTAGGACAGAGCAATGGGGATTTCGTCTGGTACCAGTTGGAAGTGAAAGACACTGAGTCGAATTTCGCCAAGACTTTCAATTTTTACCCTCAGAATGGGGTTAACACGGCGAACAGTCAGTATATTGATGGTGGCGCTGCCATTACTCTCGGTGCGATTACTAACCGATATACGATTAACTTTGCCGGTTCGGGTGTGGACCCGCTCCCTTCAAGCCTCTTCATTCCCGATCAGACGCATGGCAATATTCCGCTTCAAGGCACGCCATATGCGCCCGTGATCGGCACGCAGACGGAAACCTACTATCAATATCTAGGTCAGTCGGTTAACTTCACGACGGCGACGACCTCTGCGGGTGCACAGCCAACTGCTGGTTCACATACGATGAGTGGCCTGGCCGCAAGTAGCTACATTTTCGGCTGGACAGGGTTGAACCCTGCCGCAATCGATGATGGATCGATCTCCAAGTGGACCAACAAGGCCAATGGTCTGGATATTGTGCAGATAAATATTACGGATACTCTGGACGCCTCGCGCAATACGAAGGTGTTTGCGCAGGCGGACTTGGATGGGCAGTGGCTCACCGGTCTGTCCAGCATCATCAATCCTATCGGTGCGGATCTACAGCTGATTTCGAAGCCTGTGTCACTGGTTGCAGGAAGAACCTATCAAATCACTTCTCAGGAGTTTGCACCGACGGATTCGGGTCTGGATGCTCTGCAACCATCCGGTGTCGCACCCATCGGAAATATTAGTGAGGTATTGACAGTTGTGGTGGCTGGAACCTCCGGAATGCTTGAGACGGAAGATAATGAGCTCAATGATTTTGTATACAGTCTGTATGACGGTATTTTGGATAGAGTGCCGGATCAAGCAGGCTTTTTCTATTGGGCGAATGAGGTGGCAAGTTCAGAGAATGGCCGCACAAGCGTCTTGTCTAACGTCATGCTCTCAGAAGAGTTTCAAGCGAGTTGGTCGAATTTGTCAGACGAACAGCTTGTTAAAACGGCCTACGCTTTTATACTGAACCGCGCGCCTGATGCGCAGGGTGAGGCTTACTGGCTTGCCGAGTTAAAGACTGGTCAGTTTTCGCAGCAACAGTTGTTGCAGAGTTTTATTGACTCAAGCGAGTCGGCTCAAATCACGGACTCGATTACACAAAACGGCTATTTGGCGATGTTTTGAGAAAACCAGATACGGATTTTCGAATCTTAAGTGTTGATTTATCTTGATCTTGATCTATCTCATGTAAATCTATTTTAGTTACCAACGTTTCTAAAGGGAACACGTAAGCTGGAGTGGTAATCAATAACGATGATTTCTTTTAAGGAGAACGTCGCATGTCTGCCATGATGAAAGCTGCAGTGTTTATAGAACCTGGTCGTATTGAAATTACTGACAAGAGTATTCCTAATGTGGGTCCGAATGACGCGTTGGTTCGTATCACAACGACAACGATCTGCGGCACAGATGTTCACATCCTCAAGGGTGAGTATCCTGTTGCGAAAGGATTAACAATCGGGCATGAACCGGTTGGTGTGATTGAAAAACTCGGTAGCGCCGTGCTGGGTTATACCGAAGGACAAAGAGTCATTGCTGGTGCGATTTGTCCAAACTTTAATTCGTATGCGGCTCAAGATGGTGTGCCTTCACAGGACGGCAGTTATCTGGTGTCGAGCGGTCGCTGCGGATGTCATGGTTACAAGGCCACTGCTGGCTGGCGCTTTGGGAATCTAATTGATGGGACACAAGCGGAATACGTTTTAGTACCGGATGCGCAGGCGAACCTTGCGCCCATCCCAGATGGATTAACAGATGAGCAGGTTTTAATGTGTCCGGACATCATGTCTACAGGTTTCAAAGGCGCTGAAAATGCCAACATCAGAATAGGCGACACGGTGGTTGTGTTTGCGCAGGGTCCGATTGGCTTGTGCGCAACGGCTGGAGCCCGTTTGTTAGGTGCCACGACGATTATCGCTGTCGATGGTAACGATCATCGTTTGGGTATCGCCAAAAAACTAGGCGCTGACGTGACGCTTAACTTTAAAACCTGTGATGTGGTGGATGAGGTGATGAAGCTGACAGGTGGGAAGGGTGCGGATTCGTCAATCGAGGCGTTAGGGACCCAAGCTACTTTCGAGTCTGCATTACGCTCATTAAAGCCTGGCGGCACGCTCTCGAGTCTGGGTGTGTATTCATCAGATCTGACCATTCCGCTCTCAGCTTTTGCTGCAGGTCTTGG
>JAURZO010000170.1 GCA_030653405.1 Zwartia sp. | reverse complement strand
ATTGGCGGCCTGAAAGTCAGGGCACCCGTTAAAAGTGCAGGCGTGGTCGTTGGACGAGTCGCCTCCATTGCACTGGATGAAAAGACTTATCAAGCCATTGTTAGACTCGACATGGAAAAGGGATTTGAATTCCCGCTTGATTCATCGGCGAAAATTCTGACCTCTGGCCTCCTTGGAGAGCAATATATTGGATTGGAAGCGGGTGGTGAAGACAAGAACCTCGCAAACAACGGAACGATCAAATACACTCAAAGCGCCATCGTGCTAGAAAGCTTGATCAGTCAATTCCTGTTTAATACTGCCGAAAAACAAGGTAGCACTTCTACCCCTGATCCAGACTCGGTCAAATCTAAATGAACACTCGCTCATACCGTAAATTTTTGCTCATTGGGATGCTCGTGATCCTTACCGGCTGTGCGACACAGCAGGTAAAAACACCGATTGCCGCCGATCCCTGGGAACAATCCAACCGGGCTGTGTTTGAGTTCAACGACACCATTGATCGTGCAATATTCAAGCCTGTTGCGCAAGCCTACGCCTTCATCACACCTCAACCGGTCCGTACCTGCATCAACAATATTTTCTTAAATATTGGCAGCATCTGGGCAGGGGTCAACAGCTCTCTCCAAGGTCGCCATATTGATGCGATCAATACCTTTGGGCGCTTTATGCTCAATACAACGCTGGGTCTGGGCGGCTGTCTGGATCTTGCCAGCACAACCGGCGCCAAGCGCATACCCAATGATTTTGGCGTCACACTTGGCGTCTGGGGGATTAGCTCGGGTCCCTACATTGTTCTCCCGATCATTGGTGCCAGCACCGTACGTGATGGCACGGGCTTGATCGCGGACGCCTACGTCAATCAATTCGCTTACGGACAGGCCGTGCACGACATCGCAGTGCGCAACTCAATCTACGGTCTCGAGGTCGTGCAGCGCCGGGAGTCTTTGTTGGATGTCACTGACATGGTTGACCGCACCGCCTTGGATCGCTATAGCTTCGTCCGTGATGCTTATCTCAAGCGTCGGGAAGTCCAAGTAAATGGGCCCATCTCTGAAGCAGAGAGCCTGCCAAGCTACGAAGATTTCGAGGCCGCGCCAGCAGATCGCAAGGCTCTCGGTATTCCACCCCCGAAATAATAAGGTTTATGAATATGATTTCTCGCCTCCTACGACTATGCTTGTCACTGGTCATGACGGTCGGCTTCTCAGCAAGTCTCCACGCTCAACAGCAACCCAATGCCATGGCAGCACCCAACGAGTTTGTGCAGCAAGTGGCCGACCAAATCCTTGCCAAACTCAAAGGGGATTCGGCCGCCAGATCTGGTGACATCAAACGCGTCAACCAAATCGTGGATGAATTTATTTTGCCCTATGTCAATTTTGAAAAAACAACGCGCCTGGCTGCCGGTCGCAACTGGCGAGAAGCCACCCCTGAACAAAAAGCTGCATTGAGCAATGCCTTTAGGGGCACTCTGGCACGCACCTATAGCGGCGCGTTCACACGCGTTACGGACTCGACAGACATCAAAACACTGCCCTTTCGCGGCGATGCAAATGCTAACGATGTTGTTGTCAAGTCACAGGTTATTCAACGAGCTAATTCTCAACCAATCGCCTTGGACTATCGCCTCGAAAAGACTCCTCAGGGCTGGAAGATCTACGACATCAATGTCGAAAACGTTTGGTTGATTGAAAATTATCGCAATCAATTCTCACAACAGATCAACCAGAACGGTATCGATGGATTGATCGCAGCTCTTAATCAGCGGGCACAACAATAATTATGTCAGCAGTTTCGCTCGAACACGTTTCAAAAATATTTCCCCCGCGCGCGACAGGCTGGCGCGGCCTCTTGGGTAAACCACAAGGGTCCGGATTTCAGGCACTGTCTGATGTCTCTCTAAATATCGAGCACGGTGAGTTTTTTGGTCTGTTAGGACCAAACGGCGCGGGCAAGACCACGCTCATTTCCGTGCTTGCAGGCTTGTGCCGTGCCACGAGTGGTCGCGCAAAAGTCTGCGGCCATGACGTCGTCGATGACTATCAAGCCGCTCGCCGCTCTTTGGGCGTGGTTCCCCAGGAGCTTGTCTACGATCCCTTTTTTACCGTCAGGGAAACATTACGCATTCAGTCTGGTTACTTCGGCTTTCGCCACAATGATGACTGGATTGATGAAATTCTCGCGAATCTGGGGCTCACAGACAAAGCCGATGAGAACATGCGCGCCTTATCTGGCGGCATGAAGCGACGCGTACTGGTCGCCCAAGCGCTCGTCCATCGCCCTCCTGTGATCGTGCTCGATGAGCCAACTGCCGGGGTGGATGTGGACTTGCGTCGCAGTCTCTGGGAATTCATCTCAAGACTGAATCGTGAAGGTCACACGATCATGCTGACCACCCATTACCTAGAGGAAGCCGAGGCACTCTGCGGCCGAATTGCAATGTTAAAACGCGGGCGCATCGTGGCGCTTGAGGCAACCGACGCACTCCTCGCGCGCACGGGCGGCAGCCTCGAACAGGCCTTTGTTCAAATCATGAATACCGACACCCCCCACAGCTTGGAGACACAGCCATGACGCGCGTACTGTTAACCGCGCGTCCCGGCGCTGGCTCAGGCTTTCCTACCCTGCTTGGCAAGGAGCTTTTACGTTTCTGGAAAGTCGGATTTCAAACCATCGCCGCACCCGTCATTACTGCCATTTTGTATTTGGTGATTTTCGCGCAAGTCCTTCAAGACCGTATCCAGGTCTACGGCACCGTGCCTTACACCGCATTCCTGATCCCAGGATTGATGATGATGAGCATGCTGCAAAACGCCTTTGCCAATCCCTCATCTTCACTCATACAAAGTCGCGTGACAGGTAATCTCGTATTTGTACTCTTACCACCTATCTCTCATCGCGAGTTCTTCAGTGCTTACATGATTGCGGGTATTCTGCGTGGCATCGCTGTCGGCTGCTGTGTATGGCTAGTTTCACTGTACTTTGTGCCCCTGGGTGTTCAACAGCCGGTCTGGGTGTTTGTCTTTGCCGTTCTGTCTTGCGGCATCATGGCCATTCTAGGGCTCATCGCAGGATTAACGTCCGAAAAATTTGATCAGCTCGCAGCCTTTCAAAACTTTCTCATCATGCCGGCGACCTTTCTCTCTGGTGTTTTTTATTCTGTCCACACGCTACCGCCTTTCTGGCAACAGATCTCGCACTGGAACCCTCTTTTCTATACGATCGACGGTTTTCGTTATGGTTTTTTTGGCGTGGCTGACGTTTCGCCCTGGCAAAGTCTGGCAGTCGTCGGTGGCGTTTTCGTGGCATTAACCGTGTTCGCGCTTCGCTTACTCGGCACTGGCTACAAACTCAGAACGTAAGACTCATCGACCCATCCCGATTAAGCACGATCGCTTCGCGCTCTTTTAAAACGACTTTGCATTTTTTGAACTAGGATTGACTCAATCATGTTGCCCACTCCAGAAGACATTCGCACCTATATCGCTGCCGGACTTCCCTGCGATCATCTCGAGGTCACCGGTGATGGCTCACACTTCGAGGCCTTGATTGTGAGCGCATCGTTTGCTGGCAAGCGTCCGATCGCGCGGCATCAACTTGTCTACAGCGTACTCGGCGATCGTATGAAGCAAGAAATCCATGCGCTCTCTATGCGCACACTCACCCCCGAAGAGTTCAACGGAACCCGCTAAATGGATAAGTTGCTCATTACGGGCGGTCGCACGCTCAATGGTGAAATCAGTATTTCCGGCGCTAAAAACGCGGCGCTGCCGATTCTTTGTGCCGGCTTATTGACCACCGACACGATTACGCTCACCAATGTCCCCAAACTCAATGACATTGCCACTACGCTCAAATTGCTCGGACAAATGGGTGTGCGTTGCGAGCGTGCTAGCGACAACACCGTCAGCATCACGGCCGACCAGGTTTCGGCGCTTGAGGCGCCTTATGAGCTCGTTAAAACAATGCGTGCATCTATCCTGGTGCTCGGTCCGCTGCTGGCTCGCTTTGGCGAGGCTCGAGTGAGTCTGCCTGGTGGCTGCGCGATCGGACAACGGCCTGTCGATCAGCATATTCAGGGTCTTGCCGCGCTTGGAGCCGATATCAAGATTGAGCATGGATTTGTGGTCGCAAAAGCGAAACGACTCAAAGGTGCCGTGGTACGCACCGACATGGTGACCGTCACGGGCACCGAAAATCTAATGATGGCTGCCGTCTTGGCAGAGGGTCAGACTATTCTTGAAAATGCAGCGCGCGAGCCTGAGATTGTCGACCTCGCCGAGCTTCTCATCAAAATGGGTGCGCGTATCAAAGGTCACGGCACAGATCGCATCCTCATCGATGGGGTGGATCGTTTGCATGGCGCCACCCATGAGGTGATTCCGGATCGTATCGAAGCCGGCAGCTTTCTATGTGCTGTCGGTGCCGCAGGTGGGGATATCACCCTGCGTCGCGTTGCTCCGGAAACAATGGGCGCCACCCTGGCCAAGCTTCAAGAAGCGGGTCTCTCCATCAAGACTGGCAAAGACTGGATTCAGGCAAGCATGCACCAACGGCCGAAAGCAGTCGATTTTCGTACGCATGAATACCCGGGCTTTGCCACCGACATGCAGGCGCAACTGATGGCACTCAATACACTCGCCGAAGGCACGGCGGTCATTACGGAAACCATTTTTGAAAATCGCTATATGCACGTACAAGAGCTCTTACGCTTAGGTGCCAATATCGATATCGATGGACACACCGCAGTGGTACGTGGCGTCACCCAACTATCGGGTGCGACGGTCATGGCGACGGACTTGCGCGCCTCTGCGAGCTTGGTGATCGCAGGACTCGCGGCAGAGGGTGAAACCCTCGTCGAGCGCATCTATCATCTTGATCGTGGCTACGAGCGCATGGAACACAAACTGAGGGCCCTTGGCGCTCAAATCGAACGTATTTCCAGCTGAAGGAACACTCATGAGCACAGATGCGCGCACGCGCCCTCTGACGATGGCACTGTCAAAAGGTCGTATTTTTGAAGAAACACTGCCGCTACTAGAAGCAGCTGGTATCTCCGTGACCGAAGACCCAGAGAAATCGCGTAAGTTGATCATTGGCACGAGCGACCCCGGCTTGCGACTGATCATCGTCCGAGCCTCCGATGTGCCGACTTACGTTGAATATGGCGCAGCCGATTTAGGCATCGCAGGCAAAGATGTACTGATAGAACACGCCGCACAACACCCTGGCGGTCTGTACCAACCCATTGATCTGAATATTGCGAAGTGTCGTCTCGCAGTCGCAGTGCGTAATGGTTTCGATTATGCCGCTGCCGTCAAACAAGGAGCCCGTTTGCGTGTTGCGACAAAATACACTCAGGCCGCACGCGAGCACTTTGCGGCCAAAGGCGTGTATGTCGATCTGATTAAACTCTACGGCTCGATGGAGCTTGCACCCTTAGTGGGCTTGGCTGACGCGATTGTGGATCTCGTTTCTACGGGTAATACGCTCAAGGCGAATGACCTGATTGCGGTCGAGGACATCATGCCGATCTCTTCCAGACTGGTTGTAAATCGTGCCGCACTTAAAACCCGCCATGCCCAATTACAGCCCTTGCTTGATGCCTTTGAGCGTGCCAGCACAAGCTCTGTGGCATGATAGGGTCTTAATTATTTTGTTGATGCCTTCAAAAGAGGCGGATCTTTGATCATGACCACAATCACCCGGCTGGACTCACGTGATCCTGCATTTGAAAAAACCCTGACAAACCTGCTGGCTTTTGATGCCGAGCAAGATGTGGCGATCGATACTGCGGCCGCCAATATCCTGCTACAGGTTCGTCAACAGGGCGATGCGGCTTTGCTGCATTACACCCAACAATTTGACAAGGTAGATGCCCAGAACGTCGCTGCGCTAGAAATTCCCCGCAGCGAATGGGAGACCGCATTGGCGCAATTGCCAGCCGCACAGAGACAGGCGCTGGAAATCGCGGCTGAGCGTGTTCGCGCCTACCATGCACACCAAAAACAGGAGAGTTGGTCTTATACCGAAGCCGATGGCACGCGCTTAGGCCAACAAATCACACCACTTGACCGGGTGGGTCTGTACGTACCCGGCGGTAAGGCCTCCTATCCCTCCTCGGTCCTGATGAATGCCATCCCTGCAAAAGTTGCTGGTGTTGGCGAAGTCATTATGGTCACGCCCACCCCTAACGGGCACCGTAATGCCATGGTCTTGGCGGCTGCAGCCATCGCGGGCGTGGATCGCTGCTTCGCCATTGGCGGCGCCCAAGCCGTTGGCGCGCTCGCCTATGGTACGGAAACAATTCCTGCCGTTGACAAGATCGTTGGGCCCGGCAATGCTTACGTCGCAGCGGCTAAACGACGTGTGTTTGGCACAGTGGGTATTGATATGATTGCGGGACCCAGCGAGATTTTGATCATTTGCGATGGCAAAACGCAACCAGACTGGATCGCGATGGATTTATTTTCCCAAGCCGAACACGATGAGCTCGCGCAAGCCATTCTGTTGTGCCCTGATGCAAAATATCTGGACGCTGTGCAGGCCTCAATCGACAAACTATTGCCCACCATGCCGCGCGCAGAGATTATTCGTACCAGTTTGCGTGATCGCGGCGCTCTGATCCTTGTGCGCGACCTGTTCGAAGCCTGTGCGATTAGCAATAAGATCGCTCCAGAGCACCTCGAAGTGTCCTGCGAGCATCCTGAAGAGTGGCTCCCGCATCTTCGTCATGCAGGCGCTATTTTCATGGGTCAACACAGCTCCGAATCCCTCGGAGACTACTGTGCCGGCCCCAATCATGTCCTGCCTACCTCCAGAACGGCTCGTTTTTCTTCACCTCTGGGCGTGTATGACTTTCAGAAACGCTCTAGCTTGATTCACGTTTCAGCTGCCGGCGCTCAAACCCTTGGCAAAGTGGCAAATGAGCTGGCACTGGGCGAGGGCCTTGAAGCGCACGCCGCAAGTGCACGTTATCGTCTGACCTGACCTCAAACCACGAAGCGGTTCGCCTGAAAATCGAGCAGACCACCATACAATACATATTCCGTTGACCTGAGTACATGACATGCGTACCGCAGAAATTACCCGTAACACCAACGAAACGCGTATCCGCGTCGCGATTAATCTGGACGGCACTGGTCGTCAAAAACTCAATACAGGCGTGCCTTTTCTGGACCACATGTTGGATCAGATCGCGCGCCACGGTTTGATTGACCTCGAAGTGCACGCCGAAGGTGATTTACATATTGATGCACATCACACCGTTGAAGATGTTGGCATCACAATCGGTCAAGCCATCGCTAAAGCTGTTGGCGACAAGGCCGGCATCCGTCGCTACGGTCACGCTTATGTTCCGCTCGATGAAGCACTCTCGCGTGTGGTGGTGGATTTTTCCGGACGCCCTGGTCTGCAATTTCATGTGCCTTTCACGCGTGCGCGTGTCGGTGACTTTGATGTCGATCTGACGATCGAGTTCTTTCAAGGTCTGGTCAATCACGCTCTGCTCACCATGCACATCGACAATTTGCGGGGAGTCAATGCGCATCACCAGTGCGAAACAATTTTTAAAGCGACGGGTCGCGCACTGAGAATGGCCCTCGAACTCGATCCGCGCATCGCGGGCGTCGTGCCGTCAACTAAAGGCGTGTTGTAAGCCATGACTTCGATTGCCATCGTCGACTACGGCATGGGAAACTATCACTCGGTTGAGCGCGCCTTGCGGCACGCCGCACCCGAAGCCGATATTCGCCTTTGCAAACTTGCAAGTGAAATCGATGCTGCGGATCGCGTTGTATTTCCAGGCCAAGGCGCCATGGCCGACTGCATCCGCACGCTTGATGAAGCGGGCTTACGTGACGCCGTGCTTAGAGCCGCAGCGAATAAACCACTGCTTGGCGTGTGTGTCGGCGAGCAAATGTTATTTGAGAAAAGCGAAGAAGGTAATACTCCAAGCCTCGCCATTTTCAAAGGCGATGTCAGACGTTTCAAGGGCCCCGCTTTCGACGCTCCGACACAAAGCTCGGCAGATCATGCTGACCGCCTGAAAGTGCCCCATATGGGCTGGAATCCAGTTCGTCAGGTGCGTGCACATAAGCTATGGGAAGGCATTCCCGATCTCACGCCATTTTATTTTGTCCACAGTTATTACGCCGCACCTACTGACCCTGAATTGACGGTTGGAGAATGCAATTACGGTGGCACCTTTACCTGTGCTGTCGCACAGGACAATATCTTCGCGGTACAGTTTCACCCAGAGAAAAGTGCCGATTATGGTTTGCGTCTCTACCGGAATTTTGTAGACTGGCAGCCTTGAGCTTTTGCTTAAGGCTAAAGTTGACTGATTAAAACGCGTACTGAACCCCAGTACTGAAACAACCCCTAAAAGTTACTGATCACAAACGACATGCTGCTGATCCCCGCAATCGACCTCAAAGATGGACAATGTGTCAGGCTTCGCCAAGGCGATCTCGATGACGCAACCATCTTCTCCGAAGACCCCACCGCCGTGGCAACACATTGGCTAGAGCTTGGCGCGAGACGCTTGCATCTCGTCGATCTCAACGGCGCAGTCGCTGGAAAACCTAAAAACGAAGCACTCATCAAGGCGATTGTGGCCGCTGTGGGCGATGACATCCCCGTTCAGATTGGTGGCGGCATTCGCGATCTTGACACCATCGAACGCTACCTCGACTTTGGCATTTCTTATGTCATTATCGGCACGGCCGCCGTCAAGAACCCCGGCTTTCTTCACGACGCCTGTGGCGCTTTCCCCGGCAACATCATTGTGGGTCTCGATGCGCGTGATGGAAAAGTAGCCACAGACGGGTGGAGCAAACTGACCAAGCACGATGTCAGCGACCTCGCCAAGAAATTCGAAGACTATGGTTGCGAAGCCATCATTTATACCGACATCGGTCGTGATGGCATGCTGACTGGTGTCAATATCGAAGCGACTGTTCGCCTCGCCCAACACGTTCGCATCCCCGTCATCGCCTCGGGCGGTGTGACAGACATGCGCGATATCGATGCCTTATGTGCAGTACAAGATGAAGGTGTCGAAGGCGCTATTCTGGGCCGTAGTATTTATGAAGGCACGCTTGATTTCGAAGCTGCGCAAAAGCGCGCCGACGAACTCGCGCCATGACGGCAATCAGTGCGCCCAACAACGCTCAAAGCGGGCTGATGCGCCGTATTATTCCGTGTCTCGATGTCACAGCTGGCCGCGTGGTCAAAGGTGTCAACTTCGTGCAGCTGATTGACGCTGGTGATCCGGTCGAGATTGCCCATCGCTATAACGAACAGGGCGCAGACGAGCTAACCTTTCTTGACATCACTGCCACGAGTGACGGCCGTGATTTGATCCTGCCGATTATTGAACAGGTCGCCTCACAAGTGTTCATTCCGCTGACCGTCGGCGGCGGTGTTCGTCAGGTCAGCGATATCCAGCGACTGTTAAACGCAGGCGCGGACAAGGTCTCCATGAACAGTGCTGCGGTAGCCAATCCTGATCTGGTGCGTGCGGCCTCTGACTACCATGGCTCGCAGTGCATCGTGGTGGCGATCGATGCGCGCCGTGTGACGGAGAGTGAGACACCCAAATGGGAGGTTTTCACTCATGGTGGGCGTCGCGGCACTGGGATTGATGCAGTCGCCTGGGCCCGCAAAATGGCCGAATACGGCGCTGGCGAGATTCTTTTGACCAGCATGGATCGCGATGGCACAAAATCCGGTTTTGATCTTGAACTCACACGACAAGTCTCTGATGCGGTATCGGTTCCTGTGATTGCATCTGGAGGGGTCGGTACCCTTCAGCACCTCGCCGAGGGTGTCACACTGGGTGGTGCGAGCGCCGTGTTAGCAGCAAGTATTTTTCACTACGGGGAATACACCGTTGGACAGGCCAAGGCATACATGGCGTGTCAAGGCATTCCTGTCAGGATTTGCTGATATGACGATATCCAACTTGCCAGAATGGCTTCAAGACGTTCATTTCGATGACCAGGGGCTGATCCCGGCAATCGCTCAAGATGCTGCCACTGGCAATATTCTGATGGTGGCCTGGATGAACGCTGAGTCCCTTGCGGAGACTGCAGCAACAGGTCGGGCTGTTTTTTGGTCGCGCTCACGCAATCGCTTATGGCGCAAAGGCGAAGAGTCTGGTCATGTTCAACAAGTACTAGAATTGCGTTTGGATTGTGATGCAGATGTCCTGCTTCTCAAGGTCGAACAAGTCGGCGGGATTGCATGCCACACTGGACGTGCCAGTTGTTTTTATCGTCGACTCGACACGACCTCTGATCCAGAGTCAGGTACAAGCTCAAAATGGGTGACTGTTGACCCCATTCTCAAAGACCCCGAACTTATTTACAAATGAATATGAACACCACCGCGCGAGATTCCTCCGAGGCCGTACTGGCGCGGATTGCTGATATTTTGGAGACACGCCTGCCTGGTCGTGGCGGGGATCCATCCGCATCCTATGTTGCGAAGCTGTTCTCCAAAGGTCCTGACGCCGCACTGAAAAAAATCGGCGAAGAGGCCACCGAGCTTGTCATGGCTGCAAAAGACAAAAAAACGGATCGTATTGTGGCCGAAATGGCCGATCTTTGGTTTCACTGCCTAGTCGTATTAACAGAGAATGGGCTGCGTCCCGAACAAGTCGTGGCAGAATTAGCAAGACGTGAGGGTATTTCCGGACTTCAGGAAAAAGCCTCGCGCTTAACCCCATGAGGACACCAAGAATTCATGAGTGATCACTGTATATTCTGCAAGATCGTGCGCCGGGAACTTCCGGCAAAAATCGTCTATGAGGACGAGGATTGCCTAGTCTTTCATGACATTAATCCCGCTGCCCCCGTCCACTTGCTGATGATTCCCAAACGACACATCCTCTCAATGCAAGAGATTAATCCCGAAGATGCCGTTTGGTTAGGTAGAATGTTATCCAAGGTGCCTCAAATCGCACTCGACAATGGTTGCAATCCAGGTCCATCTGGCGGCTTTCGCCTGATGGCCAACTCAGGCGTCGAGGGCGGTCAAGAGGTATTACACCTGCACTTTCACATTTATGGTGGAAAACGGCCCTGGAAAGGTCCGGCTCCCACTTTGGCCTAATTCGGAGAACCGTCATGGGCGCATTCAGTATCTGGCATTGGTTAATTGTCTTAGTTATCGTGGCTTTGGTGTTTGGCACCAAGAAAATCCGCAATATTGGCGCGGATCTCGGTGGCGCAGTAAAAGGCTTCAAAGAGGGCATGAAGGACCCCAACGCTAAAGACGCGGATACCGCAGCTACGGCTGCTGCCGAAGCGGCACCTACCCAGCGTGTGGCCTCTGGCGAGACGATCGATGTTCAGGCCAAAGAAAAGTCTGGTACGCATTGAGCGCTTTGTTTGTTGTCCTTTTAGCTGAGTCCATCTGGTTCCTTCATCATGTTTGACATCAGCTTTACTGAGCTTCTCGTCATCGGTGTGATCGCCTTGGTGGTGATTGGCCCTGAGCGTTTGCCCAAAGTTGCCCGAACCATCGGACACCTCGTGGGTCGAGCACAGCGTTATGTGAGCGATGTCAAATCTGATATCCAGCGCGAAGTCGAGCTCGACGAATTACGCAAACTGAAAGACCAGATGCAAGATGCCGCACAAAGCGTCAAGTCCAGTCTGCAAAACACCGAGTCGGCCATACGTCAGCCCCTTGAGGCATTCGAGCAGTCAACGATGTCCACACTCAACGAGCTAAAAACGCCTCTCGGTACGCCTGACGCGCCTTCGGTACCACCACAACCGTCCGCCACAATGACGATGCGTTCGCCTACCCAGCTCGAAATCGATGCTGTCGGCTCGACAAGTCCACCCATCGGCGTTCCCCCGGTGGGCGCAACCGCCCCCGAGACATCGCCTGGATCCAAATCACCTTGAGTACTGAAGAACATACTAACGAGGCAGCACAGGGAGGCGAGAGCTTCATGTCGCACCTGGTCGAGCTGCGCACACGTCTGTTGCGCGCAGTGGGTGCCATCGTGGCTGTTTTTATTGTGCTATTTATTTACCCCGGTGCATCCGTCATTTATGACCTATTGGCAGCCCCGATGCTGGCGTCACTTCCCGAGGGCACGCGCATGATCGCTACGGGCGTCATCACGCCCTTTATGGTACCCGTCAAGGTTACGATGATGGCAGCCTTTGTAGTGGCTCTGCCTGTGGTGCTCTACCAAGTATGGGCCTTCGTCGCACCCGGACTCTATCGACACGAGCAACGCCTTGCTTTACCTTTGATCGTTTCGAGTTCACTGCTATTTCTTGCGGGCATGGCCTTTTGTTATTTTGTGGTCTTTAAAACTGTCTTTAGTTTTATCGCCTCGTTCGCCCCCCAGTCCATCACACCAGCCCCTGACATCGAAGCTTATTTGGGCTTTGTGATGACAATGTTCCTGGCTTTTGGTATTACCTTCGAAGTGCCGGTTGCGGTCATTCTGATGGTTCGCATGGGAATTGTCACCGTCAAACAACTCACACAAGCCCGAGGGTATGTGATTGTCGGAGCCTTTATTATTGCGGCGGTTGTCACACCGCCCGATGTTGTCAGCCAGTTTTTACTCGCCGTACCACTGTGTGTGCTTTACGAGGTAGGGATCTTGCTATCCCGCGGTATCAAGCCGCGCTCGGAAGACCCAAAAACCGAAGCCTCCGATTCCACAATTTGAAAACGGTCAGCGTATCGTTTTTCCTTAGATTGGTATTTACAGACCTTCAAGATCACGCAAATACGACCGTTTCAGGGGCGTCCAACGTTTTTTTGCGCCTACTTTGGCCGCTCGCTTTCATACCAAATAAAAGTTGTGATTGCCTAAATAAAGGTATATCTTCTGGCGTTTTCGACACGTAACATTCGTATCAAATCGACGAACATTACGTGTTTCAATTAAGTAAAGTCGTTTTTATCGTCATGTTGTAAGAACTCCAAAGGGACCACTGTGCTCGCTCACCGTCTCAAACAAGCCCGCCTCCGTGCTGGTCTGTCTCAAGAAAAGCTCGGCAAACTCGCCGGAATTGATCCTATGTCTGCCAGTGCGCGGATGAATCAATACGAGCGCGGAAAGCACTCTCCGGACTACCAACTAATGTGCCGAGTCGCCGAAATCCTTAATATGCCTGTCAGTTGGTTTTACACCTCAGATGAAGAAGAGGCTCGTCTCCAAGAAATTTTTTACCACTTGAGTCCTGCAGTGCGTCGCCCGTTACTGACTCAGGCAGAAAACCTTTTTATTGCACAACCGATAAGCGAACATGCGAATGTAGCGGCCAACGAAACGGCCAACAACCCTTCCGCAGATCAGGCTTAACGCGGTCTGACAGGTCGCTCTCCAAGGGTAAGGGTGAGTGTTTGCACCCGCCCTTCGCGATAAATACGTAAATTAATCCGGTCTCCTGGCGCTTTTGCCGCAATCATTGCCATCATTCGCGCCGTATCTCCGACCTTGTTCTCATCAAGACTCTCGATAATATCGCCAACGCGTAAGCCACCTTTAGCGCCAGGACCTTCTCTGAGCACACTCGCAATAATGACGCCTTCTGGTTGTGGCAACTTAAATACCCGCGCCAAATCAACTGTCATATCTTGAGTCTCTATCCCGAGCCATCCGCGACGAACAAAACCATCCTCGATAATTTGTCCAAGCACCTTCTGTGCGGACCGGGCAGGTATCGCAAAGCCAATCCCGAGCGATCCACCTGTTTTGGAGTAGATCGCGGTATTAATACCGATCAAACGCCCTGAGGTATCAATCAGTGCGCCTCCGGAGTTCCCCGGGTTGATTGCCGCGTCGGTTTGGATGAAATTCTCATAAGTATTGATGCCAAGACCACCGCGGCCCAACGCAGAAACAATCCCCATCGTGATCGTTTGTCCAACACCGAAGGGATTGCCGATCGCAAGCACGACATCGCCCACGCGTGGATGGCCGGACACATCAAAGGAAAGAAACGGAGGATTGTTTAAGGAGATTTGCAACACTGCGAGGTCAGACTCCGGGTCAACGCCAACCACCTTTGCTTCAGACTGCCGTCCATCCCTTAGGCCAACCGTGATCTCATCCGCACCCTCAATCACGTGAAAGTTTGTAACAATATGTCCATGCTTGGAAACGACCACGCCAGAGCCAAGGCTTGTAGACTGCTCCTGTCTGAGTCCCGGCATTTGATCAAAAAAATGACGTAACACTGGATCAGAAGGCATTGGAAGTCTTGAGACAGACATCCGCTTTGTCGTGTAAATATTGACAACAGCGGGTGCAGTATGGGCGACGGCATCGGCATATGAGCCAGGTGCCGATGGGGATCGTAGTGGTACAACAGCACCTGCCGTCACTTCTGGCCCAGATAGACGCAACCAATCAGGGCGTAGAGTGACCACCACGAATAAAATCGCTAAACAAACAGTGACAGTTTGTGCAAATACCAGCCAAATTCGACGCATCTTGCCTTCGGAAAAAACGTAATGATATCAATCGCAACTCGCGAACTTTGTGCATGGATTGACGCCACGCTCAATGCCGCATCCTTTAGTGACTATTGCCCAAACGGACTTCAAGTCGAGGGTAAACCGACTGTTTCTCATATTATCGCGGGAGTCACTGCAAGTCAGGCACTCATTGAGGTGGCTGCTGCACGCGGTGCGGACGCACTGCTCGTGCATCATGGCTGGTTCTGGAAGGGCGAGGATCCCCGCGTGCGAGGTACTCGCAAAACCAGACTTGCGAGCCTGTTGGCCCACGATATCAACTTGATCGCTTACCACTTGCCTCTGGATGCGCACCCTCTGCTAGGAAATAACGCGCAACTCGCGCGATTACTTGGCTTAAGTCCTAGCCTTGAACCATGGCAAGCCTCTACCTCCGAGACGATGGCGCCACAACGTATCCAGACAACGGGGCCGGGAGGCTTGATTTGGCTCGGCCATATGCCTGGTGCTTCAACACTTGGAGAGGTTGCCGCCAAAGTTGAAAGGGCTTTAGGACGGTCGCCTCAAGTGATTGGAGACGGATCTATGCCCGCCCATCGCATTGCTTGGTGCACAGGTGCAGCACAGAGCATGCTAAGCGATGCGATCGACGCCGGCGCACAAGTTTTTATCACAGGCGAAATTTCGGAGCCAACGGTTCACTTGGCGCGAGAGGCCAACGTCGGCTTCCTCAGCGCCGGACATCATGCCACGGAGCGGTATGGTGTCCAAGCCCTCGGGGAAGCCATTCAGACGCAATTCGGCATTCGCGTCGACTTTGTCGATATCGACAATCCAGTCTAACCGAGCCAAATAGGGGCTTTTTGAGCGCTATTTCTTCAAAGAATCCCGAATTTCACGTAAAAGCAGTACATCTTCGGGTGTTTTAGGTGCTTCGGCTTCCGCCTCGCTCTCTATCTTGCTACGCGCCTTATTAATCGCCTTGACCATCCAAAAAATCACAAAGGCCAGCAAAATGAAGTTGATCACAATGGTGACAAAATTTCCCCAGGCAAATACCGTCGCGCCTGCCTTGGTCAAGTCCGCATAGGTTTCTGGACCCGCATAGTTTTCGGGACGAGACAGCACCCAAAACTTGTTGCTGAAATCCATCGCACCGCCGACCAGAAAGTTCACCACTGGCATGACGATATCCCTGACCAGGGAGTCGACAATCTTACTGAAGGCCGCACCCACAATGACACCGATTGCGAGGTCAACAACATTACCCCGAACGGCGAAGGCCCGAAATTCCTTTAAAAATCCCCGTGCTTGGCTCATTTCTCGATTCCCTTGATGTAAGTGTGTTGCTGCTAGGGCTATAATAAGTGGTTAGAAAATTTGTAACAAGTTTGATCTGAACCAGTCTGCAACGCGTGCGCTCGGCCGCGTTGGCTGCAATAAGGATAGGAAGATGAGTCAGGATTCGATTGTGCACGACGACGATGGCGCGGTTCCACCAACCCTGCCCGCCGACCCCTCGCGCCGCTTCTGGATCGGCACAACCTGTGCCGTAGGTGGTGTTGCCGGAGCCGCTTTAGCTGTTCCCTTCGTAAGCACGTTTGCGCCGTCCGAAAAGGCTCGCGCTGCAGGTGCTCCTGTCGAGGTCGACATTAGCTCCATCGCCCCAGGTGAGATGCGCACAGTCGAGTGGCGCGGCAAGCCGGTCTGGGTGATTCACCGCACCAAAGAACAACTGGCTACACTAAAGGGTAATGACCCTGAGCTCGCAGATCCAAACTCTAATCGACCAGGTGTCACACCGTCTTACGCTAAAAATGAATGGCGATCACGCAAGCCAGATATGTTTGTGACCGTTGGCATTTGCACACACTTGGGCTGCGCACCTACGCCTAAATTTCAGACAGGCCCACAGCCTAGCCTTCCCAATGACTGGGATGGCGGCTTCTTGTGCCCATGCCATGGCTCGACGTTTGACATGGCCGGTCGTGTTTACAAAAATAAGCCCGCGCCGGACAACCTCGAAGTGCCTCCATACCAGTACCTGAGCGACACCCGGATCATCATCGGTGTTGACGAAAACAACAAGGCCTAATCGGCCTTTGATTAACACCGCACATCGCGACACTGATTAAAGTAAAGGAGCCGTTTCATGGCTGGCGAAAAATCCGTCGAAACGACCGGACTGCTAGGATGGATAGATCGTCGCTTTCCGCTGACGTCTAGCTACAAAGCGCATTTGTCCGAGTACTACGCACCCAAAAATTTTAATTTTTGGTATTTCTTTGGTTCACTCTCTCTGCTTGTGCTCGTGCTGCAGATCGTGACGGGTATTT
>JAURZO010000162.1 GCA_030653405.1 Zwartia sp. | reverse complement strand
AATAATACAAACGACAAAATTTTTGCTAGTGGTGACTCTTTAATCATTCTCCAAGGTATCAATTTAGTGAGTGAAATCACGTCAAGTAATTTCACCCCATTCCTCGCGGGATAACCAACCTAGACCCAACCTACTAAACACCATGGGTTAGTTCTATATGCCCCACTGCTCATAAGGCGGTGGGGTTTAGTTTATACCCACATAAAATTACACGATGAACACAATTGAAAGCATTGCACGATAGCAGCAACGCACAGCAGATTTGGCTGCTGGAAAAGAGATTGATGCTAAACACATCACGGTGTTGTTGTGCAAAGAGCAGCAATATCAATTTGATGTGTGGTAGAAACGACAGCAATCATTTCGCAAAGTTAAAAAGCCAGCGGCACTGAACATATACGAGACGCTATATAAAAAGGCGATGGTGTTATCGGCATGATGCTCTGATCCAGTGCTTCACGATCGAAGGCAGAGCAATCCACTCTGGTAAAACAAAAGACTAAATGCGTGACAGCAACAGAACGAGCACAGGTAGAAATTGAGAAACAGATGAAGAAACGCGCAACGTTGGCAGAATGGCTGGATAGAGCACTTGCAGATATCGCCAACCTTGACGTGACGGTGTTAGACACCGTAAATCAAAAAACTGTCAAATACAACAACACGCTATTGACTGACTGCTACGAGACAATCAGCTAAAGCTTTTTGTGATGAGTAGCCTCAAGCAATCGCGTCGTTATAAACCGTAACCATCGAGTCCAGCAGATTGAGTTGGCTTGCTCCAGTCAAAAATAATGCTGAATTCACATCATTAATACTGTCATTGTGCTGATACTGCTGAAAGATCTGTTCGTTTGCGATCATACTTTTAGCAGTTAAGTGCTGCATATCAGACGTTTGGGCGCCATTCATGATGATGAAAATATATGGGTCAATATCATCGCCACGATTGATCGCGGATTGAATATCGTTGATCCAATATGCTCTGCCAACATCATCGGGCGCACGGTCGAACATCACATCATAAACCTTGTCTAGAAAGGAATTGATGGCACCGATATCAGTCGTTGGATTGGCAAGAAAGGGAAATAATCCCTCTGCCGCACTCGTCTCGCCAATACTGTTTGCCAGCTTGTACATGGCCTCTTGTTCGCTCAGGCCTTGATTTTGGTATGTCTGGAGCTCGGCAAGATAGGTATTGGAAAGGCTTTGTGTCGCACCATGTTCTAAATATCCAAACAGCGTCAAGCCTACGGTGGAATAGTTTTCCAGCGAGTTCGCGAGTGTGCCGATGTCTGGTACGACTTGCAGGTTGACTGCGGCCTGAGATTTTTCGATAACGCCGCCACCAACATCTTTTTCAGCCCAATATACAAAACTGTCCAACCCGACGAAGTCCTGATCGGGTGTATAGGTAAACGAACCATCGCTATTGAACTGCAGGGTGCCATTCGCGGGGCCGGAAAGGAGGGTGGCGACTGTTGGCGCTCCGGTGTCATTTACTAGTGTCCCTTGGGCGGCGTCAACGACTTTGGCCCCTTGGGAGACCAGGTAGGCATCCCTCATCGCCAGGATCGTGTCCTGCGATCCATCTAATGTCAGAGTAAGCGGGCTACTTTGTTGGGCAAACTGAATTCGGCTTCCATTTTGCTCCGTATATTCGGTCATGGTCACCTGGTATTGACCTGGAGTCAGGCGAAGCTGTTCCGTTATCCATTTTCCATCGATGTCAGCCGTCGTCAGCGTACTGCCGCCGGTGCCGTGATCTTTGGTGCTTGCAAGTGACCAAGTCACTTCAACGATATTCTGAGCTGAAACTTTGTTCGTGTAATACTTGGTCCAAAGATTATTCGTATCTGATGTTGCATTGGGGTTGTACCCAGTCCAGCCAAAGACGACATTATTCGCCTTACCCGTTGCGTTTGGACTGATCATCTCCGTTTGACCCGCTTGGGCGACAAAGGTATCGGAAGCATTGAAATATCCCACTACGGGTGCGGAAGGCGCTGTTCCAGACGTTGCGTAACTCGCACCTTGTTTCGCCTCTGGGGCAAGAAGCACTGGATCAATAAATGTTCCTGATCCTACTAAAAGATTCACTGTTGTTGAAACGCCAGCAGTTTGACCCTGCCCGGTCGAAACAGTCGCGCCACCGTCAATGGCGAGCTGGCCGGCTGTGTACAGAAACTTGCCTGTCCCATCTGACGTTGTATATAGGTTGAACGTCTTGAGTGGTGCAGACTGCCAGCCGGTCAGGCTGGTGTCATAAACACTGATCTTGTGCCATGTGATATCACCAGCATCTTTTCCGATCGGGATGTTATTGAGAAGAACCGATCCGATGCCTTGTGCGCCTGGAGTCGTACCGGGAGTGATTGATGCCTTTTCTCCGTTAGGCGTCAAGCTCCACTGGGACCATAAATTGTCCGGATTTCCAGCGTCCGCATAAACAAAAGAGGCATTCGACCAATTGTTCGCGCTCGTTTGATACTGGTATGACAGTGCAAATTTTTCAGGATTCGCAAACCACGATGTTTCAGCAAGGCGATTTTTACCGGTGTTTTGATCCCCACTTGAAGGGCTGCCCGCTGGAATGCCGAGGTTGATGACGAAATTAGCAATATCCGCATCCGCTAGGGTTGCGAAAGTTGCATACCCAGAGCCTGAAGCAATGTAGTTGTAAAGAGTGGGCTGGGTGTATCCAGTTGGCGTTTCGCCATCATCAAAAATCTTGATCGTGATTTGATTTGTATTGACAGTCTGGTTCACGCCGCCGACAGTTTCAAACAGATTGACCAATGGCCCGCCGCTTGAATATTGGCTCATTGCATTATCAGAGTATTGCGATCCGTACGAGTTTGAATTGTCAAAAAAAACTTTCGAGTATGAATCGAAGGTAGGAGTAACTGGACCACCTGAGACGAGGTTGTCTCCAAACGCGTAGATGGGACTCCAGTTCCAGTTTCCGTTCAGGTCAACAGGATTTGAGATGCTTGGATTGGGAGATACACCCTCCTGTCCGAGATATCCCAGATCGAGCCCTGTCAAAAACTGCGTAAAAACGGCACCCCACTGATCATTGGCACCAAGAAATTGGGATGTATATAAAGTTTCGACTCCATCAACTACTTGATAAATGTCAGCGCTGGTCGAGGCATCAATCGCATAGATGTTTTTTGCCAAAACTGCCGAGGTGAGCTTAATGGTTCCTTTGACCTGACTGTTTTCCTCTGGGGTCAGAATAAAGGTTGAGGTGGCATTGTCGTAAGAGACTTTGTAGTTGTAAAAAGCCTGGTTGTGCCATTGTTGTGCAGCATCAGGTGCACCGTTGAATATGCCAGTGATCCGGATAGGCTCTGAGCCAAGCTGTGTGCCCAACTGATTTAAATAAGTCGTCCAATGGGTCTCTGTGAACGCAGCGGGTTTGGTGTAGCCGCCGCCACTATTGGTAGAGGGTGAGCCTGCATACTGAAACTCACCGTTCAAGTCGCCGGAGTTGAAATTGATTAAGGGTGCTCCCGCTGAACTTAGTTCCGTTGTGAGAGTGTCGGCCTTGACAGCGTAACCAACGGTCGCAGTGGTCGAGTCTGAATAGGCAACCTCCAACGCCATTGGAAAGCCGAACCCATTCACGGAGGTGAGGTTCCCCTGAGGTGTTCCGCCTTGGTCTGCTGGGCTCAGTGCGTATTCAAACGAGTCATAGCGAAATTGGTTCGGCGCGACGGTCGAATTTGAGACATCTATATCGGATTGTTTGGTGATTTTCGTTTGAAGATCAGCCAGAGAAGCGTTGGATTCAATGATGTAGAGCTTTCCACTATTAATCAGTGGAATGGTTGCTGTGGGACTGCTAATACTCCCGGCGGTATAAATAGTTGACCAGTAGGGAGTGGTCCCATCAAAAGCGACGGTGTAGAGACTCGCGCTTTTAGTGGTCAAGAAAGTTTGCTTGGCCGAGGTGACTGAAATATTGATATTTCCGGTGGTTGCAGCCATGTCAACTCTCTCTCAAAGGTAAATAGTTTTAATTGAAATACATTTATTTATTTAACACGATGAAAATATTTTTGATACGGAGTATCCAACTAAAAAACTCGGAAATTAAGATTGTAGAAATGAGGGGGCGGCGCAGAATTCATTCATTCCATAGCTTACGCAAAATCTTGACCTGTTCTGCATACTCTTCCTGATAACTATCCAAGTCATTTGTAGCATACCCTCCGTAACCGTACACCTTGGAATATGCTGCGTACTCCGCCGCAGCAACCGCATTTCCATTGATCGCATTCGCTAAAGCGTAGGTCGCAGACACAGCTGAGTGCTTTGTGCCATCTAATGAAGTCGATCCTTGATGTCGGTTCGCGACTTCGAGAATTGAAGTTTGAAGTTTCACAAATTGGGCCTGATCAAGCGAGCCTCTCAAATAATCTTCAAAATCTCTATAAGCTGAAAGTGCTTTCTCCTGTTCCAACAGATGCTGGATGCGCGAAGCGCAGGCAAAGCAAAACTCGTAGCGTATACGCTCCTTGTCTTGACTGTTTAAGTCGTACTCTGTCACGAGTTTTCTGAGATCGAGATTCATGATGTGTGCGATTAGCGTGCGTCTTTGGGTCTGCCGCCTTTGGGCCAGTCATGTTGCTTACCTGCAAAAACTGGCCGTGGTTGATATGTAAAATACTGTGACACGTCCAGAGCTTCTTGTTGCGTGAGTGAGTTTTCTTGACCGATCGGCATGTTGGCAATGACAAATGCTGCAGCTGTATAGGGCCTGGCCATGCCGGCACCATCATTGAATGAATCGTTTCCCCATAACGGTGGGAACACATATTTGTTCGCTTCTACCTTTAGTCCAAGGCCTTCTGCGCCATGACAGGATGCGCATTTTTCAGCGTAGATTTTTTTGCCGCGTACCGGGTCCGGGATGAGGTTCTGGTCAATTTTTCCTTCACCTCGGCCTCTGACACTTGACCCAGTTGGGACGCCGGTTGAAATGAATTGGATGTAGGTCAAAATACTGGTCATTTCAGTGGATTCATATGCCAGCGCTTTACCGTTCATCGAGCGTTCAAAACAATCATTCACGCGATCAGCCAGCGTGATCACTTTCGCGACTCTCGCAGAGTATGCCGGAAAGACGCCCCATAAGCCTGCAAATGGAGCCGCATGTGGTTTTGTCCCACCGTTGAGATGACAGCTTGTGCAGTTCATCCCATTGCCAACATTATTTGGCAGCATCAGGCGTGTTTCGGTCAAGAGCGAGAGACCATGGCGTATCGCATCCCCAACTGGCCCAGAGGGTACCTCAGAGATGCTTGGTGCTTTAAGCGGATATTCCTGAGCGTCTTGGCTTAATGCGGGAGATGCGCAATAGAGACAGATCAATAAGATGTATATTTTTTTAATCATCTTCCTCATCCTGGCTTGGCCACAGCTTTATCAGCAAATGTACCCTTAGGTAAGTTGCAAATCGCTGGCAGTACCCTAATGCTAGGCTTCAGTGCTGAGCTTTGCAACTAGGATTTAAGATTTCAGGATTTAAGATTAATCCTACTGAAGGGCTGTGGGTGATGCGTAACTAGCAATTCACAGAGATGCTCTTGACTAAGAGGGGAATTGAATCTTAACCCGTCTTTCCCAAAAGGGATGGCCTGCGTAACGATGTACTGACTGATATTTTTTTATAAGCTCTGTTTGGTACGTCAGCATCGCTTGCGTCATTGTTTTCTTGAGGCCCTCGATCCCGGATATGTCTCCCTGTAAATATTTGATGCATGCTTCGGCGGCTCTGCAACCTGACCAAAGCGCTTGAGTCATCCCGTGTGACGATAATGGGTCCAAAGACGCCATGGCATCGCCAGCCGCGATCCAGTTTTCGCCTGATACTTCTGATTGGATCAGCATGCCTGCATCGGTCGCTGCCGGTGGAGCATTCACGGCATAGCCGGCCGAGTGGATGCGTTGGGTTGTCAGAGGTGCTTGTTCAATGAGCTTTGACCATGCATGAAGATCTCGAGTCAAATGCTGCTCAACTAAATCAGGATAGGTGTAAAACGAAATAATCATTCGGTTGTCAGGTAGTATGGCCGAATACCACCAGCCATTGTTGACCGCTTCAATCATGATCCCGACAGTCGGTTCGATTTCGGTGTCGATTTGATTGATGAAGCTGTAATAGCAGATCATATTGTCGATCCGATGCCTTTTGCTAAATCGTCGACCAACGATGGCTGCACGTCCTGAACAATCGATCAAGAATTTCGTATTGATCAGTTGCTGATCGTCGAGCTTAAGCGTCAGGCCACGAGGACTCTGATAACAATTTTTAATCTTATTAAATAATCGCTGATGATTGGCGTTGTCTGAACTTGATCTTAAAAAATCTTCGAACGCAATACGGTCAATCGACCAATTGGATCCCTCTGCGTTCGAAAATCTGGATTGCCTATTTAGCGTTGATTCTTCCCAAGCTGAAAAAACAAGATCGTGGATGAGATATCCTTGTTCTTGAAACGCATCCCAGATCTGCAGTTCTTTAAGTATTCTGTTGGCCGAGCAGGAGAGGGTCTCGCCAATTTTATCGTTGTATTTTTCTAACGGTGCGATCTGAGTTGCGTGTAAACCATGGTTATTGAGACAGAGCAACGCAGCCGACGCAGCGATGCCCGACCCCACTACAACGATGTTCGCATTCATATTTCCATGGAGCCACGTTCTGTTTCAACATACAGAAACTCTGGTAAAGCGCCGGGCCCGGTCGTCAGTGCTTTTGGAGTGGGTTTTTTAACAATGAAACCCAGCCGCTCCCAAAGATAAATGGCGCGATTCAAGCCGTCAAAATAGCTACCGTTCGCGTGATAACCCACGCCGGCTGCACCTCTTGACCATGCTGCTCGGACCGATGCGAATTTGAGACGATCTTCACGGGAAAGATCCTCGCGAATTATTCTTTGGTACGCATATTCAGGTAATACGTCGACGGGTAAGTTTGCCGGCCACCACACCACAGTCGGATAGTCGTGTGGATAGTTGACGTTTTGACAGCTGAAGGCATCCGGTTGCCAGGGTAGCCCCATCCAGCGTGTCAGATCACCAGGCATTTGCGGGCCAATAGGGGATTGTTGTGGCGAAGCATTCAGTGAATGATGGCGATTGTTCTTGTCGGAGGTTTCAGGAAAAGTATTTTGAGGGGTGATCAATGGGCCGAGATTCTGTGCCAATAAAGCCCTGTTCCCGACCGCAATCCTAAAAGGATGCAGGTCGTCAAAAAGCTCCGGTCTTTCAAGAATCCAAGTGAGCTCGACGCCGGGATGAAAGTTACCGCCGGAGAGTGGCTCGAGGGCTGCGCGCGTCAAGGCAGCCGGTTGATCCTGTAGTGGCAGGTCCGATATGTTTTGATGTTTGATGTGCCGATCAAGACTCTGCGACAGGAATTGTTGCCAGTCATCGATAAAATTTCCTTCGTTCCATTTTGTCAAAATCCAATACTGGAGACTGGTCATCTGAAACCAGTGGGAGTTGACCCCCTCAAAATCGACGCCGCCACCGAGCATAAATGGCAAGCGGAATTTTTCTTCTACTGTTGAGCTTGGATTTCTGAAAGCGGAAAAAACTTTTTGACGTAAGGCTTGGTTATCTTTTGTTGCGAGCTTGCCGATGAAAGTCTGATCCGAAAAGTTAGGAATATCAATCCAGCCCGCTTGCAGGTGCGCTGCACTCGATACCCATTCCATTTGGGCCATGCGATGAAAGAGAGGGTACACATCTCTGGCAAAGGATAGAGGTAGTGCAGGCCTCTTTGGAGGTTGAGCGACCTTTTTCAAAGCCGTCTCATCCCAATCTGAATATTTTTTAACCAGATTGTTGAGAATCGAGTCGTACATAGTCGTGAACGGCGTGATGTCAGGCGCATAGTCAGGACCGCAAGAGACGATCCAGGCGGGTAAGGCATGCAACTTCTTTCCGTTACGCAAGGTAATCGATGCATTGACGGAGCCGTCACACCAGTCATCGTACCAGGCATCATTTTTCGTAAAGTCAACGATCGGGTTGTTAGGGATGACAGGGGCTGACACCCCATTGGCCGGGATAAAGATCAGTCGTCCAGCGTCATCTGTTGCCAAGTCACCCAAGCTGACTTTGATTTCTTCGCGCCAAAAACTCCCAACCAGTTTGTATTGTTCAGACTTTGCAGCTCTGTTGATATTTTTGCCATTGATGCCGATTTCGCCTGAATCGATGACTAGACGTTTTTCTCTTTCAGCGATTGATCTCACGCCTTGGTTGCGAATTTTGGCAGGGATGCCAGGGACCTCAGGGCCTAAGTTGAACGGGTTGTTAAATCCGTACCAAGCTGCCTTGGTGTTGGCGACCCTGACTTTCCAATCGATGTCTGCATCTTCAGCAGTGATTTCTTTGACGACTTCGCCAGACTGATTAAAACCGTAAAGGTAAAAACGCTGCGCCTGTTTTTTAATTTTCGAAGTTCCGTCTTTGAAGCCTCCGATCGGTTCGGGCGGAAAGCCCGGGACCTCTGGTGAATAAAAAGCATGCTCGACAGACGCACTACCGACACGTGAAATGCCTATCGGCGGATAAATCCCGATATAGCTGATTTCTTGATCGAGGATTTTCTTATTCGCGTTTGTCGATGCTGCGAAGACCGGCAAAGGAAGCGCACAGGAAAGAAGACCAATGTGAGCGGTCGTCGCGAGGAAGTCACGCTTGCTGCGATTTAAAGACGGTTTATTTTTAATCATTAGTGCGACCGGTAGACGATTTGAATATTGGCGAATTCTGATTTGATCTTGATCGCAGGAATTTTTTAATTGTTACGTTGTGCATCAACATGTCGATGCACAACGTTATGCTGATTTTTATTCAGGCTGAATTCCGGCAGCTTGAATTGTTTTGCTCCACTTCTTGATCTCGTTGTCGAGGAAGGCAGCGAACTCTTCGGGTGACATCGCAACGGGTTCCTGTCCGGCCTTATTCATCATCTCGATGACTTGCGGATCCTTGAGGACCTTGACGAGCTGAGCGTTTGCTTGTTTGACCGCTTCGGGTGGTGTCCCCTTCGGTGCGACAACGCCTGACCAAGAATAGGCCTCGTAATCCTTGACGCCGGCCGAAGCAATCGTTGGCAGATCAGGGAAAAAGACGGAAGGTTCAGGATTGCCCACGGCCAGTGCGCGAACGCGCCCGGACTTGATAAAAGGCAAGGCGGACGTAGAGTCTGCAAACATCAGTTGTACCTGTCCACCGACCAAATCTTGCATGGCGGGTGAGCTGCCTTTGTAGGGGATGTGCTGCATCTTTACACCCGTCAGGCTGGTGAAAAGCTCACCCGCCAAGTGTGTGCCACCACCAGTACCGGCCGAGCTGTAGGACAGTTTGTTTGGATTGGCTTTGGCATAGGCAATCAGCTCTTGCACGGATTTGACCGGGAGCGAGGGATGCACCACTAGCACGATCGGATAGCGTGCACCCATTCCAACGGGCACGAAATCTTTTTGTATATCGTAGGGCAGTTTGGTTTTCAGACTTGGCAGAACGGCGTGGTGAATGGCCGCAAAGAAGAAGTGATAACCATCCGGTGCCGCTTTGGCTGCGGCCTGAGCACCAACGATGCCACCGGCGCCGGCTTTGTTGTCGATCACGGCGGGTGTCGACCAATTTTTGGCCATCGCTTGCGTCGTCAGCCGTGCTGTGGTGTCAACCGGACCGCCTGGAGGGAAGGGCACAATAAACGTAACTGCCTTGTCAGGCCAGGTTGACTGAGCCTGGGCTGCACCTGTCGCTGTGACACCGGCGACAGCCAGGGCGAAGAGATTGAAAAATAAGCCAAA
>JAURZO010000143.1 GCA_030653405.1 Zwartia sp. | reverse complement strand
ATGTATTACAAAGTCACCTAATGGCAATCGAAATCTATTCGACCACGGCGCGCAGGAGGTCGGCCAGTTAGCTGGTGATTCAGTATTCTGAATGTGCGAGCCAACATCAGGCATTAAGTAATAGGTAAAAATCAATGGTTTACTCAAATTTAAATAGCAGGTGCTGCCAATAGTGTGGACTCATCCTGATCGACCGCTAGTCCAATCGTGACGCCGCGTTTGGCATGGGCGCAATCAATTATGATTGGTCCCCAAGCCGATTGAATTCCGCGTCGTGACTAAAGCTCGTCAAATTTGAGGAAAAATCTCGATGTCAGATCATGTTGATGGCCCCAGGACAATGTCAGATCCATCAATCGATTTGACTGATATTTTTGCGTTTACGAGCCCAGAAAATCCTAACAGAACGGTTCTTGTCGTCAACGTATTTCCCGGTGCCGGAGAGTCTGCTTGGTTTTCAAATGCGGCGTATTACAGTGCGGTTCTGAGAAGAGTCAACATTGAGGGCGTTGGACGGAAGGCTCTTTTCAAACCAAACAGCGATGAAATACGCTTTCAGTTTAAATTTGACCGATTAGAACGCAATCAAAATGGTGGCAGACCTTCACAGGCCGGCTTTTGCAAAATCCCGGGTGGTGAAGCTTTGCCTGTGATGGTGGGTGATGCGCAAGGGTCGTCTTCTGCGGATGGCAAGATTCGAGTTTTTGCCGGACTACGCTCAGATCCTTTTTTTATCGGATGGTACAACTCACCCACCTTGCAAGGCGGGGAAAACTTAACTCAAGACGATAATGTATTGGGGTTAGTCATCGATTTTGATACGGCCTTTTTCTTGAGGCCTGAAAATGGTTCGCTTTTCGGTGTCATTGGTGAAACGACGCCAATCGATACGACGCCTACTCTCAATAGCATTCCACGGTTCGATTGGGCCGGTCGACCTGAGCTGGCTAACTACCTCATCACGATTCCTGGAGAGGTCAATCTTCTTGACCTCTGGAATCAGCAAACACCTTTTGACGTGGATCCATCTGTCATACCTTTATTTCGCGATCGACTGATTCGGCATTTGAAGATATGGGATATGAAAGACGGCAAGCGTGACTGGTCTGACGAAGATTTAAATGCCAACGTCAATGTATATCTGAATGATTTTTTATTGATTGATGTATCTAAAACAGTCAATGATGAGAGCCATCTTGAGATTGAAAAAAGTGTGATTAACGGCCAACCACATCAAACGGGTGGAGGAAGAACGCTTGATGCCAATGCGGTCGATATCTTGTTGACCTGGATGATTAATCGCGATCACGGACCCTTTTTACAAAGCCCTGCCACGCAAGCCACACAAAAAAGCAATCATACGTTTCCATATTTAGCCTCTCCCAATATGAGTCTGTTGACGATTCATAAAAATATCAAAGTCGCCGCATCCCCTTCTGAGCTCTGGGCTTTTGTCGGTAATTTTGACAAACCATGGATACCACTGATTGTGGAGACACACGTTTCAAACGCTGGATCAGAGCATATTCGTACTACACGGTTGATTGATGGGAAAGTCTTGAATGAGCTTTTGCTTGAACGAGATTCTGCACGTAAGTTTTTAAAATATAAATTGATCAGTGGAATATCCGCTCAACCCCTGGTGACTGAGTTGCAGGTCAGGCCAGATGGTCTCGGTTCAGAGTTTTCATGGAAAATCGAATATCTGCCTGATGGACAGGGGGAGCTGTTTGTTGGCTTGATTTTGAATACTTGGGTAGATGTCGGTATGGCCGAAATTAAAAGACAATTCAAGCCCGGGACCCAACGCTGATGAAGGGCCTGTTTACTCAACTCCCCTGCGTCACTGATGGTGAGCTGGCTCGATTAAATCATGAAAGCATTCTTAACCGCTGCCGGAAAGTTTTGAATACCTCTTTCGATCGCACCGGTGTCATTGACTCTTTAATTGATGAAGAACAAAAAAGAGTTCAATTTCTGGGTGATTATGCGGCGTTAGATCGGTTATTAGTACTTTCAGAAAAAATACTTTCTATTGGCGACATTACGGGAAACCACTACTTGGCGGCTGCTCAGATCGCCTCGGCCTTGCACCATTTTCCTGAGGCGAATGATCTTCTGACTCTAGCTGACCGAAATGGGGCGGATCCTGAACTCATCTCTCCTGTTCGTCTAAGCATTGATCAGGCAACGGGCCAAAATCTAAACATGGTCCTTACTCAGCGACTGGATCGAGTCAATCGCCTTGGCGGCATCCAAAACCTGGTTCCTTTAGCTGCTTTATATGCTGACTTAGGCGAGTATGAAACGGCGCATTTGACGTATTTAAGAGCAATTCGTGAATATGCGGATTTGTCCCCATTTGCGTTGGCTTGGGTATGTTTTCACCTGGGTGTGCTTCATGGCGAAAAGATTCCGGAGCCCGATTTGGATGAGGCGGCTGGTTGGTATGAGGCTGCGATCACATACATCCCTCAATATGTTCACGCAAGGGTCCATCTTTCAGAAATATATATTGAACGCAATCAGATGAATCAAGCCGCAGCCTTACTGGATACGATCATTGATACCAGAGATCCTGAGGTCTTTTGGCGCTATGCGCAACTGCAGGAAGGTTTAATCAATACCGTCGAGAGCGAAAATTATTTGCTCAAAGCCAAAGCCAGATTTCAAGAGCTTATCAGTCAACATGAGCTTGGTTTTGCGGATCATGCGGTCGAGTTCTATCTTGGTACGAATCAGGAAAGGGATCGTACATTTGAATTGGCATATAAGAATTTGCGAAACAGGCCAACGTTGTCTGCATTTGAAGCAGCTTATTCTGCCGCACTCTCTGACCTGAAACAGGATTGCGCCAGAGCCTTAGCTGCGGAGGCCTTCGAAAAGTGGGGATCAATTCCTGCGTATAAACACTCTATTTTTCAAACAGGCAAACGTGGAGAAGATTTTGCTCAGCCGTAGAACATTTATTCTGGGCTCAGGAGCGGTGGCACTCGCTCCGCTTGCAAAGCCGCTGCTTTCCTCGGAGTATTTAACGGGCCGCCATTTAGCTGTTCCGCGCTCTTTGGATTTGATTCAACAAAAATATCCCTTTGCCTCTACCGCGATACTGAAATTAGCATGTTGGGATGAGTTTCTAGAAAACGAGCATCCCGCCCCTGCCACATGTCAATTTGTGAAGATATCGTCAAACTGGAAGGTCGTTTAAACGAATAATTTAGTACGTGTCGCGTTTCGCTCATTGTCGTCCGTACGGGTGTCGGGTGTTAAACCAGTCAGGATCTTGGTCTGCAATCAAAGGATTTTCCGGACCACCAAACGGGGTCACGCGACCAGGTACATTCGGGATGGATTTGAGATATTCGATCAGTGAAAAACGCTCATCAGGCGAGAGTTCAGGACCGATAATGCCAGGTCCCTTGCCATTTGCAAATAAATGTCCTTCGTTTGAGTTGCCAATCAAACTGGTATCGAAAAGAAAGCCCGTTTTCTTGTCTGTCGTCGCAAGACCAAGTTTGACCGGGTCAAATTCACGATTGATATAAAACGTTTTGGATCGCTCTGATTGAGGCGATAATAATTCGTACATGTTGGGTATGGAGCCGTTATGCAGAAACGGGGCTGTAGACCAAGCACCATCGCGTGGTGCAGCTTTATAGCTATTCACAGGGCCCGTTAAATCAACGCTTGCGTCGATATAACCATTCATGTCGAGAACTTCATCAGGCGAAAATGGCCCAGCATGATTTAAAGCAAATTCAATCATGGGTTTTTCCAGGGCATCAAACAACTCTACAGCGGTGACAACCGATTTTCCTTTAAGTTTGTCAGCAAGATGCTTAGTCAGTATCGTTGGTTTTTGATTAAATAAAACACCCAAT
>JAURZO010000142.1 GCA_030653405.1 Zwartia sp. | reverse complement strand
GCTGGATCTGGGTTGTCCGCCGGACGCTTTTGCCGAATTTTGTGCGATGCACCCAGATCGCGAGGTCGTGGTGTATGCCAACACGAGTGCGGCGGTGAAGGCACAGGCCGATTGGATGGTCACAAGCTCATGTGCATTGGCGATCGTGCACCATTTGAAAGAGCAGGGCAAGAAAATTCTCTGGGCACCGGATCGTCATTTGGGTCGTTATATCCAAGATCAGACAGGCGCCGATATGTTGTTATGGAACGGTGCCTGTATCGTGCATGATGAATTTAAGGCGACTGAGTTAGAGCTTTTGCGCGAGCAGCATCCCAATGCGAAAATCCTCGTTCATCCTGAATCGCCTGCGGCAGTCGTTGAGTTGGCAGATGTAGTGGGCTCGACGGCGGCCATGATCAAAGCGGTCGTCGATGGCGAGGCCAATGAATATATTGTCGCAACCGACGGGGGGATTTTGCATCGCATGCAACAGCTTGCCCCAAACAAGACCCTGATTCAGGCGCCCACTGCAGGGAACGGGGCCACTTGCAAAAGCTGTGCGCATTGCCCTTGGATGGCGATGAATGGGTTGCGGGGCATACTCAATTGTCTCGAGCATGAGCAGGGAGAGGTATTTGTCGATGAGTCAGTTCGCACGGATGCCTTGGTGTGTATTGAGCGCATGCTTGATTTCACCGCTCATTATCCTGACCGGTTGGCGCAGGCTCAACATGGTTTCGTAAAAAATATGGGAGCAGTTTAAATGTTTGAATACAACGAAACTTTGGAGCAGGCTCGCATTCGGAACGTTCGCGATGCCTTGAGGGAAGATGTGGGTCGCTGCGATTGGACGTCATTACTGGCGCCAGAAAATAAAACCGTGAGAGCGCAATTAATTGTGCGCCAAGAAGCGGTGTTGTGCGGGCAAGCTTGGTTCGCTGATACGTTGAGTACGCTTGATCCTCAGGCGCGTGTGACCTGGCATGTCGCAGAGGGTGCCAAGATGCAACCCGGTGACACTGTATGCGATATTTCGGCGGACGCACGCGCGATGTTGTGTGCGGAGCGCACGGCGATCAATTTCTTGCAGCTCCTATCCTGGACTGCGACAGTGACACGTCAGCATGTCGATGCGATCGAGGGTGCTAGTCCCAATCCAAAGGGATGCGTGATCCTGGACACGCGCAAAACCATTCCTGGCCTACGTCAGGCGCAAAAATATGCTGTTCGTACAGGTGGGGGGAAAAATCAGCGTCTCGCACTGTGGGATGGGATTTTGATCAAGGAAAATCATATCGCCGCTGCAGGAGGGATTGTCGAGGCGCTTGAGCGTGCGCGACAGCTGAACGCAAGTGTTGAGATTCAGATCGAAGTTGAGGACCTTAAAGAGTTGCAGCAAGCACTTGAGGCTGGAGCGACCAATATTTTGATTGATAATTTTTCTACACAACAGATGCGTGAGGCCGTCGCGCTCGCGGCAGGGCGCGCTTTACTCGAAGCCTCTGGCGGTGTGAGTTTCGCTCAATTACGCAGTATTGCTGAAACGGGCGTTGACCGAATCTCTATCGGGAAACTGACCAAAGACATCCACGCGGTTGATTACTCACTTCGCATCGTCGGTTGAGTAGGTGTCGGTACGAGGACATACATGGATACTAATACAAAGCCTCTTCTTTCAGCGATTCCCTTAAAACGACACGAGTTGGCGATGCGTGAGGCGATCAAGGCTGCTGCGGCGAATCCCGCCTACCCGTTCGGTGCTGTCATGACAAATGCTCGCACGGGTCAGTTGATGGCGTCCGGGGCAAACACTTCAGGTGTAAATCCAACCTTTCATGGTGAAATTGTCTGTATGAACAATTACGTTCAACAGCATGGAAACAAAGGCTGGAACGACTTGGTGTTGTACACAACGGGAGAGCCTTGTCCGATGTGTATGAGTGCGTTGACGTGGGCCGGGATTGGGGGTGTTGTGTACGCAAGCTCTATTGCGACAATCAGCCGCTCGGGGATTCGGCAAATCATGCTGTCAGCGCAATCAGTGATTGAAGCCGCTGATTTTCGCAAACCCGAGTTGGTTGGCGGAGTGTTGGAGACGGAGTGTGATGCGTTGTTCATGCAGCGCAAGAGAGTGTAGATCTCTGCCTCAATATTTGTCTTAGCACGTGAGATTTCGGCTGCTCGCTTTGAGTTACAGTACAAAAATACGCTTCAATAAGACTAGCGTTATTCTCGGCAAGGCGTTTCTCGCTCGGCCCCTTTTATTCATAAGGAATTCTTGATGAAAAGCAAGCTGTATTCCCTTACCAAGGTCGCGAAGCATTCTTTAATGACGGGAGTTTTTGCTGGTCTTTCTGTAGTTGGTGCAACTTTTAGTGCGACCGCTTATGCACAGGCCGACTATCCAACTAAGCCGATTCGCTTGATTGTCGGTTTCGCGCCCGGTGGCGGATCCGATCTGATCGCGCGCTTGGTGGCGGTCAAACTGGCCCCCGTGCTTGGTCAACCAGTGATTGTTGAAAACAAACCGGGTGCGGGTAGCAACTTAGGTGCCGAACTCGCACTCAAAGCGGCACCAGACGGCTACACGCTCTTTTTGTCGGCGGCGAGCTACACGGTCAATCCTAGCTTTTACAAGCTCTCTTTCGATTCGGCAAACGATATGACGCCGATCGCGATGCTGGCCAAGGGGCCGTTCATCATTACAACCAACAAAGATTTTCCTGTTAAAAATTTGCAGGAGTTTGTGACACTCGCCAAAGCCAGTCCTGGTAAATATAGTTACGCGACCTCGGGGCAAGGTAGCATCACGCAGATGGCCACCGAATTTTTTAATCAAATCGCTGGCATTGATCTTTTGCATGTTCCCTACAAAGGCACATCACCTGCGCTGACGGATACCGTTGCCGGTCATACCAATGTAGTTTTTGGTACGGTAGCCTCCACATTGCCTTTGGTTAAATCCGGACAGCTCAAGCCGCTCGCGGTCACAACGGCAACGCGTCTTGCAGCGTTACCTGATGTGCCCACCGTCAAAGAAGCAGGCTTCCCCCAATATGAGGTCACGAATTGGCATGGAATCATTGCGCCTAAAGGACTCCCCGTCGCCATACAGCTAAAATTAAACAAGGCTATTAACCAAGTCCTCCAAGACAAAGAAATGGAAAAAACCTTAACCAGTGACGGGCTGACCGCAGCCGCATTGACACCAGAGCAGTTCGGTCAGGTGATCAAAGAAGAAATTTCTCGCTGGGGTGCTCTCGCTAAAGGTCGCGGCCTTTCCATCAAACAATAAAGATTCAATCAATATGATTCAAGTCACTCCCGTTATTCTTTGTGGCGGTTCAGGTACGCGCCTCTGGCCGTTGTCACGCAGCGGTTTTCCCAAGCAGTTTCTTTGTTTGACTGGAAACGACAGCCTGTTTCAGCAAACGGTTCGGCGTGCGTTGGGCTTCGGCGCCGCGGATATTCAGGGGCTCCCTCCCTTGATTGTGTGCAACGAGGAGCATCGTTTTTTAGCCTCTGAGCAGCTCAGAGAAACGGCCGCGAAGCAGTATCTGATGTTGTTGGAGCCTGTCGCACGTAACACTGCGCCTGCTATGACGCTCGCCGCACTCGCGGCCATGTCCGAGGGCGCAGACCCGGTGCTGGTAGTGACCCCTTCTGATCAGGCGGTTTCGGATGAGCAGGCTTTTACACAGGCCATGCGTGCTGCGATCCGCGAAGCCGATCAAGGTAGTGTTGTGATTTTAGGTGTGCCGCCTGACAGACCTGAAACGGGCTATGGCTATGTAAAGACGACGGCTGTCTCCGGTGCTGGGTTAAGCTCTACCCCTGATGCTGCAATGCCTGTATCAGGGGTAGAACGTTTTGTCGAAAAGCCTGATCTGGAGACCGCGGCGCAATATCTCAGAGAAGGGTGTTACGCCTGGAATGCGGGTATTTTTGTGATTAAGGCTTCTGTCTGGCTTCAAGCGCTCAAAGCGTTTCAGCCTGAGATGCTGACCGCTGTTGAACGTGCCTGGCAAGCTCGGACACACGATGCCTCTTTCATGCGACCTGGTCGCACTGAGTTTGAACAAGTGCCGAGCGAGTCTGTCGATTATGCCGTGATGGAGCGTTGTCCCGACAGTGCCTTTCCCATCAAAATGGTGCATTTGGATGCAGGCTGGAGTGATTTGGGTGCTTGGGATGCGGTCTGGAAGCTTCAGCCGAAAGATGACGCGGGCAACGCACACAAGGGTGATGTGATCGCTCAAGACTGTTCCAACACGTTTGTGCATGCGTCGAGTCGCTTGGTGACGTTGGTCGGATTGCAAAACGTTGCAGTCATTGAAACTGCAGATGCCGTGTTAGTGGCCGATCTCTCGTCGAGTCAAAACGTCAAACAGATTGTCAACGCACTCAATCACAGCAAACGTGAAGAGCAAGCCTTGCATCGTAAGGTGTATCGCCCTTGGGGCTGGTATGACAGTATTGATGGCGGCAGTCGCTTCAAGGTCAAACGGATTATGGTCAAGCCCAAGGCGAGTCTAAGCTTGCAAATGCATCATCATCGGGCGGAGCATTGGGTGGTCGTCAGTGGGACCGCCGAGATCACTAACGGCGACAAGGTCATCATCCTCACGGAAAATCAATCGACCTACATTCCCCTCGGACAAACGCACAGACTGTCTAACCCGGGCACGATCCCTCTGGAAATTATCGAGGTGCAGTCGGGAAGTTATCTGGGTGAGGATGACATTGTGCGTTTCGAAGATAAATATGGAAGATCTGCCTAGAGCAAGCTCATCAACCACCCTGCGAGGCCACCTGCAATCACCACTAACCAAGGCGGCAGTTTCCAGAACATCAGTGCCACCAGCGCGACCAGTGCCAGACCAAAGTCCTGCGGACCGAGGATGGCACTCGTCCAGATGGGTTGATAGAGCGCCGCAAGCAAGAGACCAACGACCGAAGCGTTAACGCCCGCAAGAGCTGCTTGCACGCGCATGTTGCCACGCAGCTGTTCCCAAAAGGGGAGCGCGCCGACGACTAAAAGAAAAGACGGGACGAAAACTGCGACGAGGGCAATTATTCCCCCGGTCCAGCCGCTTGGTGCAGAGGTCATCGACGCGCCCAAAAACGCCGCAAAGGTGAACAGTGGGCCTGGCATGGCTTGTGTCGCGCCGTATCCTGCCAGAAATACTTCTTCACCGACCCACCCAGTAGGTACGACTTCGGTTTGCAGTAAGGGCAGCACAACATGGCCCCCACCAAACACAAGAGAACCTGCACGATAAAATGCATCGATGATTGAAAGAGTTTGATTGGAAAAGTATTCGGTCGTAATGGGCAAGGCGATCAAGAGAATAAAAAATAGTGCGAGCCACATCCCACCTGCACGACGCGAAATATGGATAGGCAGTGGATCGTGGGCAGCAAGCTTTGCTGGCTTGAATAACCACAACCCTGCTAATCCTGCCGCAATAATCACTGCAACCTGAACGAAAGCAGATGGAATGAATAACACGACACAGGTCGCCACCATCATGATGGTGATGCGTTGCACGTCTGTGCACAGACTGCGTGCCATACCCCAGACGGCTTGAGCGACTACCGCGACGGCAACGATTTTCAAACCTTGCAGTGCACCTGAAGAGAGCGATTGGCCCTCTGCGGAAATACCAATGGCAAACAGTATCAGTGCGATGGCGGAGGGTAACGTAAAGCCTGCCCAGGCGGCCAAGGCGCCCATATAGCCAGAGCGAGAAAAGCCGAGCGCGATACCGACTTGGCTGCTTGCCGGACCGGGCAGAAATTGGCAGAGTGCCACCAGATCGGCATAGCTACGTTCGCTCAGCCAACGTCTGCGCGCGACGAACTCCTCTCGAAAATAACCAAGATGCGCGACGGGGCCGCCAAAAGAAGTCAGACCTAGTCTTAAAAAAATCAGGAAAACAGCCCAGGCGCTATTGTGTTGGCTCGAGTCGTTCGAGGGAGTTGTCATGGTGGGTCACAGATAAAAGTGTGGTTGCACGCGCATTCAAGGTGACAGGGCGCGTGAGCACCCAATCTCAGTAGGTGATTATGCCTTAGCATTGGAGCGATCACGCGCTCGTCTCCTCGTGCATGTTAAGGTTTAGAAGCTAAAGCCGTCGTGGCGATCTCAGGAGCAGTTGCATGGCCCTCAAAGTGCCTACTTTTTTTAAAACGTTTGATATTGATCCCCGTCTGATCGCGGGTGAGTTAGAGCAAGGATTACTCGCCCCGCAAGCACATTGTTCCCCTAAATATTTTTACAACGCACTGGGCTCCACGTTGTTTGAGGCGATTACCCATCTGCCTGAGTATTACCCGACACGTACGGAAGCCGCTATTTTTGGCGACTATGCCCAGGAGATCCATCAGTGCATCCCTGCCAATGCCATGTGGATTGACCTGGGCGCCGGAAGTTGTCAGAAGGCCGTCAGTCTCTTTAAGCTCACACTTCCTCGCACCTACGTGGCTGTCGACATTTCTCTGGATTACCTGACTGACACGTTGATCAATCATCAGCGCGCTTATCCCGATGTGGAAATGGTGGGGGTCGGGATGGATTTTTCCTCGGCGCTCACATGGCCTGCTGAGTTGTTCTCGCAAATGAGTCAGTGTCCAATTTTTGCTTTTTATCCGGGATCGAGTCTTGGAAATTTCACGCCAGCAGAGGCGCTTGGTTTTCTCAGACGTATAGCTGCGCTCTGTCAGGCAGGTGAGGTGGCTTCAGGTTTGTTGATCGGAATTGATTTAGTGAAGTCGACGGAGGTGCTTGAGCGCGCCTATGACGACGATCTGGGCGTCACGGCCGCCTTCAATCTGAATGTCTTGCGTCACATGAATACCTTGTTGGGGACCAATTTTGATGTCCGTGACTGGCAACACAAAGCTTTGTTTAATGTTGCTGAGTCTCGTATCGAAATGCACTTGATTGCCAAACATGCAGTCACGGTGAGATGGGGGACGCAGCACCGCGATTTCAAGGCGGGCGAGGGGATTCATACTGAGAACTCGTACAAGTGGACGACCTCAAACTTCACACGCACTTTGATGGAGGCAGGTTTTAGTCAGACGCGCTACTGGACCGATGCGCAAGAGCAGTATGCGTTGTTTTGGGCAAGCTAGAGGCAGACTCTAAAACCTGCGTAAATGTCCCGGCGATCCGGAGTAAAGAAATTGCGATAGTTCAGATCTCGCAAATAAGGGTGCGTAGCCCAAGCCGCACCGCGCAGGACTTTTCTGGAGCCAAACCATGGGGCTGAATATTCGACATAAGGGTGCGGCGTAAAACCCTCGAAGGGCTCAAACGTGTCGGCAGTCCACTCCCAGACTTCGCCCCATTTGAAATCTGACAACGTGCGTGCGCCACAGTCCCATTCGGCCTCGGTCGGTAACCGACAGTGCGCCCAACGGCAATACGCTTGAGCATCATCCCAGGAAATGTGTTGCGCACAGGCCTCTGGATTCAGCGGTACCCATTTGCCAAACAGATTGATTTCATATGGCTGGAGCGAATCTTGCAACTGGGCGGCTCTCACATAAAGAGGCAGTCGATGCCCGGTAGCCTCGACAAAACGCATGTACTGGCTCCATGTCACAGGAGTCAGCGCAATCGAATACGCCTCAAGAGCCGTGACGCGCTGACCCACTTCGTTATCAAAATAAAAATCCTGACTTTGACACGCCAGGCTTGCATTCCCCATCGTCCATTGTGTCGACGGGATCCGCTGCACTGACGCGCGGTCCTTGGCAGAACCAAGCTGTGGGGGCTGTGATTCAGCATCAGAATTCTGGAGTGGCTGTGAAACGGCCCAAGAGGCAGTAAACGGGATGCCCAAGGACTGTGCCATATAAGTACTCGCTTCTAAGTGCATCGCTTCATGTTGCAGTGCAAGCCAGTAAAAGTAGAGCGCTGAGCTGTTATCTTTTTCTTGCTTGAGCAAAGACAAGGTTTCGTGCAAAGTCTGTTGTAGATAGTCGAGACAAGGCTGCGTGGACAGTAGGGGTAGTGACCAGCGCAAGGCATGCGAGACGCGGGCGCTGTCGTACCATTGATCCGCCTGTGGGACTTTAGAGGGAAGACGGCTGTGATGAATGTCCTGCGTCACACCGAGGTCGCGCTGCTGATTGCGTGCGATCCAGTATTCTTGAAACCAAGCCAAGTGGCCAAGCTCCCAAAGAGGCGGATTAAACTCATCCTCGTGCGGCACGGCCAGTGCGCTGGAACGTCTATAGTATTCAAATGCTGAAAGAGTTTCCTGACGCAGTGTGCTAAGCCCTTGAGCCAGTATGTTTACTTTCGCCTGACGCATGATTTTTGCTAACCTTTCGACATGTCTATATCGCCCAAGTCTGAGCCACTCAATATTGTGATTGTAAGTCCCGCACTCGCGTCGGCTAACAATGGCAATTGGCAAACCGCACAACGCTATGCCAGCCTGCTTAAATCATATGGTCGAGTCAGAATTGTTCAGCAATGGGATGGTGCAAGTACCGATCACGTGATGATTGCCTTACATGCACGACGCAGCTATGCCTCGATCGCAGACTGGCATGAACGCTTTGGTTCAAACGGCTTAGTGGTGGTGCTGACTGGAACAGATCTATATCGCGACATACAGCAGGACTTGCAAGCGCAGCAGTCACTGGCTTGGGCGCATACGCTGGTGGTGCTGCAGCCCGAGGGTTTGGCCTCCGTGCCTAAACAGTTTCGTCCAAAAACAGAGGTCGTGTTTCAATCGACTAAGACTCGTCAGACATTACCCAAAACGGCACGTCATCTTCGCGCCATCATGGTGGGTCATTTGCGCCCGGAAAAATCACCACGTACATTTTTTGAGGCGGCTAG
>JAURZO010000141.1 GCA_030653405.1 Zwartia sp. | reverse complement strand
AGCTCGGCGCAAGCGTGCACTTCGATATGCAAACGTGGTCTGATCTGACTTCGGGCGACCGGATTGTTGTGCGCCGCGCACCACATACGATCCGTTTTCTGCACCCGGCCGGTTACAGCTTCTTTTCGACCTTGCGTCGCAAACTCGACTGGAACCGTCTTCCCCAGTCGGGCAACGACGGGGAATAGCCCATGCTGCGCGCACTACAGATCCGCGATTTCGTGATCGTGACCGAAGCAGAAATCAACTTTGAAGCAGGTTTCACGGTGTTTTCGGGTGAAACAGGCGCCGGCAAATCCATCCTCATCGACGCATTGGCCCTCGCCCTGGGTGAACGCGCTGACTCATCGGTGCTGCGCCAAGGTGCCGCACGCGCCGAGATCAGCGCGGTGTTCGATGTGCCGGAGGGGCTCACCCAGTGGTTGACTGAACACGACCTCAGCGCGGCTGACGAGCTCGTTTTACGTCGCGTGGTGGACGCACAAGGGCGCAGCCGCGGCTATATCAATGGCTCCGCGGTCACCATCACCCAGCTACGCGAAGTCGGTGAGCATCTCGTCGATATTCATGGCCAGCACGCGCACCAGAGCTTATTGCGAGCGGAGAGTCAGCGCGAAATGGTTGACGCTCATGGCAACCATCAACCTCTGCGCCAACAAGTCGTTCAAGCCTGGCGTGCCTGGCGCAAAGTCGAACGTCAGCTCGCACTGACCGAGCAAGATGCCAGCGCGCTGGCCGCCGCGCGTGAACGCCTGGAATGGCAGCTTGGCGAGCTTGATCGCCTGGGCTTAGGTCCCACCGAGTGGGATGAAGTCTCAACAGAACAAACACGCTTGGCCAATGCGCAGTCTTTGCTTGACGGTGCCGCGCAAGCACTCGCCGGTCTTGATGAGAACGAAGACTCCGCCTATCACCAGATCGTTGCAGCACTGCAAAAAATCTCACATTTACTGCGTCATGACGCTTCACTTCAATCTGTTCACGAATCGCTTGAGTCGGCCCGAATCTCGATCAGCGAAGCCGTGTCGGACTTGAGCGCATACCTCTCCCGCGTCGAGCTCGATCCTGAGCGCTTGGCGATTGTCGATGAGCGGATGCGCCATATTTTCGATCTGGCACGCAAGTTCAAAACCGAACCAGAACAACTTTACGCACTCCATGCAAACTTACGGGCCGAACAAGAAACGTTATCTGCCTCTGCGGATGTCGAGGCGCTGCGCGCAACCGCGATCAAGCTCAAGACGGACTACGAGGCGCACGCCAGCGCCTTGACCGCAGCGAGAAAAAAGGCCGCGTTCGACCTAAGCAAACAGGTTTCCAAGGCGATGCAGACGCTCGCCATGGAAGGCGGTCAGTTCGACATCACAGTTGCAGAGGGACCCGCCTCGGCACAAGGTCAGGACATTGTGGAGTTTTTAGTGGCGGGTCACGCCGGCACTTCGCCCAAGCCCTTGGCAAAAGTCGCGTCTGGCGGCGAGTTAGCGAGGATTTCTTTAGCCCTTTCCGTCATTGCCAGCCGGGCCGCACGTGTACCGACGCTGATTTTTGACGAAGTCGACAGCGGGATCGGAGGCGCAGTCGCCGAGGTTGTGGGCAATCTGTTGCGAGAGCTTGGTCTGCGCCACCAAGTGCTGTGTGTGACACATCTCCCCCAAGTCGCTGCGCGCGGTCAGCATCATTTTCAGGTGAGTAAGCATCAGACCAAAGGGTTGACTGAATCAACCATTGCCAAGCTCGATCCGAACTTGCGCATCGAGGAGGTCGCGCGCATGCTGGGGGGCATCAAGATCACACCGACTACACGCAAACACGCTCAAGAATTACTGGAAAATTAAGAACCGATCAATTAAGAGCCGATCAAGATTGAGAAGCCATTATTTAGTCGTGCCATTACAACCCTTGCAAATGCCGTACAACACCATGGCGTGGCTTTCGAGCGTGAAACCATTATCACGAGCGATTTTATGTTGCCGCTTTTCGATTTCCACGTCGGTAAACTCTGTCACTGCGCCGCAGTGGGTGCAGATCAGATGATCATGATGATCACCGTCATTCAGCTCAAAAATCGCTTTGCCACCATCAAACTGGCTACGGGCCAAAATGCCCGCCTGCTCAAACTGCGTCAACACGCGGTAAACCGTTGCCAAACCAATATCGATTTTTTCATTGATCAAGGCGCGATAAACGTCCTCCGCACTTAAATGGCGCTGATCCGACTTGCGAAAGATGTCCAACACCTTTAATCGCGGAAATGTCGCTTTTAAACCAACATTTTTCAGATCACTTTGATCGTTATCGATATCCACTTGTATCCTGTCGATTAAAAATTATGACCGTGCCTTTAGACACATTTAAGTGAACAAACACCAAAAAACTCGCATATCGGTCATACAGCCCTGCCGCAGACTCTGTAAACCTTTATGATAACGTCTTTGGTCATCTCTCCAATAGAGGTTCGCAAAGTTTATGCTACGTCAATACACCTCACCTTTGCGTAATGGCCTTGCAGCGGCACTCCTTCTTGCGGCGCTTGCTGGCTGCACGTCCAGCCAATGGGGCTTCCCCTACAAAGTCGGCGTCCAACAAGGTAACTGGATCACCAAGGAGCAAGTCTCTCTGCTGCGTCCAGGCATGTCTCGCGAGCAAGTGCGTTTCGCGCTCGGCACCCCCACTCTGACGAGTGCGCTGCATGCCAATCGCTGGGATTATCCCTACTACTACCGTTCCGGCAGCGGCAAGGTAGAGGAGCGCGTTCTCACTGTTTTCTTCGAAGGTAGCCAGCTCGCCAGCTGGAGGGGTGATGAGCAACCCGAATTGCAGCCTTTCCAACTCGCGCGTGAGGAGGTCGGCATTTCCAAGCGTGAAGCAGCGAAAGATGCGCTTTTCAAAGAACGACAAGCCAACGATGCTGGCTTAGGGGCACCGATTCAAGTCGCCCCCGGGTTGACGCTGGGTGAAACCATCGGGGATACATCCATCTCTGATCCTGCTGCGATCCCTGGCGCGCCAGATGACGCACCCGCCCCTTTGAACTAACCCTTATCAAGTCAAGAGTTCATCATGAGAATTGCAATTGCCGGAGCCAGTGGTCGCATGGGTCGCATGCTCATCGAAGCTGTGTCGCAATCAACGGATCTTCAGCTGACCGTGGCGCTCGACATCACCGGCGCACCGATGTTGGGCCAAGACGCCAGCGCGTTTCTAGGCAAACCCAGTGGCGTGCTGATCACCGATCAGCTCTCCGCGATCAAAAACGCCGACTGTCTGATCGACTTCACTCGGCCAGAGGGCTCTTTGCAGCACCTGCAGGCATGTGTTGAACATGGCGTCAATATGGTGATCGGCACGACGGGCTTTGATGATGCCGGCAAAGCCGCAATTACCAAAGCCGCTGAAAGCATCGGAATTGTGTTCGCCCCCAATATGAGTGTCGGCGTCAACGCAACACTCAAACTACTCGACATGGCTGCGCGTATTCTCAACTCGGGGTATGACGTAGAGGTCTTCGAAGCCCACCACAAACACAAAGTCGATGCGCCGTCTGGTACGGCGCTCAAGATGGGCGAGACCATTGCCCATGCGTGGGGTAAGCCTCTTGACGAGATCGCGACCTGGACGCGTCACGGCCACACGGGGCCACGTCAAACAGGCGAAATTGGCTTTTCAGTCGTACGTGGTGGCGATATCGTCGGTGACCACACCGTGTTTTTCTGCGGCACCGGCGAGCGTATTGAGATTTCACATCGCTCAAGCAGTCGAGCCGGCTATGCCGAAGGCAGCTTGCGTGCGGCACGCTTCCTGGAAAGCAAAAGCGCGGGCCTGTTCGATATGCAGACCGTGCTTGGTCTGAACTGATGAGTCGGCATTGATTGGGACGTGTAGTTGGGGCGTAGTTACGGTCATGAAAAAGTCAGCCCTGAACGCGTCAATCTAAACCACGACAGGTTCGATCTCCAAATCCACTTTGAACTGCGCGTGGACCGCCGCGCGTACTTCATGGGCGAGTGTGAGAATATCGGATGCTTGCGCACCGCCGTAATTGACCAGCACCAAGGCCTGGCGATCGTGAACGCCGACGGTGCCTAAACGCTTGCCCTTCCAGCCGCAGCGCTCAATCATCCAGCCCGCAGCGAGCTTAAAAGTGTTGTTTGGCTGCGGATAGGCTACTAAATCGGCAAATTGATCTTTGAGTACACGATAGTGATCCGCCGAGATCACCGGATTTTTAAAAAAACTTCCTGCATTGCCCAGTATGGCTGGATCTGGCAGCTTGGCGCGCCGCACCTCGCACACTGCTTGCAAAATCTGCTGTGCCGTCACAGACTCGGGCACTTTGTTTATCAGCAACGGGTGTGTTCGAAGATCTGGATAACCCAAAATCGGGCTCCATTTTTTAGGCAATAAAAACCTGACTGAAACGATCAGCCAAGTACCCTGCGGAGATCGTTTAAAAAGACTATCTCGGTACGCGAAAGCACAATCGACCTTTGATAATGTGACCATTTTGCCTTCAGGAATGTGCCAAGCCGTCACCGACTCAATACGCTCCTGCAGCTCGACCCCATAGGCACCAATATTCTGAACGGGCGATGCACCCACCGAACCCGGAATCAAAGCTAGATTTTCCAGACCCAACCAACCCGCATTGGTGGCCGTCACAACCCACTCGTGCCAGTTCTCGCCTGCAGCCACATCGATCCGCCACGCGCCATCACTGCCTTCAGTCAGCGGCTCCCCCACCGTCACGTTTTGAATGCCTTTGAGCTGGACTTTCAATACAAGTGCTTTCAGCTCTGCCGGAAGCACCACATTACTGCCGCCTCCCAACACCAATACTGATTGGGCCTGGCGAGCGCGCAGCGTTACCTCGGGCAATTGCTCAAGCGACGTGACGCTCAGAACCTGCTGAGCGTGGCACCGCAAACCCAGTGTGTTGTGGGAAGTCAGGTCAAGCGCAGTCGGATCTTGATGAAAAACAGGTGGAAATTGAACTGGATTTGACATACAGGTGGGTAGTTATGATATAGTTTTGGTCTTCGCACGAAACAACGTTTTTTGCGAAGTCAAAGCGGGAGTAGCTCAGTTGGTAGAGCGCAACCTTGCCAAGGTTGAGGTCGCGAGTTCGAGCCTCGTCTCCCGCTCCAAATTCGGCAAAAAAGCCTGACGCAAGTCAGGCTTTTTTGTTTTCAGCTGTTTTATTTTCAACACACTTAGTCAAGCTTGGCGCCAGAGGTTTTGACGACCTCTGCCCAACGCTTGATTTCACTGTCCACAAATGCGCCAAACTGTAGACCGCTCAAATCCGGAAACTCTGCACCGTTGGTCGCCCATACCTTCACGATCGTGTCGTCTTTGGACAGTTTTTTGATTTCATCGATCAGTTTGGCCTGAACAGCGGGAGGAGTGCCTTTAGGGGCCCAAATCGCGTACCAAGTACTGACGGTGTAATCAGGCAAGCCAAGCTCCGCAGCGCTCGGCACGTCCGGAATTGCGGGGTTGCGTTGCGCACCCGCCACCATCAGCGGCTTGATCCTTCCAGACTTGATGTGCGCTGACGAAGATCCCAATCCATCAAACATCATGTCCACGTCGCCCGCCATCAAACCTTGGAGTGCAGGGCCCGCGCCACGGTAGGGAATATGCGCGATATTTGTCTTGGACTGGATCTTGAACAACTCTCCCGCCAAATGGTGCGAAGTGCCACTGCCTGCAGAGCCGTAATTCAATTTGCCGGGGTTGGCATTCACTTGATTCATAAAGGCTTTAAAGTCACCGGGTACTTTTTGAGGATTGACGACTAAAACCTGAGGGACTCGGGCAACCAACGCAATCGGCACAAAGTCCTTTTGGAGGTCGTAATCGAGTTTCGGATACATCGAAGGCGCTATTGAGTGGTGGACGGCACCCATAAACAACGTGTAGCCGTCCGGGGCAGCCTTGGCCGCAATACCTGCGCCGAGATTACCGCCAGCACCGCCGCGGTTGTCAATCACGATTTGCTTGCCAAGGGATTTGCTTAATACGGCAGCCATCGGTCGTGCGAACGCATCAGTTCCGCCGCCAGCGGGGAAAGGAACGATCAAGGTCACAGGCTTGGTGGGCCAGTCTGTCGCCTGCGCGTAGGCTCCGTTCGCCGCCAACATGAGGGCACACGCTCCTGCTTGCATCAGTATCCGACGCTTAATGACTGTTTTCATGGTTGTCTCCAGATTTGTTTATCAAATAAGCCCTTACACACGTTTTGCGTCATCCGCTGACCGTGCAACAGGTCTGAGCATGAGTATAGTTTGTTGTCTAAGCTGTTAAAAAGCTCTTTTGTAGTATGATCTGCGCCTGCGTAATGCTTCGTGTTGGCGCAATGGCAGAGTGGTTATGCAGCGGATTGCAAATCCGTGTAGCTCGGTTCGATTCCGGGTTGCGCCTCCAACACATAGTAACGACAAGCGCGCAGCACATAAAAATGGCGAGCGCTTCATCCCAGGCGCCCCGCACGAAAGGCGCCAGGTGACAACAGTAACTCGACCCCAACTCCATCACGACACGCCCAAAGGCTTTGCCGCCTTTCGCATTGTGTTGGTTTTTGCCTGCGGCTATTTTTTGTCCTATGTGCTGCGGTCCGTCAACGCCGCGATTGCGCCTTTGCTTGCTACGGATCTAAACCTTTCTGCTGGCGAATTGGGCTGGTTGACTTCCGCCTATTTTCTGGCCTTTAGCGCCGTACAAATTCCAGTGGGCATTTGGCTCGACCGGCATGGCGCGCGGCGCACCGAATCATCACTTTTATTAGTCGCCGCGCTAGGTGCCGTCATCATGGCGACCAGCGAAGCCCTATGGTTACTCTCTGTTGGGCGCATGCTCATCGGCATGGGCGTCTCTGCTTGCCTGATGGCCGCCTACTCCTACTTCCGGCGTTGTTTTCCAGCCGAACAGCAACCTCGCCTGGTCATGTACATGCTCATTGCCGGGACCTCGGGGGCGCTGGTCGCCACCCAGCCTGCGCTGCTGCTTGCTGAATGGATTGGCTGGCGCCCCTCTTTTGGTCTGATCGCGGTCTTGCTGGTGTTAAGCGCGCTGGCGATTTACTTTTTTGCTGGCGATCTGGATCGACAAGGCACTTCACCTGGTGCCCAAAAAAGCGATGGTGGCTTTTTGACCTTGTGCAAACATCCACTCATGGTCCAAGCCATCCCACCCACGATTTTTATCGTTGGGGGCTTTGGTGCGCTTCAGACACTTTGGGCGGGTCCCTGGTTTACCGGCGTACTGGGGATGACACCAGAGCAGGCGAGTCAGAGCTTGCTCTACTTGAATGCCATGATTTTGGTTGCTTATATCTTGATGGGTTCTCTGAGCCCGCGCTTGATCAAACGCGGCATCTCACTCTCGACGCAGTCGCTTTGCGCGCTAATCTGGATCCCGATCTGTTTCGCCGTGATCGTGTTCTGGCATGGCCCCCACTCATGGGTCATGTGGCTGATCCTTTCCATCATGGTACCGGCCATGTTTTTATTGCAGACCCAAATTGCTTTAGCTTTTCCCAAACACATTGCAGGACGCATCCTGACCACCTATAACCTGATGGTCTTTGTGGGAGCGTTCGCTGTGCAGTGGGGGTTCGGCTTGATCACTGACTTGTTCCAGGGATTTGGCTACGACTCGGCACAAGCCTTGACGGGCGCAATGGGTTGCTTGGTCGTACTGCAGTTTCTGAGTATGTTTTGGTTTTTAGCGAGAAAACCCAATGGATCAGTCAGTCCTTGACGCAGTCAAACGGTGGCCAGATGTGCCGGCCGTCTATGGCTGGCTGTCACTCACCGCACGTGGAGCATGGCGCTTGCACCCCTTGGGCGATGCCCAGCTCGGCGGGCCGGGCCAGGGGATCACTAACACGCAGATTTTGGGGTTTATTGGTCGTAACTATACGAGACAACCTGACGGCGCATGGTACTTTCAAAATGGTCCACAACGCGTGTACGTGCGCTTGGATGCGGCTCCCTTGATCGTTCATGTGGATCCCTCGAGGCATGCGCTGACCACCCATAACGGCCAGACTGTCCAGCACGTTTCAGCATGGTACGCCGATGAAACAGGCCAACTGTATGCCCAAACGGACTGCGGCGCGGCGCGTATTGACGACCGAGATTTAACCGCCCTCGCAGAGGTGCTGCGCAGTCGCGACGGGCGCTCGCTCCTTGAGGTGCTTGAAGCGCAAACTCACACGCCAAGCGCCAGTGTGGCGACCCTCCTCGACCCACAACAACACTTTTTGGCCCTGCAAAAGCCTGCTGAACTGAAGTGGCTTGCCTCAACTGACATTCCGAAGACGTTACGATTTGTCAGTAACCCTGGGCCGAGTACCCCCATTTCACCGGCCTTAGCCTTAAAATAAGCCGATGAGCCACGAACCCAGCTTTTATTTCCCCGCCCCGCGTCAACAAAAATTTTGCAGTCAATGCGGAACGCTCAATACCCATCGCGTTCTCGATGGGGACAATCGTCCGCGTGATCTATGCGAGAGCTGTGGCGCTGTCCATTACCAAAATCCCAGACTCGTCGTAGGGACGTTGCCGGTCTGGGATGACAAGGTGTTGCTGTGTCTGCGCGCCATCGAGCCACGCGCCAATACTTGGACCTTACCTGCTGGCTTCATGGAACTCAGCGAAAGCATGTCTCAAGGGGCTGAGCGCGAGACGCAAGAAGAGGCTGGCGTGCGCATTGCGCTTGGCAAGCTCTACACCGTCATCGATATTCCTCAAGTCGACCAGGTGCATGTGTATTTTCTGGCTGAGGCACTTGGGCCTGAACTTGACCCTGGACCAGAGACGCTCGAAGCCAAATGGTATGGGCAAGACGAGATCCCTTGGGATAACCTCGCGTTTCGCTCGGTCTCGACAACGCTCAAGCACTATTTTCATGATCGGGCGCATCAGCACTTTGAGATGCACCACTACTCACTTGCGATCAACCGCTAGTCGATTGTGCCCAAGAGGTTCTCATGAATCTGCTCTGGCTCGAATCTGACACGCCCTTTCCACCCGTTCAGCACGCGCTCAAAGACCCACCCGGCCTGCTCGCAGCAGGTGCGGATTTGTCGATTGAGCGTTTGCGCATGGCCTATAACCGAGGTATTTTCCCTTGGTTTTCTCAGGATGAGCCCCCCTTATGGTGGTCACCTGATCCACGTATGGTTCTAAAGTGCGAGGCGTTGCACATTTCCCACTCACTGAGTAAGAGACTGCGCAAAATGGCTCGTGCGCAAACGCAGGGCGACTTCAGCACGGTGGTCAAAGTCGACACAGCCTTTGGCTCTGTGATTCGATCTTGTGCCCGCTCTGCTCGGGAAGGGCAGCCCGGCACCTGGATTACGCAAGAAATGCAGCTCGCCTATGAAGCGTGGCATCTTGTTGGACAGGTCCACAGCATTGAAACATGGATGGATGGCGAACTAGTCGGGGGCCTCTACGGAGTGAGCCTAGGCCGCATGTTTTTCGGTGAGTCCATGTTCAGTCGCGCCAACGACGCCTCCAAAATCGCCTTTGTGCACCTGGTTGCATTTTTGAAGCAACAAGGCGTGGACTGGATCGACTGCCAAATGAAAACGGACCATCTTGCTTCGCTCGGTGCCACAGTTGTTCCTAGAGATCGATTTTTAGAGCATGTCCACAGGCGTGTCCAAGAGCCTAATGTGGCCTGGCACCCCGGCGTGCTTGATCAGCAAGGTGTGTTGCACCCACTTGCCAGACTTCCTGCGACCGCCTGACCGCTCATCACGGGGCACGGAAAGCGTCACCCCCAACGCGACAGGGCGAACCCTCGTGTTAGTGACTAATCTGTACTATTCTTGAGCGCATTGCATTTAGCTTGGGATTCAGGCGTACGCATGAGCCAAATCAAAGAACTTCCTTTCGCAACGCTACAGTTTTATGCCACGGCACCTTATCCATGCAGCTATCTGCCGGAACGGCTGGCGCGCTCCCAAGTCGCAGCCCCAGGGCATTTGATTCACGCAGATACTTACTCACAACTCATCGACCAAGGTTTTCGGCGCAGCGGGCTGTTTACTTATCGTCCTCACTGTGATGACTGCAAGGCCTGCATCCCGATTCGGGTGAATGTCGAGCAATTTTCTCCCTCCCGGACACAATTACGTGCAGCAAAACGACATAAGGATCTCAGGCCACTGATCGCCGAACTCGCCTGGTCCGATGAGCACTACGCGCTTTATGCGCGCTATCAGGCCATGCGCCACCCAAGCGCTAACAAAGACGAGGATGGTCGACAGCAATACAGTGAGTTTCTTCTGGCGAGTCGGGTGAACACCCGATTGGTGGAATTTCGCGATCAGGATGGCGTGCTCCACATGGTTTCCATTATTGATGTTCTCGAGCAGGGCCTATCTTCAGTCTACACCTTCTATGATCCCGATACGCGTGGCAGTCTCGGCACCTACAGCATTCTGTGGCAGATCAATCAATGTCGACAGCTTGGTTTGCCGTGGCTCTACCTCGGGTACTGGATCGAAAATAGTGAAAAAATGGCTTACAAGGCGCTGTTCAAACCTGCCGAATATCGCCAAGATGGCCAATGGCAGCCAGCCCAGTAAAATACGTCGCACTCACAGTTTGCTTCACATGCCCTCACGCAAGCTGAACGCTCCACTTGTCCCTTTTTAGACGACCCTCATGTCCATCTTATTTCAAGCCTATCCCCTCGCTCGTCACGCACTGTTCGCGCTCGATGCGGAAACTGCCCACGAAGCGACGCTTGGCGCGTTACAGCGCGCTTATGATTGTTCGTTCACCCGCGGTCTTATGCATAGCCAGGTGCTCGTGCCGACCCAACTGATGGGCCTGACGCTACAAAATCCGGTAGGTCTCGCGGCGGGTCTGGACAAAAATGGGGCGCATATCGATGCCATGGGTAACCTCGGCTTCGGCTTTATTGAGGTCGGGACGGTGACGCCACGCGCTCAGGCGGGCAACCCAAAACCGCGCATGTTTCGCCTCCCAGAGTCACAGGCGCTCATCAACCGGCTTGGCTTTAACAATCAGGGACTCGATGCCTTTTTAGCGAATGTGCAACGGAGCACCTGGCGCCAGCGCGGCGGAATCATTGGTCTGAATATTGGTAAGAATGCAGACACCCCGATGGAACACGCTGCGGATGATTATCTGATTGGCTTGTCTGGCGTCTACCCGCATGCGGACTACATCACGGTCAATATTTCCTCGCCCAACACTAAAAATTTGCGTGCCTTGCAAGGCGAGCATGAACTCGATCAATTGTTGTCACAGCTGGCAACACGGCGTTTGAGTCTGGCCGACCAACACCAGCGTCGTGTCCCGCTCGCAGTCAAAATCGCACCCGATCTGACCGAAGAACAAATCGACATCATTGCGGAAGTGTTGCCACGACATGGCATTGACGGGGTGATCGCGACCAACACAACGCTCGCGCGCGATGCGGTCCAGGGACAAAAATACGCAGAAGAAGCAGGTGGCTTGTCAGGCGCTCCACTCCATGCCAGATCACTCGAAGTCATCACGCGTTTGCGTGCGAAGCTCGGGTCCGATTTTGCCATCATTGGGGTGGGTGGCATCATGTCAGGCAAGCAGGCTGCAGAAAAAATGGCCGCTGGGGCGAATGCTGTGCAGCTATATACCGGTCTGATTTATCGCGGTCCCAGTCTTGTGGGTGAATGCGCCCGAGAAATCGGCCGTATGCGCTAAGCTTTTTTCATCAGCAGGTTTCAGCAGGCTAGAGTACGGCTGGTCGAGCCACTCAGATCAAAAAAACGTCTCTTATGAACTGACCCCTAAAGTTGGACATCCGTCCAACCTTTTGGGGTCTTTTTTTAAGACGATCTAAACAATACATATTGTGACTTTGGCACAGCAAACTCACGCATTGAGCTTGTTACATTAAGGTCATTTATTTATAGCTTAAAGATACCAGTCCCATTATTTATGTGGATCCAATGCTACAGATCATCGTTTTAAAAACAGCTTAACGGTTGAAAAAAATGAACATTTAGATTGAGTCGTTGTATCTGTCGACCTACGCATCGTAAGCTAGCATAGCTCCCTTTTTTGGGTGGGTAACTGCATTTCTATTACTAAGCTACTGATATGACAGACTCTTCTCACCCTACTTCGTGCGCGACCAATACCAAATTAGATATGCAAAGCGCAAAGGCTTCGGATGATCCTTCTATATTGTCAGAATTAATCAAGGCCAAACAAGAGGCAGAACAAGCGAGTCTTGCCAAGACCGAGTTTCTCTCAAACATGAGTCATGAACTGAGAACACCGCTTAATGCAGTACTCGGATTTGCTCAACTCCTTGCAAATAGCCAACGCGACACTCTGACCGATCGCCAGAGACAAAATGTATCCCACATCATTAAAAGCGGGGAGCATCTTCTTAATCTCATCAACCAAGTACTTGATCTCTCCAAGATCGAATCCGGACAAATACGTCTGTCCATTGAGCCAGTTCAAATTGGCCCTCTCATCGACGAATGCATTTTAATGGTCAGGGAAATGGCCGAACGCAGGGGCATCATCGTACGTGCAAGAATTGCCCCGGAATTACCGTCTGCGACCTGTGACTTCACTCGTATCAAACAAATTGTTCTTAATCTTCTCACTAATGCCATCAAGTACAACCTTGAAAATGGGACAGTGACTATCAGTGCGTGCCAGCAAGGCAATCACATTTGTATTGATGTGGAAGATACCGGCATTGGGATACCCGCAAGCAAACGTGAAGATATTTTTAAGCCGTTTTCGAGAATCGGCCAAGAGTTTGGGGAGCATGAGGGAACCGGAATCGGGCTGACGATCACGCGAGAATTGGTACTCCGGATGGATGGTCACATCAGTGTTGAAAGTGTTGCGGGCCAAGGTTCGAAATTCAGTGTGCTAATGCCTGTTTCAACTGAAATCTCTGACCGCACTGAAACTAAAGCTAGATTTATGAATGGATTAACGGGCATGCGTCCCGGAAAGACGGGCACACTGCTTTATGTGGAAGACAATCCTGCCAATTTGGCTCTGATGAAAGAAATCGTATTGGAAGTTGGACACATCGAAATGATTTCGGCACACACTGCCGAATTAGGGATTGAATTGGCGCGTACGCGCCGCCCGGACTTGATCGTACTAGATATCAACCTTCCTGGCATGAGTGGCATACAAGCGGCCAGGCAGCTTCGCTTACTGAATGAAACAAGAGCAATCCCGATCATCGGATTGTCTGCAAGCATGAAAAAATCAAAATCGGCAATAGAACAAAATCGTGAGATTTTTGATGCCTACGTCAATAAGCCAGTCGATGTCGTTGAGATGATTAGCTTGTTTAAAAAATACCTGACAAGTCCTGGAAAATGATCCTTCCTGACATGGCTCATACTGACGCCAAAATACTGATCGTTGACGATAACCCTGTCAATGTCGATCTGCTTGTTCAAATTCTTGTCGATGCCGGCTATGAGAACGTTGAGCACACCACGGATCCCCTCGAAGTATTGCCCTTGTATCTAGAAGGCAACCACGACTTGATTCTTTTGGACGTGCGGATGCCCCGCATGAATGGATTTGAAGTCATCGAGGCCTTATCTGCAAAACAGAGTCCTGACGAATATTTACCGGTCATAGTGGTGACGGCGCATGCAGAATCTCAGACCCGCCTTCAGGCTTTATCGATGGGTGTTCGTGACTTTATAGGCAAACCATTTGATATGAATGAAGTGCTCATGCGCATCAAAAATAATCTTGATGTGCGCGCTCTTTATAATGACAGAAGAGTGAGAGCTGAGCGCCTGGAATGTGTCGTGAACGAGCGTACAGCGGAGCTACTGGATCGGAAGAACCATCTGCAATATCTGCTCAATCATGATTCGTTGACATCGCTTCCCAACGCATACGCGCTAGAGTCAAAAGTTGTCAGCATGGTATCTGCCGGCCTCACTTTCTCTTTGATGATGCTTGAAATTAGAGGATATGAACGTCTTAATCACATATTGGGCGTGAATTTTGGTGAGAAAGTATTCTCTGAAGTTTCAGCCTCATTAAATCAGTCCCTCCATCAATACAGAGTGTCATTATTTCAATGGAGAATGGGTCAATTTGTTTTATTGGTAGAGCAGCCATCGTTTGAAAAAATTGAGGCGTTGCGCAAAGTCATTTGTCTAGCTGTGTCTCAGCAATACATAACGGACGGATACGAGGTTGTTTTTGATTCAAGACAATCATGCGTCTCTTCACCTGAGCATGGAGTAGGTTTAGAAGACTTAATGAGACGCGCATCGCTTGCATTGGTGGCTCAACAAGCTTGCGCTCGCTCTCCCCTTTCACACTATCAAGCAGAAATGGAGTCTCGCGTTGAGTCACGCTATCAATTGGAAAAATTGCTGCGTGGCGCTCTACAGCGTGGTGAAATTACTCTGCATTATCAACCGAAGTACAGTTGGACGCAGCATGAAGTAGTCGGTGCAGAAGCGCTGATGCGCTGGCATAACCCGCAATTGGGAACAATCTCACCTGTTGACTTTATTCCTATTGCAGAAGAGTCTGGATTAATTGCAGATTTGGGTCTGTGGGCGATCCGGCAGGCCCTAGACGATGTTGCTCAGTGGTCACAAGAGTGTGGCAAACCGATGTGCGTGGCTGTAAACGTTTCGGCGCGACAGTTTTCACTCATGCGAATTCGCGGCGAAGCACTCTCCGAGCATATCGCTAACATTCTTAATGTATCCAGCGTCAATCCAAGTCAACTTGAAATTGAGATCACTGAGAATGCAATTATGGATGATCTTCCTTACGCACTCGAGGAGCTCAATAAAATACGCGCGCTGGGAGTGAGCCTAGCAATTGATGATTTCGGAACAGGGCACTCCTCACTGGCATATTTGAAAAACCTCCCCGTCAGCACAATTAAAATCGATCGTTCTTTTGTTCACGGGATGACAAATGACAATGAAGCGATGACTATCGCTAAAGCAATGGTTGCAATGGGTAAAGCGCTGAATCTCAATATTGTTGCAGAGGGTGTCGAACTCATCGAGGACGCTGATACATTGCGTAGACTGGGCTGCGATTTAGCGCAAGGGTGGTATTACGGCAAGCCTGTCCCAATCAACCAGTTAGCAAAAGAAGAATTAATCCATTCTTTATCTCCGATTTCTAGCTGAATTTTAGAAATCAAAGGCTTCGTCTATTGGATAAAAAGCCCCAGATGCAAGGACAGTTGTCTATGCTTCTGAGGCTTTTTAAGTGAACTACTTTTTAACTACGTGTACAACATCGCTTTGAAATTAAGCGCGACGTGCACGAGTGGCTGATTTAGCGACTTCTGCGGCTTCGCCAGCTGCTTTGAATGTGGCGCTTGTCGCAGCAGCCAGATTCTTTTCAGCGACATCGGCAGCCTGCTTGGCGGCTTTGGTCATTGAATCGAAGGCAGTGCTGGCTTGAGCCAAACCGCTTTTCAACATCGCAACAGCACTCTCTGAACCAGCAGGCGCATTCTTGGTCATCTGCTCAATCGCGTCATGCACATGTTTCTGGCTTTCGGCAAGCTGAGCTTCGCCAAGCTTGGCCAGATCAGCCTGAACACCGGCAACGATGTCATACACATGCTTGCTGTAGGCCATTGCTTTTTCGGCATTGGGCTGAACCAAGCTGGATGTCATGGCAACGGCTTCTTGCGCATCTTTGACGCCAGCGACTTGTTGTGACTTTTCCGACACATCGTCGAGTGTGGCTTTGATAGCCTTGAGGTTCAAGTCAACGAGCTTCTCGAAGCCGCCGAACACGGAACCTTGGATGGAAACCAGAGCTTCGATTGCTGCTTTCTGGCTGTTTAGGACTTGCTGAGGAATTGCGGACATGGTGTTCTCCTGAAATGGTGGGGGCTATTTGCTGCATTCACTTGCTGCATTCTCTTGCTGCATTCTTTGACTGCGATCAACAGATTTAGATGAATGGTTTACGATGCATCTATTTCTTTTGTTGCAGTGCACAAGATCTATTGTAGACCTTTGAATCGCCATGTCAACACTTTTTTGTTGCATCGCACCAAAAAACCACAACCCAATGATTTAATGAGAATTTTTAATGAAACTAGGGCGTAATGCCTGAAGTCTCGTAGCCTAAAGCTTCAGAAATTTTCCCTGCTGTGGCGACCAACTGAGGGATCCAGGCATCCTGCAACCTTTCGGAAGGCGCAGATATGGACAAGCCCGCCACTAACTTACCGGTATCGTCATAAATACCAGCGGCGATACAGCGGACCCCAAGCTCTAACTCCTCGTTGTCGCGCGCGTAGCCATGCTGACGCACCAAGGAAAGCTCGCGCTCAAGCGCCTCAAGCCCAGTGATGCTGTTCGCCGTGCTGCCGGTCAAATTTGTTCGAGCCGCATACGCACGAACTTGACGGACGTCTACAGCAGAAAGAAATAGTTTTCCGGTCGAAGTCAGGTGCAAAGGTGCGCGTCCGCCAATCGCGCGAACAACCTGCATGCCCGAACGCTCACTCCAGGCGCGATCGATATAAACGATCTCATCGCCCTGTTGCACAGAAAGATTAACGGTCTGACCCGTGAGCTTATGCAGCGCTTGCATCGCTTCGAGAGCCGCTTCTCGTACGTTTAGACGTCCCTTGACAAGAGAACCGAGCTCCAGCAAGCGCATGCCCAACTGATAAAGACCGCTATCAACACGATCCACGTAGCGACCAATGACAAGATCATTCAATATGCGATGTGCGGTCGAGGAGTGCAGGCCAGTTGCTTTGGACAAGTCCTTGAGCGTCACGGGATCAGGTTGTGCCGCCAGTGCATCAAGCAAAGCAGTCGCTCGCTCGAGCACTTGAATGGCCATACCTAGACCTCCCACAGACTCTGGACGAGACGTCACTGAGGGACTAAATGAAGCCTTTAGCCGCGTGGAACCGGGTGAACCCATGAAAATGACCTCTATTGCAACGCAACAAAGGTCATTCTATCCCATATGGTGAAAAATTGGGACCATGGAAAGATGATATTTAAAGCACTACTTCGTGGCGGGTGGATCGTAACGACCGCCTAGACGCAGGGCCTCTGCCCTCAAAAACTCAAGCGCCTGTGCCGCTAGACCCGCCTCGCCTTTTACGCCAAGTTCGATATGTGGAACACCGCCGCCGTCACCAACCGAAGGCAAGCTGAACGCCCGTACACCTGGCCATTTTTGTTCGAGCGCTTCGAGAGCAGGTGTAATCCGCGACTCTGGCATGCCATACACAATGAAAGAGTGCTCTGTCCGATCCTCTTTGTTGTGCAAATGCGCATATCGGCTATCTAGCGTGGCCTCTAACATGGGCCAGGCCATAACAGGAAAGCCCGGGACAAACGTGTGATTGTGAATGAAAAATCCTGGAATTCGATTAAAGGGGTTTGGTACCGCCTCGCAACCCTCCGGAAAATAGCCCATCTGCAGACGTTGAACGTTCTCTGGGGCTGTCATATCTGAGGTGCCCTGCCCTTTCGCTTCATTCTCTGCGCAACGAATGGTGATCTGCTCTTTGGCAAAAGGGTGCAAGACCAGCGGCACGTTGAGCGCCGCCGCTGCGGCTTGCCGGGTGTGATCATCGGGTGTCGCACCAATTCCGCCACAGCAAAACACGATATCGGTGCCCGCAAAGCTGCGTGTCAGCGCCGCAGTCAAGTCTGCGCGGTCATCCGAAAGGATTTCGACCCAGGAGAGCTGCAACCCACGCGCACCGAGCAGTTCAACGACTTTTGGGAAATGTTTGTCCTGCCTGCGACCGGACAAAATTTCATCACCCACCACAATCAAACCAAAACGGGCTTTGCCTTGAGAGACCGACATGTGTTTTCCAGGAAAATTTCAACAAAAAAATTAAGTTGCCATTTCAGCACAAATCAACGCTGTCATGTCAGTCAACCTAAACACGCTAAGTTAAATATCAATTGTTTTGTCGGCACGTAGTCGACGCAAAGCCTCGAGACCGTAATGGGTGTAAATGAGACCCGAAAATACCGGCA
>JAURZO010000140.1 GCA_030653405.1 Zwartia sp. | reverse complement strand
CTGAGCGTGTCGCGCATTGCGTCGTGGTGGCAAGCACGCCACGCCTTTCAGCGCAGAACATTGGTTTTAACGAAGTCGCGCGCCGGGCCATCATTACTGATCCGGATTTTCACGGTGGAGACTATTACGCCCACAGCACGGTCCCGCGCCACGGCTTATCGGTTGCGCGCATGATTGGTCATATTACTTATTTGTCTGATGATGATATGGCCGAAAAGTTTGGTCGTACTCAGCGCGAGCCCGCAGCGGACGGAGCTTATCGATATGGCTATGGCGTCGAGTTTGAGGTGGAGTCCTACCTGAGATATCAGGGGGAAAAGTTTTCTAAATATTTTGATGCTAATACGTATTTGCTCATTACCCGTGCACTTGATTATTTTGATCCCGCCCGACTGACAGGGGGTGATTTCGCGCGCGCGATTGCACCTGCTCAAGCGGATTTTTTGTTGGTATCGTTTACAACCGACTGGCGTTTTCCGCCTGAGCGTTCGAGGGAAATTGTCCAAGCCTTGCTTAAAAACGGGCAGCCCGCGACCTATGCGGAAATTGATGCGCCCCACGGTCATGACGCCTTCTTGCTTGATGACGCACGCTACCACAGCTTGGTGCGCGCTTATTTCCTGAGAATTGCAGCGACGCTTGGGACGACCCCTCACTCTGGCGCACAATCCAATAAGGGGCGGTCATGAGCGAAAAAGTGATGAACGAAAAAGTAGTGCGAGAGGAAGCTATTCGCGGCGATTTGCGAGGCGATCTCGCGCGTATTGCGCAGTGGATTCAGCCCAATAGTCGCGTTTTGGATTTAGGGTGTGGAGATGGCACGTTGCTCGCGCATTTGCAGAAAGCTAAACACGTCCAAGGTGTGGGAGTCGAGATTAGTGACGCGCGGGTCCTCAGCTGTGTGCAGCGCGGTGTGCATGTGATCCAGCAAAACCTCGAAGACGGTCTGGCGATGTTTGACAACCAGCAGTTCGATACAGTGGTGCTGTCACAGACACTCCAGTCGATGCACAACACCGAGCACATCCTGCGCGAAATGGGTCGAGTAGCCCGCGAAGGTATTGTTTCCTTTCCAAATTTTGGTTACTGGCCACACGGTTGGTCGATCTTGCGGGGGCGGATGCCTGTGACGGGGCAAATGCCTTATGACTGGTACAACACGCCCAATATCCATCTTTGTACGCTTAAGGATTTTGAACGCTTGGCAAACACGTTGAATTTCACGGTGTTAGAGCGCGCGACCTTTAACGATGAGCGTGAAGTTAAATTTCTGGCGGGTTGGCGCAGTACGCTTGCCGCATATCGCTTCAGCGCTGCGACTGCTTCGAGCTCCTTGAACACCTCTGCCTCTGGCGCTCCACACGCGAACGCCATACAGCCCGCCAAATGACGACGGCGAGTCCAAACCCTCCTGAAGCGGTTTCGATTCCTGCCTCGCAGCTCTATACCCGCAGGCGAGTCGCACCCTTGTTGGCGCTGGGTTTTGCCAGCGGCCTGCCGCTTGCGCTGACAGGTGGAACGCTACAAGCTTGGGCGACAATCGAGCAGGTCTCTCTTCAAGAGATTGGTTTTCTGACGTTGGTAGGTACGGCCTACACACTGAAGTTCCTCTGGGCTCCATTAGTGGATCGTTACGCGCCGCCCTTTCTGGGTCGCAGGCGCGGCTGGATGCTTGTGACGCAGCTTTTGCTGGCGCTCGGCATCATGGCCATGGGCCTGATGTCTCCTGGACAGGCACTCTTGCCTTTGGCGCTCCTCGCCGTTGCGGTGGCGTTTTGTTCCGCGACCCAAGATATTGCGTTTGATGCTTATCGCAGCGACGTGCTGCGTAAGGAGGAGCGAGGTGCCGGGGCCGCGCTGTCTGTGCTTGGCTACAGGCTCGCAATGCTGACTTCTGGTGGACTCGCGCTCATCATCGCGGATCAGTGGTTGGGTTGGGGACATACCTATATGTTGATGGGTGGCTTGATGCTGGTGGCTGCGCTCGCGACTTTTTGGGCTCCCGAGCCGGAGGTGCCTGCACAAACGCCTCGATCCCTTTCGCGTGCGGTTTTCGAGCCATTCAAAGAGTTTTTCGGTCGTCCCGAAGCGATCACAGTGTTGATATTGATCGTGCTTTACAAACTAGGTGATGCTTTTGCAGGCGCACTGTCCACCACATTCCTGATCCGTGCGGCTGGTTATTCGGCCACAGAGGTCGGTACGGTTAACAAACTGCTCGGACTGACTGCAACCATTGTGGGCGCGCTGACAGGCGGCGCTTTGATGGCGAAACTAGGTCTTTATCGGTCTTTGTTATTGTTTGGTTTGCTGCAAGCCCTCTCTAATCTGGGTTTCTGGGTGATCTCCGTTGGGCCGCACAGTGTATGGTTGATGGCTGCCGGAGTGAGTTTGGAAAATCTGTGTGGCGGGATGGGCACGGCGGCTTTCGTCGCCTTGTTGATGGGCTTGTGTAACCGTGAGTTTTCCGCGACCCAGTTCGCCCTGCTGTCCGCGCTGTCGGCGGTGGGACGTACTTATCTTGCAGGGCCGTTGACGCCCCCGCTTGTAGAGTTTGCTGGCTGGCCGACCTTTTTCCTGATGACGGTCGCAATCGCTTTGCCGGGGATACTCTTGCTGCGCTGGCGTCGAAAGGACATCGACAGGATCGATGCCGCCGGCATTTAACGCGCGGATTGACAGAGCAGTCTACTCATCTTTCTGAACAGACTGCGGTCGCCTGTCAGGCTTTCAGCTTGAAGTCATAGTCGATCGTGAGCGGCGCATGATCGGAAAAGCGCTCCTCCTTGTAAATGCTGGTCGTGCGAGCCAGTGCGGCGATGCCAGGGGTCGCCAGTTGATAGTCCAACCGCCAGCCAACGTTCTTGGCCCATGCTTGCCCGCGATTACTCCACCACGTGTATTGTTCCGGACGTGGGTCAAGCGTTCGGAATACATCAACAAAGCCAATCTCATCAATCGTATTGGTCACCCAGGCTCGTTCCTCGGGCGTGAATCCCGAGTTTTTCTGATTGGATTTCCAGTTTTTGAGGTCAATCTCTTTGTGGGCGATATTCCAGTCTGCGCAGATCACGTATTCGCGGTTGGTTTTTTTATGATCATCCATGAGTCCCTGCATCCATGGGCCGAATTTATCTAGAAAACGAAACTTTGCCTCTTGACGCTCGGGTCCGCTAGAGCCCGATGGAAGGTAAGCGCTGATCACCGTTAAATTGGACCAGTCGGCTCGGATCACGCGCCCTTCAGGGTCGAACTCAGGACAGCCGATCCCCGTGAGGATTCGTTCGGGTTGCTCTCTTAGGTAAATACCGACGCCGCTGTAGCCTTTTTTGTCGGCAGTACAGAAGTGACCGGTATAGTCCAGAGGGTGTTGATAATCATGTTGAATGTCTGTTAGATGAGCCTTGAGCTCTTGCAGGCAGAGGATGTCGGCTTGATGTGATTTGAGCCAGTCGAGCAAGCCCTTGTTATAAGCCGAACGAATGCCGTTGAGGTTCAGAGTGGTGATACGCAGCAAGGCGGTGCTCCTGGTCGGTGAGATAATGTTGTTTGTTAAATACTGAGTCGAATCTGAGAGGAATGCTATGTCGCTAGGGACTGATCGTCGTGATTTCGTACAGTTTGCCTTAAAAGAAGGCGTGTTGCGTTTTGGGAGCTTTGTGACCAAATCGGGTCGCACCAGTCCTTATTTTTTTAATGCGGGCCTCTTTAATACGGGTGCCTCGGTGGGGCGGCTCGCACAATTTTATGCCCATGCGCTCATTGACTCCAAGTTGCCTTTCGATATGTTGTTTGGCCCCGCCTACAAAGGCATTCCTTTAGCCACGGCCACATCGGTGGCACTGGCTTCGAGCGCATCATTGCAAGGTCGTGATGTCCCTTTTGCTTATAACCGCAAAGAAGCCAAGGATCATGGGGAGGGAGGAGTGCTGGTGGGGGCGCCACTCAAAGGCAAAGTGGTCATTATTGATGATGTAATCACTGCCGGCACGTCAGTCAAAGAATCTGTCGAAATCATTCGTGCCGCCGGTGCTGAGCCTTGTGCGGTGCTGATCGCAATGGACCGTATGGAACGCGCAGGCCCGGATGGCGCGTTATCACCACATTCCGCAGTGCAGGAGGTCCAGCAGAAATACGGCTTGCCGGTGGTCAGTATCGCATCGCTCACTGACATTCTGTCACTGTTGGACCAGAATGCCGAGTTTGCACAACACCGCGAGGCGGTGCTGGCTTACCGTCAACGTTACGGGATCTGAATAACAGCCCCTTATTTAGATATCTAGTTTGGCCTTGAGCAGGTCGTTGACCTGCTGGGGGTTGGCTTTGCCTTTGGCCGCTTTCATGATTTGGCCGACGAGCGAGTTAAACGCTTTTTGTTTACCAGACCGGTATTCGGCCACAATCGCGGCATTGTCTGCCAAGACGGCGTCAATCATGGCGGCGATTGCACCCGTATCACTGATCTGAGTGAGTCCTTTGGCTTGAATGATCGCGTCTGGGTTGCCCTGGTGTTCGCCAGCCCACATCGCAGCAAAAACATCACGCGCGATTTTGTTGGAGATGGTGCCATCAATAATGCGTGTCAAGAGTGCGGCCAGACTCGGTGCTGATACAGGACATTGCGAGATATCTTTTTCTTCGCGATTGAGTGTGGCGGATACTTCGCCCATGATCCAGTTGGCCGCAAGCTTAGCCTGACCGGTTGGCAGCGCGGCATTCACGCTTTCGAAATAACCTGCAAGATCGCGGCTGCTCGAGAGCTGTGCAGCATCGACAGGCGCCAGACCAAATTGCGAGACGAAACGCTCGCGCAAGGCATCTGGCAGCTCAGGCATTGTCGCGCGCACAGATTCAATCCAGCTCGACTCAATCACCAAGGGTGGCAGGTCGGGATCAGGGAAATACCGGTAATCATGCGAATCTTCCTTGCTTCGCATGCTGCGCGTTTCATCGCGCTCCGAATCGTAGAGCCTCGTTTCCTGAACCACACGGCCACCGTCTTCGATCAGTTCGATTTGACGACGGACTTCGAATTGAATCGCGCGTTCGAGAAATTTAAAAGAGTTGACGTTTTTGATCTCACAGCGCGTGCCGAACTCTTTTTGACCAACGGGTCGTACCGAGACGTTGGCGTCAATGCGAAAAGAACCCTCTTGCATATTGCCATCACAAATGCCAAGCCACATCACGAGACTATGGAGTGACTTTGCGTAGGCAACGGCCTCGGCGGCAGAACGCATTTCTGGCTCGGACACGATTTCCAGTAACGGCGTGCCGGCACGGTTTAAGTCAATGCCAGAAGAAGACTCGCCATGTGGTCCAACGAAATCATCGTGCATGGATTTGCCAGCATCCTCTTCGAGGTGCGCACGCGTCAGGTTGATTGTTTTTTCCTGGTCGCCGACAAAAAAGGTCAGTGACCCTCCTTGCACAACCGGGATCTCAAACTGACTAATCTGGTAGTTTTTAGGTGAGTCAGGATAAAAGTAATTTTTGCGGGCAAAAATTGAGCGGGGTGCGATGGTGGCGCCGACGGCAAGTCCAAAACGAATTGCCCGGTCAACAGCTGCTTTATTCATGACGGGTAGTGAGCCAGGCAGTGCGAGGTCGACCTCATTGGCCTGGGTGTTGGGCAGCGCGCCGTAACGGGTGCTGCTACCCGAGAAAATTTTGGTCTGAGTCGAGAGCTGGGTGTGTGTTTCCAGTCCGATGACGATTTCCCATGCCATTATGCTTGCCCCGCAACGCGTTGATGCCAATCCGTAACTTGCTGATATTGTTGAGCGACTGCGAGCAGCCGTCCCTCATCGAAATAGTTGCCGATGATTTGCAGCCCAATGGGCAGGAGCTTGCCAGACACGCCGGGGCCGAAGCCGCAGGGAATCGACATGCCAGGAAGCCCGGCGAGATTTAGGCCGAGGGTGTAGATGTCGGCGAGCCAATCGGCAGTTGGATCGCTTTGATCCTGATGTATTGGTTGGGCAACCGTAGGGGTCACGGGACCCATGATGACATCGCAGTGTTGCGCAAACGCTGATTGAAAGTCGTCAGCAATCATGCGGCGCAAGCGTTGGGCTTGCAGATAATACGCATCGTAATAACCGTGCGAAAGTACGTAGGTGCCAATGAGAATGCGGCGCTGTACTTCAGGCCCAAAGCCCTCCGCGCGAGATCGGCCCGTCATATCGGCGAGGTCTGTATAAGCGTCGCTCCGATGCCCGTAGCGTACGCCGTCGTAACGCGACAAGTTGCTTGAGGCCTCTGCGGGGGCGATCACGTAATACGCGGGGATCGAGAGCTGTGTGCGCGGCAGGGAGATGTCCACGCGCTGCGCGCCCAGTTTTTGAAACTGTGCCAGTGCGCGCTCAATCGCTTGGGCGACGTCGGTCGATAGACCCTCGCCAAAGAACTCTTTTGGTACGCCAATACGCAGGCCTTTGAGGGGTTGTGCGGGGTCGCCACTAAAGTGTGTGGCCGCACGATCAAACTCCTCTCGAATACGACCTTGCGCATTGGGTACGCCTTTGCAGTGTTCGGCGCTTGTGGCGTCTTTGTTGTCAAAGCCACTCATGACATCCAGCATATCTACGAGATCCAGGGCGCTGTTGGCCAGGGGGCCCGCTTGATCGAGGCTCGAACCATACGCGATCATGCCGTAGCGAGAGACTGCACCATAAGTGGGCTTGATGCCGCTCACGCCGCATAAGGCGGCAGGTTGGCGGACCGAGCCGCCTGTGTCCGTGCCGGTCGCCGCAATCACCAGTTTTGCGGCGACAGCCGCTGCGGAGGCACCTGAAGAGCCGCCAGGCACGACGCTGTGATCCCACGGATTGTGAGTCGGTCCGAACGCAGAGTGTTTGTTGCCAGAACCCATCGCGAATTCGTCGCAGTTGAGTTTACCCAGGCTGACGCAGCCAGCCTCGCGCAAATGATGGACGACGGTTGCATCAAAAGGGCTGGTGTAGTTGCGCAGCATATTGCTGGCTGCCGTACTGCGCCAGCCTTTGGTAACAAAGAGATCCTTGTGAGCGATGGGCAGTCCGGTCAGAATATTGCCCCGACCAGCGGCCAGTGTGACGTCTGCTTCACGCGCCTGGGCAAGGGTCAGGTCCGCATCGACATGAATAAAGGCATTCAGGCTGGCTTGCTGCTTGATTTGGTCGAGGCAGTCTTGCGCGAGCTCGGTCGCGCTGAGTTTTCGACTGGCCAGCGCTTGGCTCAGCGCCGTGATGTTTGGGTAGTGCAAAAGGGCATTCGACATCTTATTCAATTACCTTTGGAACCAGGAATAAGCCGTTGGCGGCACCAGGGGCGTTTGCCATCAGTGCGGCACGGCGCTCTGTCGAGGTGATTTCAGTCACAACATCGTCCCGTAGACGCAAGTGAACGTCTGACACCGCGGCCAAAGGATGCGCCAAAGGCTCTACGCCAGTGGTGTCGACCGACTGAAGGGCCTCTATCACGGACAGGATCTTATTCAGGTCCGTTTGAGCCTGATTGAGCTGGTCGGGTGAGAGGTGAAGCCTTGCGAGGCGGGCGATACGGGCGACTTCTTGGTCTGTGAGGGCCATAGGACAGATTTAATCCATTTAGGGGGTCTGCTCGTGACTTCCCGAGCTTGACGAGAGCAAATTTTGCCGAGACTTAAAGAATTATAAGTTATGATGGAGGGCTAATCGCCGCTTGTTGCGCGCATCAATTTTTTCTCTGGCTGGGCTCTCATGTTCGGATTCCTGCGTAGTTATTTCTCCAGTGATATGGCGATCGATCTCGGTACCGCCAACACTCTTATTTACGTCCGTGGCAAAGGCATTGTGCTGGATGAGCCATCAGTGGTTGCGATCCGTCACGATGGTGGCCCCGGAGGCAAGAAAATCATTCAAGCCGTTGGCCGTGAAGCCAAGCAGATGCTGGGTCGCGTACCCGGCAATATCGAGGCGATCCGTCCAATGAAAGACGGCGTGATTGCTGACTTCACAGTGACTGAGCAAATGCTCAAGCAATTTATCCGTATGGTGCACCCGCGCAATATTTTTGCGCCAAGCCCGCGGATTATTGTGTGCGTACCCTGCGGTTCGACACAAGTTGAGCGCCGCGCAATTCGGGAGTCCGCGTTGGGTGCCGGTGCAAGCCGCGTTTATCTGATTGAGGAGCCGATGGCTGCGGCGATCGGGGCGGGTCTGAATGTCTCGGACGCCAGCGGCTCGATGGTGGTTGTTTTCGGTGGTGGCACAACCGCAGTCGCCGTGTTTTCCCTCGGCGGCATGGTTTACAAAGGCTCTGTGCGGGTCGGTGGCGATAAGTTTGACGAGGCCATCGTGAATTACATCCGTCGTAATTACGGCATGTTGATTGGCGAGCCCACAGCAGAGCTCATCAAGAAAGAAATTGGTTCGGCTTTTCCGGGCTCAGAAGTGCGCGAAATCGAAGTCAAAGGTCGCAACCTCGCCGAGGGTGTGCCTCGCAGCTTCACGGTTTCCTCCAATGAGATCCTTGAGTCGCTGACAGACCCATTGAACCAAATCGTTTCCGCCGTCAAAATTGCTTTGGAAAATACCCCTCCAGAGCTTGGAGCTGACATTACCGACAAAGGGATCTCCTTGACCGGCGGTGGTGCGTTGCTGCGAGATTTGGATCGCTTGCTTCAAGAGGAAACAGGTTTGCCGGTGATTGTTGCTGAAGACCCTTTGACGTGTGTCGTGCGCGGTTGCGGCGATGCGCTGGAGCACCTTGAGAAATTAGGTGCAATCTTTATTAACGACTAGTTGGCCTGGCTCTTGTTTGTTTCGGATGGTTTTCACTGTCCGTACATCGCCATCAACGTTTGATGATTGGTGCACAAATAGGCCGGGTGGCTTGGTATTGAGCTCAGATGCAACGACACGTCACCCTGCGACTTTTTCGGCGCGGTCCCGCAGCCGAAGTCATTCTCACACTGCTGGTTCTGTTTTCGATCGTCTTGATATTTACAGACGCGACGTGGAGCAGGACGAATCCTGTCCGTCAGACGATGTCGACGGCACTCTATCCTTTTCAGAGGCTTGTTTTATTTCCACGAGACCTGCTGACGACCTTCGATGAATGGTTGAATGCTGCCGCATTGATCAAGTCGGAAAATGAAGCACTGCAACGTCAACGGATTGCGCTCGCTCAAGTGTCTACGAATGCCGCACTGCTTTCTGCGGAAAATACCCAACTCAGGCGCTTGTTAGGCGTTCTGGATACCGCTGTCGATCGCCCGACCGTTGTGGTCGAGGTGCTCTATGAGCCAGTGAATGCCTTCACCAGGCGAATTGTGTTTAACAAAGGCAGTCGAGCAGGCATCGCGCAAGGCATGCCTGTCATTGACGAGAGTGGCGTGGTAGGTCAGATCACACGCGTGACACCGATGTCTTCTGAGGCCGCGATGCTGACTGATGAAATTGTCTCCATACCTGTTCAAGTGCTACGCAATGGTTTGCGGTTGATCGCCTTTGGTTCCAGCGTACCTGGCAAGGTCGAGGTACGGTATTTCTCTTCGGATGCGGATTTGCGAGAAGGTGACGAACTGGTCACGAGTGGGGTTGGGGGCGTATTTCCTGCCGGACTCTCCGTTGGACGCATCGACCATGTTGAGCGGAGTCCAGCATCGGGTTTTGCGCGCGCAGAAGCAAAACCTTCATCACATCCGGAACGTCACAGACATTTTCTTGTCTTACAAGTCCCAGTTGGAGATGGTTTAACGTTGTTCACTCCAGCTGCCGCTGCACTAGCTAAGGATCCCTTGGATGCGACAGACAAGATCAAATGAACGCGTGGGGATGAAACCACGACTAAAAAGGCCACCGATGCCGATGGCGCATGCTGTCGGGCCCGAGTCTCTCGAAAATACGATGGGTGCCGGCTATGTCTGGGCGACGCTGTTGACTGTTTGGATTCTCTCACTGCTGCCTTGGCGTGTCTGGCATGCCGCGCCTGAGGTGCTGTTACTCGTCATCACCTTCTGGTCTTTGCATGACTCGCGGCGCATCGGTATGGTGGTTGCCTTTTTGTTCGGTCTGACGCTGGATGTCCATGATGTTGGGCCTCTTGGGCTTCAGGCACTCATGTACACGCTCACTGTGTATGGTGCTCAGGCGATGCAACGCAGAGTGCTGCGTTTTGATTTGTTTCAACAAGCTCTTCATCTGCTGCCTATTTTTGTTGGCGCCAAGTTTGTGACGGTTCTGATTGGCTCGTTCCTTGTCAGCGCATGGCCGGGATGGTCTTGGCTGTTTAGTGCGCTACTGACAGTGGCTTTGTGGCCCTTAGTGGGATGGTTGCTTTTGTTGCCTCAGCATCGCTTGGACGATGCCGAGTCCGGCTCGACCTGAGTCCGATGACACATGTTTGATTTTAAACAAGCAGATCAGCAGCAAAAGAGACGCTTTCTCGTCAGAGTGCTGGTTGCCGGCGCCTTTGCGGTCGCATGTTTTTCCTTGTTAGGCTGGCGATTTTGGGTCTTGCAGGTTGAGCGCCACGAAAGCTTGGCTGCGCGTGCGGACAATAACCGGATTGCTGTCTTGCCCATTCCTCCCCGTCGTGGCGATATCGTTGATCGGAATGGGGAGGTGCTCGCTCGCAATTACCTGAGCTTTACGCTTGAGGTCGTACCCGGTCGGGCAGGCAATATCGATGAGCTTCTTAATAGACTGACCCCTGTTGTCTATGTCAGTAGTGCCGACCAACGCCGTTTCAAGCGCAGAGTCAGTGAGTCAGGGCGATACGCCAATATTGTTTTGCGTAATAACTTGAATGAGACTGAAGCAGCTTGGTTCTCTGCACACTCGTTGCGTTTCCCTGGGGTGGATTTACGGGCACGTTGGGTGCGAGAGTATCCGCAGGGCAAAGCGGCGGGTCACGTTGTGGGTTATGTCGGACGGATTTCCGAAACTGATGTGGCGACTCTCGAGGAAAAGAGAGAGCTGGGTAACTATCGGGGCACCGATATCATTGGCAAGAAGGGCATCGAAAAAACCTACGAAGCAGCATTGCATGGCAAAACGGGCTTTGAAGAAGTCGAGGTCACCGCACGCGGTAAACCCGTGCGTCGTTTGCGCAAGGTCGATCCGACGCCGGGCTCTAACCTTGTCTTGTCGATTGATATGGATCTGCAGCGCATCGCTGAGGCTGCTTTCAAGGATCAACGCGGTGCGTTGGTCGCGATTGAGCCTTCCACCGGAGATGTGTTGGCGTTTGTGTCACAGCCTTCTTACGATCCAAATTTATTTATCGATGGGATCGATGTGGAAAGTTGGCGTCGCCTGAACGAGTCGCCTGATCACCCCCTGATTAACCGTCCCGTTTATGGCACATATCCGATTGGCTCGACCTACAAGCCTTTTGTCGCGCTTGCCGCCCTAGAGCTCAACAAACGTCGCGCCTCAGACCGTATTAGCGACCCTGGTTATTTTGAGTTTGGAGGCCAGAGATTCCGTAATGCGGGGTCAGCGGCATTTGGTTCGATCGACATGCATCAGGCGTTAGTTGTGTCTTCCGATACCTATTTTTATTCACTTGCGCCTGAGATTGGCGTCAATGCCTTGCATGATTTTATGAAGCCATTTGGCTTTGGACAGATCACAGGCATTGACATCGAGGGTGAGCGTCGCGGTGTGTTGCCCTCAACAGAGTGGAAACGCAATGCATACAAAAAACGCGAACAACAGCGCTGGTATGCTGGTGAGACGATATCGGTGGCGGTTGGACAGGGTTATAACGCATTCACATTGATGCAGTTGGCACAAGCAACGGCTGTGTTGGCGAACGATGGGACATATATGCAGCCCCATCTGGTGCGTGCGATTAAAAATCCGACTTCTGGTGAGGAGCGACTGACCGTCGCAGAGGCCTCACACCGTATACCCTTAAAGCCAGAAAATATTCAGGCGATCAAACGCGCGTTAGCCGAAGTGACGGTCTCTGGTACGGCCCGCCAGGCTTTTGTTGGCGCGCCCTACCAAACCGCGGGCAAAACAGGCACCGCACAGGTGTACAGTTTGAAAGGGGGCAAATACCAAAGTAGTGCAATTGACGAACGTCTGCGAGATCATGCGTTGTTTATGGCATTCGCGCCCGTCAAAGACCCTAAGATCGCGATCGCAGTGTTAGTTGAAAATGCGGGTTGGGGTGGTAGTGTCGCAGCGCCTATCGCGCGCAAGGTCTTTGATGCCTGGTTGCTGCACACGCCCAAGGGACCCCAGGCGAGCCGATGAAACTAATATTCAAATTCATACTGAGAGGTGTCACGGCCTTTGATTGGCCGCTCATGATCGTGTTGTTACTTTTAGGCGCGACAGGCCTTCTCGTCATGCACTCCGCAGTAGGCGGCACAGACTGGCGCTATGCAGATCATATGCGCAATTCCCTGATTGCCTTTGGCGTCATGTGGGTGGTCGCGATGGTGCCTTTTCAATATATTTTGAGAGTCGCCTTGCCTTTTTATATTTTGGGTGTGGTGTTACTCCTAGGCGTTGAGTTCTTTGGTTCGACCAGCAAGGGTGCGACCCGCTGGCTCAATCTGGGTTTTGCCAGAATCCAACCCTCCGAGATGATGAAAATCGCTTTGCCGTTAATGTTGGCTTGGTACTTTCACAAGCGTGAAAGCACGCTGAAGTTTTATGATTTTTTTGTCGCAGGCGCTTTGCTTGCCGCACCGTTCATATTGATTGTCTTGCAGCCTGACTTGGGCACGGCCCTTCTTGTTTTCGGCGCGGGGTTCTGCGTGATTTATTTTGCGGGCTTATCTTTCAAGCTTCTCGTGCCGATCTTGATCTCAGTGTTAGTGGGTATTGGCGGCATTGTTGTTTATCAGGATGAGTTGTGCCAAGAGGAAACAGACTGGGTTGTGTTGCACACCTATCAAAAGAATCGGGTATGCACCTTGCTCGACCCAACCAACGATCCACTTGGAAAGGGTTTTCATACGATTCAATCGACCATCGCAGTGGGCTCAGGTGGCGTCTATGGCAAAGGCTATATGAGCGGCACCCAGACGCACTTAGACTTCATTCCAGAGCGCACGACAGATTTCATTTTTGCTGTGTTCGCCGAGGAGTTTGGTCTCTATGGCGGCGTGACATTATTGATACTTTACTTGTTACTGATCTTCAGAGGCCTCGCGATTGCTATGCGAGCGCCGACGCATGCGAGTCGCCTATTGGCCGGTGCGCTTTCGATGGTTTTATTTATCTATGTTTTTGTCAATATCGGAATGGTGACCGGTTTGTTGCCAGTTGTTGGGGTGCCCCTGCCATTGTTGAGTTATGGCGGGACAGCGCTGCTGACAATTGGTATTGCGTGCGGAATCCTCATGAGTATTAGTCACTACCAGCCCGAAGTCGACTAGTTTTGATAGCAGTCTCTGGACATCACAATAGTTGGTCGGTCAATAGCCCGTCTAGCAGTTTGCGAACAGGTGCGGGCAGACCTAGCGTGACGAGTTCTTCGAAGCGCACCCAACGACGGATTGCGTTGGATCGCACCTCTTGGTTTGGTTGCTCTGCCGCGAGGCGGTCATTCGAAGTCATTGCGACTAAGGGTGTGATTGTCAGGCGGTAGTGTGTAAAAACATGCAAAAACGGCGCGAGTGTCTGCGTGTCGCATGAAACGACTCCGATTTGTTCGCACGCTTGTGCGGGACTGGCGGTCGCATCAAATTCCGGCAGACTCCATAAGCCGCCCCAAATCCCTGACTCGGGCCGTTGCTCGAGCAGCACTTGCTTATTTTTGCAGGCGATCAACATGCCCGTTGCGCGCTCAGGCAACACTTTGCGCTTGCGTGGCCACGGGAGTTCTTCAGTACGGCCCGTGCGACGTGCCTCACAGCCTTTCTGAATCGGACAGGCATGACATTTTGGGCGGCTTCGCGTACAGAGCGTGGCACCCAAGTCCATTTGACCTTGCGTGTAACGCGCCATGGTCTCAGGGTCTCGCCTACAGGTTTTGATCGAAGGTAAGGCAGCACGTGCATGTGCCCACAACTGGATTTCTGTTGCACGCTGTGTCGGGTCGCCATCGACCGCAAAGTAGCGCGCAAAGACGCGTTTGACGTTGCCATCCAGAATCGCCGCGCGCTCCCCATAGCAAAACGCCGCGATCGCTGCCGCAGTCGAAGGGCCGATGCCGGGAAGAGTCGCCAAACCAGCCGCATCTGGCGGAAAGCTGCCCTGCCAATCCTGCATGACCCGTTGCGCGCAAGCGTGTAGGTTTCTTGCACGCGCGTAGTAGCCTAGACCTGCCCACTGTGCCATCACAGACTGAGGGGATGCTTGCGCTAAGCTCGCCACATCCGGGAAGTGGCTCAGAAAGCGCTGGTAATACTCAATCACGGCACTGACCTGCGTCTGTTGCAGCATGATTTCTGATAGCCACACACGATAAGGATCACACGTGTTTTGCCATGGCAGATCGTGGCGTCCATGGGCAATCTGCCAGGCGATAATTTGATCGGCTAAGGCCATGGGTTGCGTGAGTTGAATGAGTTGCGTGTCAGAAACGAGTATTGCGTTGCACGGACCAGCGGGCCGAAAGAGCACCGAGCGCTGCCACGCATAAGACAGAAACCGTCAGCACCAGGGGTGAGGGCAAACTCAGCATGAACTCTGAGTCGTAGGTGCGCGCCAAAGAGGCGAGCGCGTCGTTAAGTGGAGAGAGTGCCAGCTGAGCGATGCCAATACTGATTAGTCCCGCAAGCGTGCAGGTGAGCGCGCCCAGATAAAGAAAAGGGCGCCGCACGAAGGCTTCGGTCGCGCCAACGAGTCTGGCGACGCCGATTTCTTCGCGCTGCGAGAGTGCCTGCATTCTGACGGTGTTAAAGACCGTAGCGAGCACGACCAGTATGACACTGAGTGCGAGTAAAAATAGTCCGATACGTCCAAACCGCAGCAGCGCTTCGAGGCGCTGCACCCAGGCGCTATCGAGCTGCACAAGATCTACCCCTGGCCACTTGCGCCATGTTTGCGCCATCTCGTCCGCGCGCGATGCCAAATCATCTCCAGCGGCGAGCTCAACAATAATGGCATCCGGCAGTGGGTTGTTCGGCAGAACTTTCAGGGCCTGTTCCCAGGCCGGGTTTGTGCGTAAATCCGCGAGTGCACGATCCTTGGGCACGACGCGGACCTGCGTCGTTTGGTCAGAATGGTCTTGGCGGATACGTCGCGCGAGCTGCTCCGCTTGTCCGGCAGGGGCATCGATTTTTAAAAAAACCGTGAGTTCAGGGGTGACTGAGACTTGTCTGGCCACTGGCTGCAGAGAAATCAAAAAGGAGGCACCCAACAAAGGGAGTGCTAATGCCAGCGCGATCACTAAAAGGTTGGTGAGTGAAGAGATGGGCTGAGCCAAGAGGCGTCGAATAGTGATGGTCAGCGCATAACGATGTTGTCTGAGCAGGCTTTTCATTAAAGGTTGCCTCCCAGATGTGGTTCTTGTGGGCCTTTGTGGGCCGAGACTGCCTGGCCGGAATTGGCGGGCGAACGTCTGGCTGCTGAGTCAGCGAATTTTCCAGGCTCTATTTTGAACGCGCGTGTGGCGTATTCGGCCATCAGCTCATCGTCATGAGAGGCGATGACGGTGGTGACACCGACACGATTGAAGTCTTTGAAAACAGACATGATACGACGGGCCGTGTCTCGATCCAGACTCGCGGTTGGCTCGTCAGCGATGAGGATCGCGGGGCGGTTGACAATGGCGCGCGCGATGGCGAGCCTCTGTTGCTCACCGCCAGAGAGTTCGATAGGTGGTGCGTTTTCTTTTGCGCTGAGGCCGACTTTCTCGAGTGCCGCGCGAGCACGCGCCCGAGCAACGTCTGCGGCCAGTCCCGTCACGGTCAGAGGTAACAATACGTTTTCAATGACACTGCGATCGAAAAGCAGGTGGGTATCTTGGAGAATGACACCCACTGAACGCCTGAGGTAGGGTCTGGCGCGTGCAGAGAGTTGTTCGAGTCGTTGACCGTTGACCTGGATGGAGCCCCTGCTGGGCGCCTCGAGTCCGCCGATCAGCTTCAAAAGAGTCGATTTGCCCGCGCCGGAGGGGCCGGCAACGTAGACAAACTCTCCAGCGGCAACCTGAAAAGTAATGTCCGCGAGGATGTTGCGGCCTTGGCCGTAGGATTTGAAAACGTGCTGGAATTCGATCATGACATCACATAGGTTATTCCCTAATAATAACCCTGCATGCACTCGAATTAATAAGTATATGAAGCATCAATTATTGACTGCGAGGGATTTCCCCCATACAGTCCGGTAGTATGTGAGGCTACCATTGGTGCCTTGCACAATAAGACTTGCGGTAAGCCTCGTTGGCTGCCGTCCCCCATAGTATTTCGGAGATCGAGTGATGAAATTCTTAAAACTAGCAGTGGTCGGCGCGGCGATGTTAGCTGCCAACACCGTCGCCTTGGCTGGCCCGACGTTTGATAACGTGAAAAAGAAAGGCTTCGTCCAGTGCGGTACCAACACAGGATTGGCTGGATTTTCCGCGCCTGACAGCAAAGGTGTCTGGTCCGGTTTGGATATCGACATGTGTCGTGCAGTCGCCGCCGTGATGTTTGGCGATGCATCCAAAGTCAAGTTCACCCCCTTGACTGCTCAGCAGCGCTTCACAGCACTGCAGTCTGGCGAAATCGACGTACTGACACGTAATACGACGCAGACAATGACTCGCGATACTTCGCTGGGTCTGATTGGTGCGGGCGTCAACTTTTATGACAGCCAAGGCGTGATGGTTCGTAAGGATCTGAATATCAAAAGCGTCAAAGAGCTCAACGGCGCAACAGTTTGCGTTCAGCCTGGCACCACGACCGAACTGAATCTAGCCGACTACTTCCGTGCCAACAAGCTGACGTTCAAGCCAGTTGTGATCGAGAAAGTTGACGAAGTCGTGCGCGCTTACGACTCAGGCCGTTGCGATGCCTACACAACCGACAAGTCTGGCTTGGCTTCATCGCGCACCACGCTGAAGAACCCAGCCAACAACATCATCTTGCCTGAGGATCTTTCCAAAGAGCCTCTGGGTCCGCAGGTTCGTCAAGGTGACGAGCAGTGGCTCAACGTTGTTCGCTGGGCGCTCTATGCCATGGTCGAAGCTGAAGAGTATGGCATCACTCAAAAGAACGTCGATGAAATGCTCAAGAGCACCAATCCTAACGTTCAGCGCATTTTGGGTGTGACACCAGGCATGGGCAAGAATCTGGGCGTCTCGGAAAAGTGGGCCTACGACATCATCAAGCAAGTCGGTAACTACGGCGAAAGCTTTGAGCGCAACATCGGTGTGAATACACCGTTGAAGCTTGAGCGCGGTCTGAACGCACAGTGGACCAAAGGTGGTCTGATGTACGCTTGGCCAATCCGTTAATCTAAATTGACACATAGGGGCGACTGCTTTGCGGTCGCCCTAAGTTATGACGAAGCCTAAAGAATCTCAAGAAGCACCCAACTTACGACGACGCTGGTCGTGGAATGATCCCGGCACGCGCGCGATCATCTATCAAATTCTTGCACTACTTGCCGTTGGCAGCGCAGTCTGGTTTTTGATTCACAACACATTAAATAACCTGTCATCACGCAATATTTCGACAGGTTTTGATTTTCTTAGTAAAGAAGCGGGTTTTGCCATTGGCGAATCCCCCATTGAGTACAGCCCAGCCAGCACTTATGCACGAGCCATCACAGTCGGTCTGCTCAACACGCTTAGAGTGGCACTGATTGGAATTGTGCTCGCCACAATCCTGGGCACGATTATCGGGATTGCGCGCCTCTCCCGAAACTGGTTGATCCGCAAAATCTCAAGCGTTTACGTTGAGGTCATGCGTAATATCCCTTTGTTGTTGCAACTGTTTTTCTGGTACGCCATTATTTCTGAGACGCTGCCTGGGCCGCGTCAGGCGATCCATCCTCTGCCTGGTGTGTTTGTTTCCAATCGTGGCATCCAGATGCCAACGGTTCATGGTGAAGGCTTGCTCTGGCTCTTTGCCGGTGTGGCCATCGCACTGGTATTGATTTTTGGTTTACTCAAGTGGGCGCGTAAGAATCAAGAAAAAACGGGCCATATCTTCCCCTCAGGTCGTTGGTCGCTTGCACTCTTGCTGCTGCTTCCGATTGGCATGTGGTTGATGAGTGGCACCTCACTTGCATTGGATGTGCCGGAGCTCAAAGGTTTTAACTTTGCAGGTGGCATGACCTTGTCGCCTGAATTCGCAGCGCTCCTTGTGGGCCTTGTGATTTATACGGCCGCCTTTATTGCCGAGGTGGTTCGTTCCGGTATTCAGTCAGTGAACCGTGGACAATGGGAAGCGGCCGAAGCGCTTGGACTGAAGCGTTCGCACGTGCTGCGCCTGATCGTTTTGCCTCAGGCTTTGCGGGTGATCGTGCCGCCCATGACAAGTCAATATTTGAACATTACAAAAAACAGTTCACTCGCCGTGGCGATCGGTTATCCGGATATCGTGTCTGTCATCAACACGACGTTGAATCAAACCGGCCAAGCGATCGAAGGCATCATGATGATCATGGCGGCCTACCTGACGGTCAGCTTGTCGATTTCCGTCTTTATGAATTGGTACAACAAGCGCATTGCGTTGGTGGAGCGTTGAGATGAGTACAGCCAACACCCCCAACACTTCCGACACCGCCCCGTTAGTGTCGACAGAAAAAGCACCCTCGTCCAGCATCGGTGTGCTGGCCTGGATGCGCAGTCAGTTATTTTCTTCACCTATTAATAGTTTGTTAACGATTCTCTCGGTCTGGCTATTATTAGTTTCGGTACCAGCGATGGTGGACTGGTTAGTCCTCAACGCAAATGTCAGCGCAACCACTGCGGATCAATGCCGTGAGTCGACGGGTGCTTGCTGGGCCATGATTGTCGAAAAGCATCGCATTATTCTCTTTGGTTTGTATCCCTACGATGAGCAATGGCGTCCCTTGATTGCCACCTTCTTGTTGGTCGGTGCAATCATCCTGAGCGGTTGGAGGGTGCTCTGGAACATGTGGTTGCTGGTGTTGTGGACTGTGGTGCTGGCCACGGTGGCCGTATTCATGTGGGGTGGCGTGTTCGGCTTGACCTATGTCGAAAACAGTCAATGGGGTGGCTTGCCGCTGACCTTGATTTTATCGACCTTTGGTATCGCCTTGGCATTTCCCTTGGGTATTGTGCTGGCTCTGGGTCGACGCTCGGATATGCCTGCCATCAAGGCAATCTGCGTGGTCTACATCGAGTTGGTGCGTGGTGTACCCCTGATAAGTTTGCTGTTCATGTCTGCGGTCATGTTGCCACTATTTTTGCCCGAGGGCATGAATATCGACAAGCTGTTGCGTGCCCAGATCGCGATCATTCTTTTTGCAGCCGCCTACATGGCCGAGACGATTCGCGGTGGTCTGCAGGCTATTCCAAAAGGCCAGTTTGAGGGCGCCGAGTCTCTTGGTTTGAGTTATTGGCAGCAGATGCGTCTGATTGTGTTGCCGCAGGCGCTCAAAATCGTTATTCCACCGCTGGTTGGATTGTTCATCGCGCTGTTTAAAGACACCTCCCTGGTGGTCATCATCGGGATTTTCGATCTCACCCAAGCTGCCAAGGTTGCGTTGACAGATCAGGCCTGGCGAGGTTTCAGTGTCGAGGTCTACATTTTTATTTCTGCGATTTACTTCGTGTTTTGTTACTCAATGTCCAAATACAGTCAGTCTCTTGAAAAGAGATTGGCAACCGGACATGAGCGTTAGGGGCCTTGCGCCACAATCTGGGCGCGCCCGATCTTTGGAGAATATGTATGGCTGACGCCATCATTCGCATGAAAGACGTCAACAAGTGGTACGGTAAATTCCACGTGTTGCGTGACATTAATCTGGAAGTGGCTCCCGGTGAGCGGATCGTCGTGTGTGGCCCGTCGGGCTCAGGCAAATCGACGTTGATTCGCTGCATCAATCGTCTTGAAGAGCATCAAAAGGGTCAGATTGTCGTCGACGGGACAGAGATTACGAATGATTTGCGTCACGTCGAAGCGATTCGTCGAGAAGTTGGAATGGTATTTCAACATTTCAACCTGTTTCCGCACTTGACTGTTCTTGAGAACCTGACGATTGGTCCGATCTGGGTACTTAAAACCCCTAAAGCGGAGGCCGAGGCACGCGCCATGAAATATTTAGAGCGCGTGCGCATCAGCGAACAGGCGCTCAAGTTTCCGGGCCAGCTTTCCGGCGGTCAGCAACAACGCGTGGCGATCGCCCGTTCATTGTGCATGGATCCCAAAATCATGTTGTTTGATGAGCCGACCTCAGCACTTGATCCCGAGATGGTCAAGGAGGTGCTGGACGTCATGATTGGTCTGGCCGAAGAGTCGGGCATGACAATGATATGCGTGACCCATGAAATGGGATTTGCCCGCAAAGTGGCCGATCGCGTGATCTTCATGGATCGAGGCGAAATCATCGAGCAGAATACGCCCGAGGCCTTTTTTGATCACCCACAGAACGAAAGGACTAAACTGTTTCTCAGTCAAATTCTTCATTGAGAGTCGATATGAAAAAGCAACATAGCCACTTTCGTCGAGTGTTGTTATTGGCCTTGGGTCTGGGAAGTGTGTCGCTTGGCTTGACCGCGCAGGCACAAAGCGCTGCGACTTGGCCAACCAAACCGATTCGATTTGTGGTGCCCTATCCACCTGGCGGCCCACTGGATACGGTTGCGCGGGTTCTGGCGGAACAGGCCAAAACGACGCTGGGTCAGCCGATCATCGTCGAGAACCGACCTGGAGCTGGCGGTAATATCGGTGCCGATTTGATTGCCAAGGCTCAGCCTGATGGCTATTCACTGGTCATGGGTGCGGTCGCCACGCACGCCATTAATCCTGCGCTCTACAGCAAGATTCCTTATGATGCCATTCGCGATTTTGCCCCTGTTGCTTTGGTGGCTTCGGTTCCGAA
>JAURZO010000135.1 GCA_030653405.1 Zwartia sp. | reverse complement strand
CACTCGCTGCCCGAGGACACAGCTTCAGTGTTGCGATGCAAGGCGATGTGTTCATAGAGGGTGGTCAGGTTTATGCCCGTGCGACTCCAATCAAGTTGGTGGAGGGTGCTGATCTTCATGACAAGCACTGGTGGAATGTTTCCGGTGCCCCTGTTGATACGTTGTTGCAGGCTTTTTCTGCGGTATTGATGCGAAAAGACCCTCCATTTGATATGGAGTACGTCTATATCACTCACATGTTTGATTACGCGCAAGCCCAAGGGGCGCGCGTGTTCAACAGTGGCGCAGCAATTCGTAATCATCCGGAAAAGCTGGCGATTACTGAGTTTTCTCAGTTCACCACGCCTACGCTTGTGACACGTGACATGGAGCGCATTAAGGCCTTTCATGCTGAACATCAAGACGTGATTGTCAAACCACTCGATGGCATGGGCGGAACAGGTATATTTAAGCTCGCAAAAAACGAGCCTAATCTCAACGCCATTCTCGAGTCTTTGACGCATGATGGTCAGCGCAGCATCATGGCTCAACGTTATATCCCTGAGATTTCCAAAGGGGATAAGCGTATTTTGCTGATTGGTGGCGAACCTGTGCCATTTTGTCTTGCACGAATTCCACTCGCGGGCGAAACACGGGGCAATTTGGCTGCTGGTGGCCGTGGCGTTGCTCAGCCTTTGTCTGAACGCGATTGGGCAATAGCGCGTGAAATCGCACCTCAACTGAGTCGGCGTGGATTGTTGTTAGTCGGCTTAGATGTCATCGGTGACTACGTGACTGAAATCAATGTCACCAGTCCTACATGTTTTGTTGAAATCACAGAACAGACCGGCTTCGATGTTGGTGCGCGCTTTGTCGAAGCGCTAGAGTCTGCGGTTGCGCAGGCTTCATAGACATGGTTGCAATTTTTGTCGTGGCACATGTGCCGCTTGCTTCTGCATTGGAAGCATGCGCGAGGCATGTGTTGGGCATCGATCCAAAGCTGCATATTTTTGATGTTCAGCCAGACGAGTGTGCAGGCGAGTCTTCACCGCTATTGGCCGCGGCCATACTGGCCGAGGAGAGTGGGCAGGGCGTCCTTATTTTGACAGATCTTCCTGGTGCGACGCCTTCGAACATCGCAAAAGGCGCTTCTGCGCTTTTAGTCCAAAAAAATATCGACTGTCGAGTATTGGGTGGTGTGAATGCGTCGATGTTGCTCAAAGCAATCAATTATCGCAGCGCAGCATTGGATGTTGTCACGGAGAAAGCGCTCACTGGCGCCATGCAGGCTGTGTTGCGTGTAGACTGACGCTATCTGCGTGAGCTAACTTTTCATCATTTTCAATATGCCTGACATTGAAATCGTCGTCTCTAACAAGCTTGGGCTGCACGCACGTGCGGCGGCTAAATTAACCCAACTCGCCGGTCAGTTCAGTAGTGAAATTTTCATCTCCAAAGGCGCGCAGCGCGTCAATGCGAAAAGCATCATGGGGGTGATGATGCTTGCGGCGGGTATGCGTACGACCGTAAAAGTCGAGGCGAATGGCAGTGACGCGGATCGAGCCCTTGACTCAATAAAAAAAATATTCGATGACAAATTCGGCGAAGGGGAATAGCTCTACAGGCGACTCGCGCCCACCGCCCATGGTGTGCTTATATGGGCAAGGTGCAGCGAGAGGGTATGCGATCGGTCGCGCCCTAGTGATGGGGGCGACTGCCCTCGAGGTCGCCCATTATCGCGTTCATCCTGCAGCGGTTGCCATCGAACAAGCTCGGCTGAGCAGGGCACTCGATACGACAAAACGCGAAATGCTGGAAATGGCTGAAACACTGCCTGAAGATGCACCGCGCGAGCTCGCAGCATTGCTGAGCGTGCACGGCATGTTGCTCTCGGATCCACTCTTGGCAGACGAGGCGTTGAATCTCATTCATGACAAGCACTACAACGCAGAGTGGGCCTTGACGACCCAAGGACAAATTCTAGGTGAACAGTTCTCTTCCATGGATGATGAGTATCTCCGTGAGCGGGGCGGCGACGTTCGTCAGGTGATTGAGCGTGTCCTGCACGCGCTAGCAGGTTCAAGACCTTTGAGTGCGTTGGATCTTGCAGGCGAGGAGGGCGATCCGCTGATCGTCATCGCCCACGACATTTCTCCAGCCGATATGATCCGTTTACGCGGAGGTCGCTTTGCTGGATTTGCGACGGACTTAGGTGGGTTGACTTCGCATACGGCTATCGTTGCTCGCAGCATGTCGGTTCCTGCTGTCGTGGCATTAGGTCATGCCCGCGGATTGCTGCGCGACGGCGATACGGTAATTCTCGATGGCGTACAAGGCGCTCTGATTGTCAACCCATCCCCCGAAGCGTTAGAGCAATACCGTATTCTCAAAGAACACTATCTCAACGAACGCATCTCGCTTGCTGGACTTAAAGACGTACCCGCCCAAACTTTGGACGGCATTTCAATTTCTCTTCAGGCAAATATTGAATTGCCCGATGAGGTCGATCTTGCCTTGGCGAACGGCGCGAGCGGCATTGGCTTGTTTCGCAGTGAGTTTTTATTTATCGGACGTCCCGGGCTTCCAAGCGAAGAAGAGCAATATCAAGCCTACTCTTCAGTTGTTAAAGCGATGCAGGGTCGGCCCGTCACGATACGGACTTTAGATGTTGGTGCCGACAAGGCGCTAGATGGAGAGGCAACGGTTGCGACAAATCCCGCATTAGGATTAAGAGCGATACGCTATTGTCTTGCGCACCCCGATCTCTTCGCAACGCAACTCAGAGCGATTTTGAGGTCTTCTGTGCATGGCTCTGTTCGCATTCTTATCCCAATGGTTGCGCATATGCATGAGGTAGTTGCCGCAAAAGCCGCGATTGCGTCGGCTAAGCTTGAATTGGATGCTCGCGGACAGGCCTTTGCAGAAAATATTCAGATTGGCTGCATGGTTGAAATTCCAGCGACGGCGATTGCGATTGATCCATTCGCGGACGCCCTCGATTTTTTATCTATCGGCACGAACGATCTGATTCAATACACACTTGCGATAGACCGGGCTGACAATGAGGTGTCTTCCCTCTACGACCCATTACATCCAGCTGTTTTAAAGCTCATTGCTAACACGATCAACGCAGGGATGCGGGCCGGGATCCCTGTGGCTGTTTGTGGTGAAATGGCTGGGGATCCCAAATTGACGAGGTTGTTGCTTGGGCTTGGCTTGACACATTTCTCCATGCATCCACAGCAATTGTTGGACGTAAAAAGAGAGATTAGGCAAGGTCACTCTAATGCGCTCAGACAACAAGTCGCGACTGCGTTGAATCGTCACAGCACGATTGACCCTTCTGTATTGCAATAACACTTCAGTCATCTATTGGAGTTCATAATAAAAACGCCGAGTGAATTCACACTCGGCATTTTTATTGGTCATGACTGCTTTGCTGCGTTGGTTAGCATTTACGCTAACCAACAGGATTAACGATGGTATGCAGACTCACCGTGTGTCGTGATGTCAAGACCTTCGCGCTCCATATCTTCGGTCACTCGCAAACCACACATCATGTCTGCTATTTTGAACGCAACAAAGGCGACAATGCCAGACCAGATGATGGTAATGACGATACCTTCAAGCTGAACCAAAAGCTGTCCACCGATCAGGCCGATTGAGTCCAAACCAGGGCCGCCCAAGGCCTTTGCATTAAAGACACCGACCAAGATGCCACCCACAATACCTCCAACACCGTGAATACCGAAAACATCGAGTGAGTCATCCGCACCCAACATACGTTTCAGACCATTTACACCCCAAACGCAAATGACACCTGCTGCGACACCAATCACCAGAGCACCGATTGGTCCCACTAGACCAGCGGCTGGCGTCACACCCACCAAGCCGGCAATCGCACCAGAGGCTGCACCGAGCATTGAAGGACGGCCTTTGATAGCCCACTCAGTAAAGACCCAGGCGAGAATTGCACCAACTGTTGCAATCAACGTGTTAAATAACGCAAGGGCTGCGACTTCGTTTGCTGCAAGTGAAGAACCAGCGTTAAAACCGAACCAACCCACCCACAGCAACGACGCACCGATCATGGTCATCGGGAGGTTGTGTGGCTGCATCGCCTCTTTGCCGTACCCCAGTCTTTTACCAACAACATAGGCACCCACCAACGCTGCGATACCTGCGTTAATGTGAACGACCGTACCACCGGCGAAGTCCAATGCGCCTTTAGCAGCGAGTAACCCTTTAGACGTTTCTGTGGTGAACCAGATCATGTGGGCGATCGGGATATAAGCGAACGTAAACCATAGTGCAGTAAAGACAAGCACAGCGGAGAAGCGGGCACGTTCAGCGAAAGCGCCCACAATCAGTGCGCAAGTAATACCAGCAAAGGTTGCCTGAAAGGAGGCATACAAAATCTCAGGGATCGTCGCTGCCATCTCGAATTTGCCGTCTTCAGGGTTAAACATCCCGCCAAAAAATGCACGTGAAAAACCACCTACGAAGGCGTTACCTTCGGTGAACGTTAACGAGTAGCCGTAGGCAAACCAAAGTAAAACTGCGAGAGCAAAGGTACACATCACTTGCATGAGCACTGAAAGTACGTTTTTTGAACGTACAAGACCTCCGTAAAACAAGGCGAGGCCCGGTACCACCATTAAGAGAACTAACAGGGTAGAAACGCTTACCCATGCGACATCGGCTTTATCCATTTTTAATGCTCCGTAGATTCAAGGAATTTAGAGTGCTGCTTCGCCGGTCTCGCCGGTCCGAATTCTGATGGCTTGCTCTAGGGGAGCAATGAATATTTTTCCGTCGCCAATCTTGCCTGTGCGGGCAGACTGCTCGATTGCGTCAATCGCTTGGTCGACAAGATTGTCAGCAACCGCGGCTTCGACGCGGATTTTTGGCAAAAAGTCTACGGCGTATTCAGCACCGCGATAAAGCTCCGTATGACCTTTTTGTCGTCCGAAGCCTTTAACTTCGGTGACAGTTAGACCTTGGACGCCCAGCGCGGAGAGGGCAACGCGCACCTCGTCGAGCTTGAACGGCTTAATAATCGCGATAATGAGTTTCATGTGAGTATCCTCGGTAAAGGTGGGTAAGTGACCTAAAGCAAAACTCATGCCAGCTAAGACAGAGTGTGGCTAAACTGCATAGGTACTATCCCTTGGCGGGATTCATCACGTTATTGAGCAAGTGGCTTGGAGCAAAAGCGCATTCTTTTGGTGCATGCCATCCAAATTAAAAATATTTGCACTAACTTAGTGCGCGTGGGGCATCTTTTGATTAATGCTTTGTGATTCGCACATTCCATCTACACTACGCTTATCAGAATAGGAGCGCATCATGATGAAACCCAATGCTTGGTTTGAAGAGTTTCAAAAAAACGTTTCAGAGTTGATTGCCAAGAGTCCAGCCGCGGATATTGAACGCAATGTCAAAGCCTTCATGGGCCAGGCTTTTAACCGAATGGATCTTGTCACTCGCGAAGAGTTTGATGTCCAGGCGGAGTTGCTCAGCCGCGCCCAGATCCGTATCGAGGCTCTCGAGCAGCATTTGCATGCGCTTGAGAGTCGCGTTGCCAAGCTCGAAAGCCCAGAGTAGGAGCCCGCGGCTCAATTCATCCATCCTGAGATTTTTGACGTTTATTTCAGCGCATACTTTTGCCCTTTTGTTGGTGAAAGATGTCTCTTGCCGTTTTATTAAGTCGTTCGCTCGTCGGGTTAGATGCGCCTATCGTCAGGGTCGAGGTGCATCTTGCTCGTGGGTTACCTAGTTTTGGAATCGTAGGTCTCGCAGACGCGGAGGTCCGCGAAAGTCGGGAGCGCGTCCGCGCAGCAATTCTTAGCAGCGGTTTCGAGTTCCCTGTCGGGCGCTTAACCGTCAATTTATCGCCTGCCGATATTCCCAAAGAATCTGGACGTTTTGACTTACCCATTGCGCTAGGACTCTTACTCGTCTCGGGTCAAGTCGAGATGCAGAGAGATGATCCACGTTCTCAAATCAGAGCGGATTCCAGCGCGGATCCTCGAGAGGTTGCTCATGCTTTTCAAGGCTCTGTAAGTCATTCGGTGTCTGCGGACTTATCAAGTTGGGTCTTGGCGGGAGAGTTGTCTCTGACCGGCGCCTTGGTTTCTACGCGCGGGGCCTTGGCGATAGCCCTCGCTGTAGCCAGAACACAGCCCAATGCGACTTTACTGCTTCCAAGCGATGATGCGGCTGACGCAGCCCGCGTTCCTGGTTTAGTTGTGTTGGGTGCCAAGTGTCTCGCCGATGTGGTGGCGCACTTTAACGGGGTTGCCCCACTTCAGCCAACACCGTGCATTCCTATCACCCTAAACAATGAACCCTTACCGTGCATGTCGGACTTGCGTGGCCAGACGATCGCGCGCAGGGCGCTTGAGCTGGCTGCGGCCGGTGGACACAGCATGTTGCTTTCGGGCACTCCGGGAGTGGGCAAAAGCATGCTGGCGAAAAGACTGGCCGGGATATTGCCACCTTTGACTCAGTCCGAGTCACTGGAGGTTGCATCGATAGCGACTTTTGCAGGTTTATCTGGCGGATTGGGTCATGCACGTCCCTTTCGCGCTCCCCATCATTCCGCTTCGCTTCCGGCAATGATCGGTGGTGGGCTGAAACCGCGACCGGGAGAGGTATCACTTTCTCATCGCGGTGTGCTTTTTTTAGATGAACTCCCTGAGTTTGATCGTAGAGTTCGCGAGGCGCTTAGAGAGCCTCTAGAAAACCATGAGATTGCTCTTGCACGTGCGAATATTAAAGTGGTCTATCCGGCCGATTTTCAACTGTTGGCGACGATGAATCCTTGTCCGTGCGGTTGGAATGGGCATCCAAAGCGCGCATGCCAATGTCGCCGGGAGCAGATTCTTGCCTATCAAACGCGAGTTTCAGGTCCGTTGATCGACAGAATTGACTTGCAGATTTATGTGACCCAAGAGTCAACAAGCTGGATTGAGTTGCCGATGGGTGAGTCCTCAGAAGTTGTGAGGCAACGTGTTGAAGCCGCCTGGAGCAGGCAGAAACAAAGGCAAGGAGTGCTAAACGCACGGCTTACGGATGGACAGATTGATACCCACTGCAACATGAGTCAGCAAGCGAAAGTTTTGTTAGAAAGGCTCATTCGTACCTATTTTCTTTCTGCGCGGTCCATTCAGCGTGTTCGCCGAGTGGCGCGTACCATTGCTGATCTTGAAGGGCGATGGACGCTTGAGCCGCAGGATTTTGCCGAGGCCTTCCAGTATCGCTTTAAACCCGTCTGAGTTCTGATGATTCGCTACAGCTGGATTTGCTTACAGCGGGTTTGTGCAAACATCCAAAATATGTCATATAATCAAAGGCTTCCTCGGAAAAGCTATTGACCGAGAGAAGATGTCAACGTTGTAGTGTTATTGTTCATAGTGATGACATTAATCAGCGGCATGCACTACCCAAAAGTACGCTTGAGGTTAACAAGACTTAAAAGTAAAGGTTTGGTCATCATGGCCTGATCAGCTTTTAGGGCACCTGCAGGGTACAAGTTCAAGTAATAGGAATTGATATGCCCAAGATGAAGACCAAGAAAAGTGCTGCAAAGCGCTTTCAGGTTCGCGGCAGCGGATCGATCAAGCGAGGCCAGGCCTTCAAACGCCACATCCTCACCAAGAAAACCACCAAGAACAAGCGCCAGTTGCGCGGTTCAGCAGCGGTCGACAAAACCAACGTGGCTTCAGTTCGAGCCATGATGCCCTTCGCTTGATAGGAGATAGATCATGCCTCGCGTAAAACGTGGTGTAACGGCCCGAGCCCGTCACAAAAAAGTTATTTCCGCCGCTAAAGGCTATCGCGGTCGCCGCGGTAATGTATTCCGTATTGCCAAGCAAGCAGTCATGCGTGCCGGTCAGTATGCATACCGTGACCGTCGCAACAAAAAGCGTACATTCCGTGCACTCTGGATCACGCGTATCAACGCCGCAGTCCGTGAACATGGCGTGACATACAGCGTGTTTGTTGCTGGTCTGAAAAAAGCAGCGATCGAGCTCGATCGTAAGGTTCTGGCTGATATGGCTGTTCATGACAAGGCTGGCTTTGCCGCAGTCGTCAATCAGGTCAAATCAGCGTTGGCTGCCTAAGCTCTGACTAGATGTATCTGCAAACGGGGCCTCTTTGGCTCCGTTTGCTTTTTTAAGCTTCGTTTTTAAGCTTCGTTTCTCTAAGGTTTTACGCGATGACTCAGATTGTCAATGACCTGATTGAGCAGGCACAGCAACAGTTTGCGCAAGCAATGGATGCAGCCTCCCTTGAAAACGCGAAGGCGCGATTTTTAGGTAAACAGGGCAGCCTCACCGAGTTGATGAAAGGCTTGGCAAAGCTCGACCCAGAGGCCAAGCGTGCCGAAGGCGCTCGTATCAACCTGATCAAGCAACAAATCGAAGCGCTGCTCAACACGCGTCGCGCGGCATTGGCGCAGGCTCAGCTTGACGCCCGCCTGGCCGCAGAGACGATCGATGTGACACTGCCTGGTCGAGGCACCGGTGCGGGTGGTGTTCATCCCGTGATTCGCACTTGGCAGCGCGTCGAAGAGATTTTTAAATCAATTGGATTTGATGTGGCTGATGGTCCAGAGATTGAAAACGACTGGACTAACTTTACTGCGCTCAATAATCCAGAGAATCATCCTGCTCGCTCGATGCAAGACACGTTTTATGTCGATATGAAAGACGACAAAGGTTTGCCTTTGTTATTGCGCACGCATACCAGCCCCATGCAGGTGCGTTACGCGCGTATGAACAAGCCGCCGATCAAAGTGATCGCCCCGGGCAAAACTTATCGTGTGGATAGCGATGCAACGCATTCGCCAATGTTCCATCAAGTCGAGGGTTTGTGGATTGACGAGAACATCTCGTTCGCGGATCTTAAAGGTGTCTACACGAATTTCTTGCGCTGCTTTTTTGAGACCGAAGATCTCGAGTTGAGATTCCGACCATCATTTTTTCCCTTTACTGAGCCTTCGGCTGAAATCGACATGATGTTCACCTCAGGCCCCAATAAGGGACGCTGGCTAGAAATCTCTGGTTCAGGTCAGGTTCATCCCGATGTGGTACGTAACTTTGGACTTGATCCTGAGCGTTATATTGGTTTTGCCTTTGGTTCCGGACTTGAGCGCTTGACCATGCTGCGCTATGGGGTCAATGATTTGCGACAGTTTTTTGAGGGTGATCTGCGTTTTCTACGCCAGTTCAACGATTAATTTAGTTCAGCCTGATACGGTCCAATATGCAATTTCCTGAGTCGTGGTTACGTGCCCTCGTTAATCCTGAAATCTCAACCGAGGAGCTGTCACATCGTTTGACGATGGCAGGTCTTGAGGTCGAGGAAACCAATCCGGTAGCCCCTGCGTTTTCTGGTGTTGTCGTCGCACAGATCCTGAGTGCAGAACAGCATCCGAACGCAGACAAGTTGCGTGTGTGCATGGTGGACGCGGGTGGTTCCTCTCCGTTGCAAATAGTGTGCGGTGCGCCAAATGCTGCCGCAGGCTTGAAGGTTCCTCTAGCGACTGTCGGAGCGACGCTACCAGGCGGGATGGCAATCGGCATCGCCAAGATGCGGGGTGTCGAGTCCTCAGGCATGTTGTGCTCAGCGCGTGAGTTAGGCTTGTCCCAAGATCACGCAGGTCTATTAGTGCTGCCAGAAAGTTCTGTTGTGGGCGATAGTATCCGTGAAGCGCTTGCGCTTGATGACACGTTATTCACCCTCAAACTCACGCCTAATCGCGCGGATTGTTTGTCGATCCTTGGTGTTGCACGTGAAGTATCGGCCTTGACGGGCGCGAAGCTCTGCATGCCTGCTATGACACCTGTCAAGGTGACTCTGTCTGAGGTTTTGCCAGTCGAGGTATTGGCGCCTGATTTATGTGGCCGTTTTGGCGGACGTGTTGTGCGCGGCGTGAATGCGCGTGCGTCGACCCCTGCCTGGATGGTTGAGCGCCTGGAGCGAGCAGGGCAACGCTCAGTTTCTGCCTTGGTCGATATTTCGAACTATGTCATGTTGGAAATTGGTCGGCCGACCCACGTTTTTGACCTGGATAAGTTGGCTGAGCCCAAAATGGAGATTCGCTGGGGGCGCAAGGGTGAGAGCCTCACGCTACTGAACGAGCAGACAATCGAGCTCGACGAGAGCTTTGGCGTCATTGCCAGCGGTGGTATCCCAGAAAGCTTGGCAGGCATCATGGGAGGTCTGGGTGTGGCCGTTTCTCTTGATACGACGAATATTTATCTGGAGGCGGCCTTCTGGTTACCAGAGGCGATCGCAGGTCGAGCACGCAAGCTAAAACTGAACTCCGAGGCAAGTCATCGTTTTGAGCGTGGAGTTGACTTTAATAATATCCCAGAACATATTGATTTTATTACAAATTTAATCATCGATATTTGTGGTGGCCAGGCAGGCCCCATCGATGATCAGCACATCAATGTGCCAGTTCGACAACCCGTCAGCATGCGTTTGGAGCGTTGTTGCAAAGTACTTGGTATTCGTGTGAGCCAGTCTGATGTGGAGCAAACGTTCACAAGACTTGGATTCTCTTATTCCATCAATGAAGGTGTATTCAAGGTTGAGCCACCCTCATATAGGTTTGATATCCAGATCGAAGAAGATCTGATTGAGGAAATTGCCAGAATTATTGGTTTTGAAAACATACCGGCAGTACCACCGGTTGCTCCAGCTCAGATGAGAATGGCGCTCGAAACCACGCGCTCTTCCCACACCATTCGCAACAAAGTGACTGATCTGGGTTACCAAGAGGTCATTAACTTTTCTTTTGTTGAACAACACTGGGAAGAGGCAATGTGCGGTCAGTCGGATCCAATTCGGCTGTTAAACCCCATCGCCAGTCAGCTTGCCGTGATGCGATCGTCTCTGCTGCCTGGGCTCATTGCCAATATTCGCTACAACGCGAATCGCAAGCAGTCAAGGGTCCGCGTATTTGAAATAGGTCGTGTATTCACGAAGAACCCTGCAACCTTAGATGGTCCGCTTACCGTTGCCGGGATCGATCAGCCTCAGTACCTTGCCTTAGCGGCTTGGGGTGCGTTGAGCGAAGATCAATGGGGAACAAGCGCTCGCGCTGTGGATTTTTATGACGTTAAACATGATTTAGAGGTTTTGTTTGGCACAAAGGCCTCAGCGCTCAGATTTAACGTTCAGTCACACCCAATTTTGCATCCTGGTCGCAGCGCTGCCATTGAGTTAGATGGCAAACACATTGGATGGATCGGTGAGCTTCATCCGCGCTGGTTGCAAGAGCAGGAACTTCCTACTGCGCCTATTCTTTTAGAAGTGCGTCTCGATGCATTAATTGCAGTCGATTTACCTCTTGTTAGAGAATTGTCGCGACAACCTATCGTTCAGAGAGATTTGGCTATTTGGGTTTCTACTGATACGCCGGTACAGGCCTTATTGGATACCATAGCAAAAGAAGTTGCGGGTGATCCAAGTCTTGTTGTGGTCCAGAGCGTGGTTCTATTTGATGTTTGGAGAGATCCTGTCAAAGGCAGCTCGAACGAAAAGAGCTTGGCTTTCAGGGTGTCGCTACAAGACAATGAAGTCACTCTCGACGATGCACGAGTCGATGCTTGCATGGCTAAAATTCGTCTTGCGCTTGAGGTGCAACATCAGGCACGCCCACGTTAGTCTTGGTTAATAGCCTAATATTCGATAGTTGATAA
>JAURZO010000129.1 GCA_030653405.1 Zwartia sp. | reverse complement strand
CAAAGGTACGGATTTTTTCTTTGATCGCAGGATCCAAGTCTTTGCGCCAGACAAAGGGATCGCTTGGAATCAAAGGGCTCGTCCAGATCACGCGCAACTGTTCGTACAGCTCAGGCTTGGTTGCTTTGAGCCGACCCATGTCCTCAGTGTTGTTTGTGGCGACATCGAGTTGTTTGGCCAACACAGCTTGAATATTCGAGCCGTGGCTGCCGTTGCGGACAGTTTTGAAAATGGCGCGTGGATCGACTTTACGCTCTGAAAAAACATAGTAGGTCGGGACCAAAAAACCTGAAGTCGAGTTCGGGTCACCAATACCGAAATTCACGTTCTTTGAGTTTTTAAATACATCATCGAGATTTTTGTAAGGTGAGTCTTTGTGCGTGATCAAGAGCGCTTCGTAGCCAAAGCTGCCATCGGCATACATCAATTGTGCAAAGATTTCGCCATTTGCCCGGTCGACCGCCTCCATAGCGGCTTTGTTGCCATACCAAGCCACTTGGACTTTGTTAAAACGCATCGCTTCGATCACGCCAGCATAATCTGTTGCATAGAAAGACTTGACTGTTAAGCCAGTCTTTTTTTCCATATCTTTAAAGAACGGCTCCCATTTTTCTCGCTGAGCAGAAGCTGAGTCTGTCGCGATAATGCCGAAAGAAACTTCCTGGGAAAAGGCGATTGTGCTTGAAAGGGCCAGGCAAGCTGAAACAATAAGGTGTCGAATATTCATAAATTCTCCTGATTAAGCACCGAGTAGGGTGGGGATCTGTTGTGAGTTTGAAGCTGAGGGCACATATAGATCGGTGACGATTTCTTGGGCATCGGCACCATACAGAGTCTGCAAGCGGTCTGGGCTAAGTTCAGACACCAACCCGTCGTAAATGAGTCGTCCACGCCTCATCCCCAGCGCTCGATGACAATAATTCTGGGCAATTGATATCTGATGCAAGCTAACAATCAATGTCATACCCAAGTCTTTCGTCAGACCAAATAGAACATCCATGACCTTCTTGGCAGAGGTCGGATCCAGAGAAGCCACAGGTTCGTCGGCGAGAAGAAGCTCAGAGCCCCGAAGCAGCGCACGTGCCACCGCAACGCGTTGTTGCTGGCCTCCAGAAAGGGTTGATGCGCGTTGGTAGGCTTGTGGACCCAGTCCAACCTTGTCCAGACATTCAAGTGCCGCCACTTGTTCTGCTTCAGTAAATCGTCTGAACAAAATATCTAATGGAGATTTGTTTGCCAAACAACCAATCAGGACGTTGGTCATGACATTGAGCTGGCCCACTAAGTTGAACTGTTGAAAAACAACGCCAACTGTCTTGCGTAACTCACGGATGTTTGGAGCAAATCCACCACGTTGATATAAGCTTTGGTTGTTTATCGTGATGGAACCTGCGCCAAGATCTATTTTTTCCAGACCACAAAGCAGGCGTATCAACGTTGATTTTCCAGAACCAGAGGCTCCCAGTAGCGCGACCGATTCTCCTTTGTTCACTGTGAATGAAATGTCATCGACGGCGAGAAATTGAGAAGGTCGACCGTAGCTATGGCTTTTAAATGTTTTGGATACATTTTTAATCTGCAGCAAAGGTATGCTCATGCGATGAACTCCTGCTCTAAACGGTGACTGACGCTTGCTCGGTATGGCCAGTGCACGATTCTCAATTCACCAGAAATCTTTCTAATCTCTGCAATGTTTCGAAATCGTATATTCAGCTACATTCATGTTCCAGAGTATGGGTGTGGCACGTGACGGTTTTATGTCGAACTGATGAATTTATCGTGACAGGTAAACATGTTTTGACGAGTTTGGATCACGCATTGAAAGACACTCACTGTCTGTCGCAAAATCGATTTTCAAACGTGTTGTTTGGCCGTATCAACTGTCGCTTTTGAGATTTTCTGAGCCAGTGACAGATTCATCGCGAGATCAAGTACGACCTGGATAAATGACTTTTCATAATTGGCGACACAGTAATACCGTGATGACCCGATTCGATCAAGTCGTCTGCCGCTGCGTGCTGGTAGGCGACGACAGCCAGTCCACTGTACACCGGGAGTTTTCTCTGATCCCAGGCATTGTTCAAGGCGCGCACATCAAAATGGGCAATCCGCTCATCCTGTTGCCCGGCTGAGCGAGCGATTGTCAAAGCCCAGACGCTGTCTATAGCGGGGATTCATTTGCGAAACAGTGAGCAGCATTGGAAAGTCTACGGTATTAAAGTCCGGATCCCATGCCGGCTCCCCACATACTTTGACACCTAGTTTGAGATAGCCTGCGATCAGGGCAGGTATATTTGCGGGCAGTTGCGTGTATACGCGATCAACGGGGTAGGGGTGGTGAGGTGTCACCGTCAGGTCATGGCTCAGGTCGGCTCGTTCGCTCACGCTGCGCCACACTTCAGCCGCAGTGACTCCATCATCCCGTAGGCTGACACTTGCACAACCGAGGACATATTGATAGTTATTTTGCCTGATGAGTTCGGAAAGACCAGACCAAAGCATCATGAGCGTTGGTCCGTTACGATAGGCTTGATCGATGCATGCTCGACCGAATTCGACAATTTGGTGACGAATCGATCGTAACCTTGAGAGATCAAATTCCGACTCTGTGTAGTAACTACCGGCTAACCTTGCCTGCTCTGGTCGAAGGATTCTATAAGTTCCGACAACACGCTCTGTAGATTGATCCAGAACCAACAGGTGATCGCACCATTGATCAAACTGATCTTCATCGATGCCTGGTGTCTGAGCATTAAAATTTGCACCATACTCTTGACTAAAAACCTGATGGCGCAGCCGCTGTGCCTCTTCGATTTCCTGCGCTGTACTGGCGAGTCGAACTGATAAAGATTGTTTAAGTGTTTTTTTATCTTGAAATGCGCGGTAGTCTGATTGTTTGGGGACTTGAATCAGCATTGTCGAGGATCTCCTTGGACTGACAGGATGATTCAAGATTCGCGTGTCAAAAGCATGACGGTTCAATGAAGTATTTATGACGATCGCTTGTCATGATCTCGTCATTTTTATTGGGTTTACTGCCATCACCAGCGTTAAACGTGATGACTAACATTCCTAAGAGCCATAGATGAAAAAGCGATCTGTAAATGAACATTTTCAGTTGGTCCTCCAGCGCGCCCTAGAGAGTCCGTCGCGGCGCAATATTTTACGTGGCGGGTTGGGTCTGGGTCTTTTGGGTGTTGCGCCCCAGGCACTACAGTCTGTGCTGGCATCGTCGGTGCAGGCACCTGTGTTGGCTCCAGGTGCAACAGCTGACTCCCAGCTCGGTTTCGAGGCTGTTCAGAAAAGTTTGCTTGACGATGTCATGCTGCCACCCGGCTACCGTTACTCGATTTTGCATGCGTCTGGGGACCCGATACGACCAGGTGTGTCTGCATATTCAAATGCTGGGCTTGAGTCTGACGATTGGTCCGAAAGGATTGGTGATCATCATGACGGGATGGAGTTGTTCTACATTGACGAGAGGGGACGTTACTCGGATGCGCCAACGAAGCGAGCTGTGCTCTGCGTGAATCATGAAAGTTCAGCGGATGCGCACTTTCTTCATCCACGCGGTCAAACCTCAGCCGGTGTCAGCGGTAAAAAATTCGATCAGTTTGGCGCTTGGGATCTCGGTGAGAGGCCTCAGTCAGAGGTCCTCAAGGAGATAAATTTACACGGAGTGTCTATCGTAGAGCTTGAGCTTGATGGCCAAAGCTGGAAGTATCGGTTGGATTCACCACTTAATCGACGGTTAACGCCCGAAACTCCAATGCTCATCGGAGGCTCGCATACTGATCTCCATTCTGTATGCGCGCTGATGAAGACGCGATTTGATCCGACGGGTCGAACGAGCCGTGGGACGCTCAACAATTGCGGTCACGGCAAGACCCCTTGGGGGACGTATCTGACTTGTGAGGAGAACTGGGCGCGTTATTTTCAAATCAGCCCAGATTCAGCTCCGATCAATCCCAAGCAAGTTGACGCGCTTAAACGCTACGGTGTGGCCTCTCAACCTTTGAAACCAGGGCTTAAGAAGGCCTTCAGTCAGGGTTGGCATACGGTATCCGCGCAGGACAGTCGCTTTGCACGATGGAATATCGCCATCCTTCAGGCCGGCCCAGAGGATGATTTCAGACAGGAAGCCAACACCTTTGGCTTGAACGTCGAGGTGGACCCCTTGGAGCCGACTTCTGTCCCGGTCAAGCGCACGGCAATGGGTCGCTTTGCGCATGAGGCTGCGATCTGTGCCGCGCCAATGGCGGGTGAGCCACTCGCCTTTTATATGGGCTGTGACTCTGTGAATGAATATATCTACAAATTTGTGAGTCAAGCCGTTTGGGATCCCAGTGATGTAGGCACAGGGTTAAAGGCAGGGGACAAGTATCTCAACGAAGGTCGTCTCTATGCCGCAAGATTTAATTCAGATGGTACTGGCGACTGGCTAGAGTTATCTTATGACAATCCAAAAATTCGCGGCTTTGAACGGTATCGCTTTGCCAATCAGGCTGATGTTGTGCTGCATGCGCGTTTTGCCGCGGATGCTGTAGGGGCCACTCCGAT
>JAURZO010000125.1 GCA_030653405.1 Zwartia sp. | reverse complement strand
GACTCTCTTGAAATAGCTGCTGCCACAAAGAGTGTGGTGCCAACAGGTGGGGTAAATAGACCGATACTCAGGTTGACAGCCATCATGATCCCAAGTTGAATCAAGTCCAAACCAATCGCATTTCCGATCGCCACAAAGGTGGGACCAAGAAGGAGAATGGCAGCAGGCAAATCGAGGAACATGCCCACCACCAGCATGATCACGTTCATCATGAGGAGGATCATGAGTGGATTTTTCAGGGTTTCAAGCGCCCACTCAGCCACCGCTTTGGGGATCGCTTCAACCGTTAATACATACCCGACCATATTCGATGCCGAGATCACCAACATCACTACACCTGTCGTGATTGCTGTGTGCACAAGCGCATCGAACAAGCGTTTCATGTTGACATCGCGATAAATCAAAAAGCTGACAACAAGCCCATAAAACACCGCCATGACGCTGACCTCGGTAGGCGTGGCAATGCCAGCTCTTAACAAGATCACAATGAAAAGAGGCATCATTAACGCGGGCAGTGCATAAAAAGTGATTTTCAAAAACTCTAGAGCAGTCACTTTATTTAAAAGTCTTGGAAAATTGCGAATCCTGCCAGAGAAATAGCAAACCAGCATGAAGCCAGCACAAAGCATCAAACCAGGTACGAGACCTGCTAAAAACAATGACGCAATCGACTGATCTGAAACCGTCGCAAAAATAATCAAAGGAATAGAAGGCGGAATCAAACCTGCAATCACAGAAGACGAGGCGATCGTCGCAGCGGCAAAGGGCGCAGGATAGCCCTCCTTTTTCTGCCAGGGAATCAACATCGACCCAAGCGCAGAAGCCTCTGCAACAGCAGAGCCCGATACACCACCAAAAATTGTTGAGCCCACCACGCTGACTTGAGCGAGTCCGCCATGCATGCGTCCAACCAGAGCCGTTGCAAACTCAATCAATTTTTTGCCAAGCGTTCCACCCATCATCAGATTGCCTGACAAAACAAAAAAGGGAATCGCTAACAGCGGAAAGCTTTGGGAAGGTTGAAAAATCTTTACAACAATCGTTGCACTGGGCATTCCGCCCGCAGTGACAGCCGCGACTCCAGAACTAACAATCAAGGCATAACCGACTGGAAAGGCCAGTACGAGCAGCACGGAAAAGATGGCAAGCATCAAGAAAGTCATACGCTGTCCTCGGGGGTGTGTGATCGCACGGACAGAGGGTCATCGGCGAACAGCATGCGAAAGAACGTGGTGATTCCGGTCAGACCGAGTGCCGTAAAACCGACGATGATGGACATGTATGCCCATTTAGCTGAAACACCGGTGACGGGATAGACTTCTGAGCCTGTAATTTCAATCACAAACAAGCCAACCCAGGCGAGATAAAAGAACGTAGCAATGATAAGCAGCTGTAACACCATCATCAATGCACGATTGATATTTTTTCCAAGAAACCCGCGAATTGTTTCAACGGCAATATGCTTGCCGTACTGAGCGGCAAGCACAATACCGCTCATCACCAACCAGGGAAAAAGCAGATTTGGCATCTCGGTCGGCCAGCCCATTCCCTGATTCGTGATGTAACGAACAACGACTTCACCCATGAGCGACAAAAACATCACGACAATTGTGGTCACAGCAATGATCATGCTGACAACCTCAATCACCCGATCGATTCCGCTCACTAGCGCCATTGGTAAAAGATGTTTTTTTGCGCTCATGGTTGATGTCGATCTCAATTACGGCTTAGCAGCTTCTGCTACGACAACATCAACCAACTGTGGAAAAGTTTTACGCCATTTGTCATAAACAGGCTTGGTCGCCGCGATGAACGGAGCTTGGTCAACAGCGTTAATCTGGATACCTGCAGCTGTCAGCTTGCCCTTCAGATCCGCATCAGCAGCCAGAGAAAGCTCACGATTCAGTTTGGCAGATTCAGCTGCAGCTTCACGGATGGCCTGTTGGTCTTGCTTAGAAATGCCAGCCCATGCCAACTTGCTCGCCAATAGGGGTGTCGCTTCGTATTTGTGACCAGTCAGCGAAATAAACTTCTGGACCTCAAACAGCTTGGAGGTATAGATGTTCACTAGCGGATTTTCCTGACCATCAAACACACCTTGCTGCAACGCAATGTATAGCTCAGAGAAAGCCAGAGGAGCAGGATTTGCGCCTAATGCATTAAAGATATCCAAGGTCATTGGATCGGGCGGAGTACGGACCTTAATGCCTTTCAGATCTTCAGGCTTGTTGATCGCGCGCTTGCTGTTGCTCGTGTGACGAATACCGTTGTCCCACATCGCCAACAGAACCAGACCCTTTTTGTCAGCGGCATCAGCCAGTTGCTTACCAACAGGGCCATCCACAACTTTATAAGCGTGAGGCAAGTCTTTAAACAGGAATGGAAGACCTAGAACCGCAAATTCAGGCACTGCCGCCGAAGTCGTACCCTGTGAGTTCGCGCTAAAGCCGAGCGTACCCAAACGCAAGTTAGTGATGGACTCAGCGTCATCACCGAACTGCGCGCTGCCGCCTACGTTAACCTTGACGCGACCATTTGTTTTTTGTGCAACCAACTCTGCAAACTTATCAGAAGCGACAGCCTTGGGGTTACCTGGGGCTGCATTATGAGAGAGTCGCAGCACTGTCTGAGCAGATACTGCGGATACTGAAAGCGCCAAACCTGCAATAGCCGCGACGAGTAGTTTTTTCATGTTGTGTCTCCAAAATAGCTTTTTTGTTTGATTGCACTGGGCAGACAGGCACAGTACGTGATTAGGCTTGATCAATATGACTCATGCGTGTGTCGGGTGTCCTCCTTTGTTTAGGTCCTTTAGAGTTCGTTTCGGATACGTTGTGACATCGAATCCGTTGAAATGCCATAACGATCATGCAGCGTCGGCAATGCACCAGCATCTAGAAAAGCGTCAGGTAATGCAATAGGTAAATACTTGGGTGCGAGGCGTGAGCGCAACAGCAGACTGGCTACCGACTCGCCCAGACCACCGATTACCGAATGGTTTTCCGCTACGACCACGAGACGATCAGAGCGCTTCACTTCCCGGAGAATCGCTTCTTCGTCTAAAGGCTTAATGGTGGGCACATGCAAGACGCTCACCCCGATGCTGTCCTTTTGAAGCTGCTCCGCCGCCTCTAGTGCACGCATCGTCATGATTCCAGAGGAGATGATCAGAACCTCTCTTCCTTCGCGCAGCAGCTTGGCCTTGCCTAGCTCGAACTTGTAGTCGTATTCATCGAGCACGAGCGGCACATTGCCTCTGAGCAAACGCATATACACCGGTCCCTGATGGTCCGCCATCGCAGGGACAGCCTGCTCAATGTCCAATGCGTCGCAAGGATCGATGATGGTCAAGCCTGGAATCGCTCGCATCATGGCAATGTCATCTGTCGCTTGGTGGCTGGGACCATAACCTGTCGTCAAGCCCGGCAATGCGGCACAAATTTTGACATTCAAGTTTTCTTCGCAAATCACCTGATGAATAAAATCATAAGCACGACGGGTTGCAAACACGGCATAACTCGTCGCAAATGGCGTGAGCCCAGTTTTTGCCATGCCGCCAGCTGCGGCGAGCAACAACTGTTCAGCCATACCCATCTGAAAAAAACGCTCAGGATAGGCTTGAGCAAATATATGCAAGTCTGTGTACTTGCTCAGGTCCGCCGTCATTCCGACAATATCTGGCCGAGACTCGCCGAGTGCGACGAGTGCCTTACCAAAGGGTGCCGCCCGCACGCGTTGACCTTCAGACGCGATCGAAGCGATCATGGCAGAAGTGGTCAACCGTGGTTTAGTAGGTGCGTTGGCGCTCATGACCGCTCTCCATGTCCATAGGTTGAATCCAGAATATCCAAAGCTTGTTGCCACTCGGGAGGATCAACACGAATGAAGTGATTTTTCTCACGCGCCTCGAGAAAAGGTACGCCCTTGCCCATCAGCGTGTCAAAAAGAATGACCCGGGGCTTTTTTTCAGTCAGTGCGCGCGCAACATCAAACGCATCACGCACCGCGAAGAGGTCATTGCCATCGACACGCTGTACGTGCCATCCAAAAGCTTGCCATTTATCGACCAGCGGCTCAAAACCCATCACCTTTGTGGAGGGGCCATCCGCTTGCTGATTGTTGATATCGACCAGACAGATCAAATTGGAAAGCTGGTGGTGACTGGCACCGAGCGCAGCCTCCCAAGTCGCACCTTCGTCCAACTCTCCATCAGACATGGAGTTGTAAACAAAGGCATCTATTTTTTGATGTCGCAAACCAAGCGCGATCCCCACGCCAATGGCCAATCCCTGACCGAGTGAGCCACCGGAGATTTCCATGCCAGGCGTGTAAGTCGCCATCCCGGACATGGGGAGACGACTATCATCGCCGCCATAAGTCTCCATTTCCTCAGCAGAAATGATCCCAGCCTCTAAGAGCGCTGCGTAATGCGCGATCGCATAATGACCATGCGAGAGCAGAAATCTGTCGCGTTGCTCCCAATCCGGATCTTCAGGCTTGAATTTCATCGCATGACAATACGCAACGGCCAGCACATCCGCATAACCAAGCGCTTGCCCTACATAACCCTGCCCTTGGATTTCACCCATTTGCACGGAATATCGCCGGATCCTGTATGCGCTGTCAGCCAAAGCGTGATCAGTTGGTTTTAGACTCATCGCGGTGGAACTTCCTCGTCATGAAAACAACAAGAGCAGAGTTGTGCTCTACGTCTTTTAATCTAATGAATGGATGCCTCTCACCTGCGATGGCCGTGATTTGACCAAGCTGCTATAAAAGGAATCCGCGTGGGCTTGCTTGTCTCCGTTTGCTTGCCTGAGTTCCCTCAGCGCATTCGTATTGTTGGTAAATACTAGCAACTCAACAGAACGAAAACAAATGAATAATTTAGGCAAATAGGTGAATTAAATTCATGTTAAAAATAAGCAATGAGAAAAATCCCTCCACTTAAATCCGTGCAAGCCTTTGAGGCCGCCTCGCGCCTTGGGTCTTTTGTCGCCGCCGCGGATGAGTTGCATCTGACCCCCTCTGCGATCAGCCACCAAATTCGTACACTTGAACAAAGATTAGGCATTGCTCTGTTTCACCGCACCCACCGCAGCGTCGAATTGACCGATATCGGGCGCCGTTATGCCGAGTCCGTCTCAGAAGCGCTTAGCCTCATCGAGGACAGCACTCGCAGTATTGAGAGAGCCGGAAAAAGCGATATTTTGACGATCCATAGCGTACCTAGCATCGCGGCGCAATGGCTCATGCCCCGTCTATCCAGATTTTCAGCCATGCATGCCGATATCGATGTGCGGTTGAACGCATCTTCCGCACCTGTGGACCTTGCAGCAGGCGAGGCCGATTTCGATATTCGTTATGGGAATTTTTTTCCTGACGCAGGTGTAACCGTCGAGCCCTTCCCTGCGGAAACGATCGTGGTGAATTGCTCGCGCTCGATGATGCCGGGTCGTCGCCAGTCAAGGGGGGTATTTAGCCTGACTGGTAAAACATTGATTCACACAGAGGTCAATAAATACACTTGGAGAGACTGGTCCAAAAATCATCCAGAACATCACTTAGATCTTGAACGTGGTCCGCGATTTGACCGATCATTTATGGCGATTAATTGTGCGGTGGATGGATTGGGTGTTGCTTTGGAAAGCACCCTACTCATCGAGCGAGAGCTGGAAAGTAAAAAACTCGTCATGCCCTTTGGCCCAGAGGGCCCTCAAATCGTCTGTCATCAACTGACATACCTCAAGTCCAAAGGGCATATACAAAAAATGAAAGCCTTCCGTGAATGGCTGTTTGAGGAACTGAACCAGTCAATGGCTAATCTTAGCTAGTTCCTCAAAAATCCCTATCCGGCTCAATGCCTTTCAAAATAAAAACACGCCTTTGCCAGACGTTTGCTTATCAAAAAGTTGGTAAGCCTGCACCGCATCCCCAAAACCCCAGCGATGGGTAAAGAGCGCATCAACATCGACACCACGGTCAGCGACAAATCGCGCACACTCCCCTTGTCCGACTGTTGAGAACGTCCAAGAGCCAATAACCGTCACCTGCCGGCGCAACATGTCTGGACTAACATCAAGCGAGACACTGCCGCCCTCACCCACAAAGCAAGCTTTTCCCCACGTACGTACGCATTGAACAGACTGTTTACGCGCCAAGGGTGAAGAGGATGCATCGATAGACGCATGCGCACCCAGACCATGTGTCAACTGCTTAATCGCTTGCACAGGATCATCTTTGGAGGGATTGATGACAGCATCAGCACCCAACTCTTTGGCACGCGCCAAACGTTCATCGCTCACATCCAGTGCAATCACGCGTGCACCCATCGTATGGGCCAGCTGTGTTGCAGACAATCCCACCGGGCCTTGTCCGAAAATCGCAATCGTTTGATCGCCTTTTAAATCCAGTCGGTGTAAAGCGCCCCATGCCGTACCAGTACCGCAGGCAATCGCAGCACCCGTTTCAAATGTCAGCTCCTCAGGTAATTCAACAATCGTACTAGCCGGGCATTTCATATATTTGGCATGTGCACCGTTGCCTGTGACGCCGTAGACTTCTTTGACGCCCTCATCGCACAGCTGCATCCACCCCGTCGAGCAATGGGGGCACGCGCCACAACCTCTGTAATGGTGCACCATGGCACGCTGCCCTAAGTAGGCACGCTTTGGATTAACCGCAGACCCAACAGCCACCACCACACCACAAGGCTCATGACCTGCCACCACTGGAGACGTGTCGCCAAAGCCAAGCGCCCTGGTCGCTTCACCATTAGGGGAACGATAAAACTTGAGATCACTTCCACACATGCCAGAGGCTTTAATTTCAAGCACGACCTCATCTGGACCCGGTGTAGGATCTGGAAAATCCAGATACTCAATTTTGCTATCACCGACAAATACGATCCCTTTCATCAAACAGCTCCTCGTTGGATTTTTAATTAATTTGAATTATTGGCTTACCAGTAAATATTAATGAAATTAACATTTTTATGTATTGACAACCTTCGCGTCTTAGCGAACTGGCTAAACAGGGGGGGGTCAGGATGACCTTGCATGTGAAATACTGTCGGCATGCATTCGAACGCCGATAATGCGGTTTGAAACAGAACGATTTTTGACTATTACCGACCGCTGCCACTCTAGATTAGTGATATTGCTTTTTTAATCCTTTGCGCGTAATTTGCTTAGCGAATGCTCTTAATCCACAAAAAAGGCCTTTGCCCTCATGACATCATTCGCTCTGATTATGCTCAACCTAATGGTGATTGCAGCGATGTGCGCACTCGTATCCTATGGAATCATGCGCTTGACCTTTCATCCTAAAATTCATCCAAAACTCGTTGAGGGATATCAGGGCATCAACACCGCCGGGTTGAATTCAGGCGCAATTATTCTGTTGTCTCTATCCATCGCTTTTGTTTTTAATGATATTTCAACCACGCGTACACGAGCAAAATTAGCGGTTCTACAAGAAGCAGATGCACTTCGCACACTGGGTCGAGCATCACTTAATCTAGACCCTGCAATCGGATCGCAGATCATGGTTGCTGCTCGCGAATATACTGAAATATTGCTTAAAAAAGAATGGCCCGCACTGGCGAATAGACACTCAACAGAGATTCGCAGTGGTCAGGCTAGCGCCCTGCAGCCATTGACCATTCTGTCTGATCTTGTATACGCGCCTGAGCACCTTGCCACACTGCCAAACGCAACAAGCATGCAACTAAGCAGCTTAGTAACTAAAATACGCGAACAACGTCTGAACCGAATCGATGCGAGTGAATTTACAATCGGAGTGAGAGGTAGAGTGCTTGGGGTAATCACATTATTTGCATCGCTCGTCATTTTAAGTCTCGCCAACTTAACTCGAAAACCCATCCAGCTTTTGAGTAATTTTATGCTGCTGCTTGTCACAACCTCAGCGATGTACATCATTTTCATGACCCAAAATCCATTTAGCGGTCTTGATTCCGTGAGCGACCTACCCCTTCGAGACGCACTCGATCGGCTAAACAATATGAAACTAACGCGTCAGCAATAATTCATTCATCATGAGCAGTCGAGGCGGTTTCAAGGCAGAAGTGCAAACAACCGACGGTAATATTCATCGTCATTCAATGCATCAGTGCTGATAATTAGCGATTAGCCTCAAGAAACTTGAGTAGGTCTTGATACCCCTGTTTTGTCACAGCGGGATTTGAAACATTGTTGTTCACGCACCCCTTCCCCATGCAGGCAGCCATGCTTGCATATCGTTGGGTGTGAAACTCGCAAAAAACTTCGGTCGCTTTACTTCAAACGTATCTTTTCGATGACCCAGCCCGCTCAAACCATATAGCTTTTACCCTTCCAACCAGACATTCCACATGCGCGGAATTCGATAGGGCACAAAACCTTTAACATTGGCGCGAGTTGCTTGTTTACGCATCAAATCGCCAAATTTTAAAAACAAAACCTGCTCGTAAACTCTCTCTTGAAACTTACCAAAGGTCTCTTTTCTACTATCAAAAGTTGTTCCAGTAATTAACTCTCCAAAAAGCTTGTCAAGAACAGGGTCGGCAATAAACTGATTATTTTGTGGTGATACAACATCTTTCATCGCTGAAAATGGACCGACGGATGGACCGGAGCCTTGACCAGTGAACCAAAGGTTCCAAGACTCTTTATCTCTGCGACGATTCATGGCTGTCGCCCAATCGAACACATCGACGCGAACCTTCATCCCGATACCCTTTAGCTGCTCACTCACGATCTGTGCAGCTTTATACATGCTCTGATAACTGGAGTTTGTAATGATCACCAACTCCTCGCCCTTATAGCCAGAAGCCTTTAACAACGCTGCCGCTTTTTTGGGATCCTTGACGTTGTAATACTGGGCGCCATTCGTCACATAGTAAGGATTGCCTGGATACTGAAAACTTGGCTGAATTGCATAAGCACCGTCTGTCGCAATCTCCATGATTTCATCCATATCGAGTGCGGTCTGTATCGCGCGCCGCACCTCAAGATTATTGGTTGGTGCGCGATGGTGATTGACCCAGGCTCCATGAAGCCAAAAATTCTTCAAATCATAGATTTGAATATTTTTATTCTTAATCAACCGTTTTGCAGACTCGGCAGGTAAATCCTCAATAATTTGCAGTTGGCCAGATTCGATGCCTGCAACCCTTGCACCTGGTTCTTTGACGAATTTAAAGTCAACCGTTTCAAACCAAACTTTTTTATTTCCTCCAAATCCATTATTGCCCTTGAATCTGGTGTCAGGCTTGTAGTCCGCAAATCTCTTAAGCCTAATATGACTATCAGGTGTCCATTCCACAAACTGCATAGGACCTGTTCCGATGATGTCTAACTTTCCGCCTTCACGATCAACTTGTTCAGATGGAATAATGGCAATCGGTACAACAAATGCAGACAATTCATCTAAAAAAACAGGCTGAGGGGATTTGAGCTTGATCACGAAAGTACTCGGATCAGGAGTCTCCATCGCGACAACAGGTGCTAGTGTCACCTTTGCCAGGCCCATACGCTTATAGCGTTCAAATGATGCTTTGACGTCATCCGACGTCAACGTCTTGCCGTTGTGAAACTTTATTCCTTCGCGAATTTTGAAAACATATTCCAAACCGTCCGGGCTGACCGTCCAGCTCGCCGCCAACTCGGGGATGACGTCATTGTTTTCATCCCGCGTCAGCAATTGTTCAAAAACATGCATTGCGACATTGCGTGTCGCAATAGAGGTAGTGAAGTAAGGATCCAGGGTTGGTGGTGGAGCCTCTTGACCAAACACAAGGACAGGACTCATTTTTTGAGCTTGAGCCGGAGAAAGCGCCGCAACACCACCAAGCGTCAAACTAAGCGTAATCGCGGAGCAGGCAAGCCATTTCGACTGCCTAAATGTCTTTTTAATAGATGTCATCATTTCAGAACCTTTTATTGTTTATCCAACAAATTAAACGTCTGTTGCAAGATGCACAACACAGTCACCGCGCTCAACACGACCGAAGTGTCTTTTACAGATCACCATACCGTCACCTTCAAAATAGCAAGGTTCTGGCATGCGGCCGGGGTTATCCACAAAATGCACATGACCACACAACTGGCCTGCTCTAACCATATCTCCAAGTTGTGTGGCGGGCTCGAAAAGACCTGCCTCAGGTGCATAGACGTAATAGTCAACACTTTTGATTTCCATCAATCGCGTTGGTCCTGCAAAATCACCATGAGCTTGCTTGCCGTCCGTGATACCAACATGCGCCAAGAGGTTTTGAAGACCACGCTCGACTATTTCTACTCCTCTAGTAGTGACTGCGCCCCCGCCACCAAACTCCCCGCCAAGTGCCACCAGATTGCGATTGACAGCAGCAACAGATGACAGTCGCTTATCAGGCGAGTACGCCCACACTAAACCAATGGGAGCGCCGAACGCTTTCAAGGCTGACACAGATCGTTGGTTGAGCGCCTCATCTTGACTTAGACGCATAGAAGCAAATGGCAAGTACTGAAGGGAAGAGCCTCCAGAATGCAGATCGTGATGAACGTCTGCCATTGGATAAAGCACAGTATCAATGTAGTGGGCCAGTGCATACGTCACTGTGCCATTCGGGTCACCCGGAAATGAGCGATTTAAATTACCTTGGTCGATTGGCGACACCCTAACCCCCGCCATTGCGGCAGGTAAATTCGCGGCAGGCATGATGATGATACGTCCTTGGATCTGATCAGGCTCAATCGAACGAATTAACTTGCAGAGAGCGACTTGCCCCTCGTATTCATCACCGTGATTGCCTGCCATTAAAAATGCAGTCGGACCCTCCCCATTTTTAATAACAGTGATCGGAATAGAAATGTTTCCATAAGCTGAACGCGTCACGGAGTGAGGCAATTGGAGCCATCCATTTTGCTTACCCGGCTTGTCGTAATCAACTCGAGTCCAAATCATGCTTTTCGTCATACTGTCTCCCGTTTTAATCCAGGCTCTATCGGCCATTACAAAACTAGCGTGCCTCGAACGGAGCGCCCAGATGGAATAAACAGTCGCCGCGTTCGGTTCTGCACATCATACGTTTGCACAGCACAAGGCCATCTCGTTTAAACACAGCAACCGATGGCTCAAGCCAAGGCGTATTGTGAAAATGAATTCGCCCAGCGGGCTGACCTGCTTTGACTGAGTCACCTAACTCAACTAGCGGCTCAAATAAACCTGAATCAGGTGCATAAACAAAATAATCAGATCCACCGACCTGGAGAAGCAGCGTTTCAGGTGCTGGCGGGACCTCAATAGTAGGAGCTAAAACACCGAGGTACTTTAACGCGCGCTTAGTTCCGTCAATCGCAGCACGTAGCGCACTAATCGTCAACGTACCGCCGCCACCAAGTTCACTACCAAAATGCACGACACCTTGCCTCCCTGCTGCGGCAGTCAACGTTCGATCTTCTCCCTGAGGCGAGTCACCAACGTAAGCCGCTGGCGCTCCAAATTGCTTCATGACTTCAATCGACTCCGCCATTTTTTTAGGATCTGTTTGACGACGACATAAAGCACTCGGTATGTACATCAAGGAGCTGCCGCCTGAGTGAAGATCAAACACATAATCACACTTTGATAACAACACGTGCTCGATGTAATAAGCGATTTGATCGGTCGCCCCCCCATTTACATCACCAGGAAATGAACGATTCAAATTTCCTTCATCGATCGGTGAAGTACGTGTACCTGCCATTGCAGCAGGAAAATTTGCTGATGTCAGAAATATAATGCGTCCCCGCACATCTGAGACATTGAGTTCGCGAAGGATGGACGCATGTCCGATTTGACCTTCGTATTCATCGCCATGATTCCCAGCCATCAACAATACTGTCGGTCCCTCGCCGTTTTTAATACAAGCAATCGGAATCGGAATCCAACCATACGCAGAACGATGCACAGAATGAGGAAGCCTGAGAAAGCCAACTTGCTTTCCCTCTTTATTAAAATCAATCTCGGAACTTAAACGACTCGTAATTTTTGACATAGATAATCCGCTCTCATTTAAATTGGCTGAATTAGATGACAGGCTGCTTGATGACCAACCGCAGTAGATCTCAATAAGGGTGCCTCGACTAAACATTGCGGCTGCACAACTGGACAGCGCGTATGGAAATGGCAACCTGACGGAGGATTGCTTGGACTCGGGATTTCACCTTTAAGCGGTGTCAAAACCTGTTTGGCAGAGGGTCTTGCGATCGGTACGGCCGACAATAGCGCCTTGGTGTAGGGATGCTGGGGAGACCGATAGAGCTGTGCTTTATCGGCAATTTCAACGATTCGCCCCAGATACATGACCGCAACACGATCCGCCATATGTTTGACGACACCCAGATCATGTGCAATAAACAGGTATGTAAGCCCGAGATCTCTCTGCAGATCTGACATGAGATTGACGATCTGAGCCTGAATGGAAACATCCAAGGCAGAGACCGGTTCATCCGCGACGATAAACTTTGGATTCAGTGCAAGCGCTCTTGCGATCCCGATACGTTGACGCTGACCACCCGAGAACTCATGCGGATAACGTTGAGCGTACTCTTTACGCAAGCCAACCACATCGAGTAATTCCAGTACACGCTTCGCACGTTCAGTGCGGTTGCCGCGCTGATGAATTTGCAAAGGCTCCTCTAAAATCTGGCTCACGGTCATTCTCGGATCAAGTGAGCCATACGGATCCTGAAATACGATCTGCATCTGCTGGCGCTCGAGACGCATTTCTTCAGCCGACAGTTTCAGTAAATCCCTACCCTCAAACTCTACTTCTCCCGAAGTCGGCTCGATCATCCTCAAGACCAATCGACCTGTTGTGGTCTTACCGCATCCACTCTCGCCAACTAAGGCAAGTGTCTTACCCGCCTCCAAATCAAAATCTACGCCATCTACTGCTCTCACCGTTGTTGAAGATTTGTTAAATAGTCCTTTGCCACGCACCGGAAAGTGTTTGGTTAATCCTCGCACGCGAAGCAATAAGCCTTTAGACATGTCGATACCCATTCAACGCGATACAAGCCGCCTGATGCTGCTCGCTCACACTCACCATGGTTGGAACACGTTCTCTGCACGGGTCTCGCATCTCCGGGCAACGCGGATGAAAACGACAGCCCTTTGGAAGATTTGACAAGCTTGGGACCATCCCCGATATTGTCTGTAACCTTTCACGATCATGTTCGAGCGACGGGATACTCTCCAACAATAATTTTGTATAGGGGTGCGATGGCTTTTCAAATACTTCAGTTACCGTGCCTTGCTCAACCGTTCTTCCCGCATACATCACCATGACTCGATCGACAACTTGGGCAACTACACCAAGATCGTGAGTGATGAGAATCACTGCCATACCTAGTTCTCGCTGCAACTGATTTAATAACGCAAGGATTTGCGCCTGAATCGTTACATCAAGTGCTGTTGTGGGCTCATCAGCGATCAATATACGAGGACGACAGGCCAAAGCAATTGCAATCATCACGCGCTGACGCATTCCACCAGAAAGCTCATGCGGATATTGATCAATCCGTTGGTTTGGATTAGAAATGCCAACAAGCTCAAGGAGCTCTATCGCTCGGCGACGAGCAAGGTCGCGAGACACCCCTTCATGCACTCTGATTGTTTCAGCAATTTGCTCACCAACTTTAAATACCGGATTCAGCGCAGTCATCGGCTCCTGAAAAATCATTGAAATCTCTTTGCCGCGAATTTGATTCAACTCAGGATCGGTACACTTGACGAGATCGCGACCGCGCAACAAAATGCGACCGCGATCGATTCGTCCAGCAGGTTTAGGCACTAAGCCAAGTATGGATAAAGCGGTCAGACTCTTTCCGCAACCCGACTCACCGACAATGCCAAGCATTTCTCCCTCTGTGAGGTTTAAGTTGACTCCGTCAACAGCAACCTGCTCCCTACCAGGCGGACCAAAGACAATTCGCAAGTCCTCCACGGATAAAAGTGTTTCAGCCATGCTGCACTCTCAGTCTAGGATCAAGTACATCCCTTAAGCCGTCTCCCAACAGATTCAAACCTAGACAGGTCAATGCAACGGCAATACCAGGGAATAAACAAATATGAGGTGCCTCACGGAGATAATCTTTACCCTCTGCGATCATATTCCCCCAGGTGGGTGCAGGCGGTGGCGGTCCCACACCCAGAAAGCTCAAGATGGCTTCAGCCAAGATTGCATAAGCAAATATAAAAGTCAGTTGAACAATTAGCGGCGCAACACTATTAGGTAAAACATGACGAAATAATATCCACGCATCTCTCGCACCACAGGCCTTTGCGGCATGCACATAATCCATTTCACGAACAACCAGAACAGTTGAGCGCACAATGCGCGCGGTTCTAGGTGTATAAACGGCCACCAACGCAATCACCGCATTGATCACAGAGGGTCCAAGAGCAGCGGCAATGGCTATTGCCAACAATATCGCTGGGAACGCCATCAGAGCATCCATTAATCTCATCAATGGACTGTCAAGTTTTTTGAAATAACCGGCAAGCACTCCAATGAGTGTGCCCAAAATTCCGGTCACGACCGCCACGGCAAGACCTATCGAAAGGGACAAGCGCGCGCCGTGCACCAGTCGGCTCCAGATATCTCGCCCGTAATTGTCAGTGCCTAGTGGATATGGAAAATCAGGAGTTTTGAAACGCAGTTTCACCTGCATTCGTTCTGGTGCGCGTATCTGAATTAAATCAGCGAACACCGCTAAAAAAAACATGAAACCGATGATAATTAAACCCGTGACAAATAACCTGTGGCGAAGAAGTCTTCTCCAAACAGGAGGTGAGGTCACTAGCGTTTCCGCCTCCACCTCTGCACCTTTGTGAATCATCTCAGCGCGCGTCATACTTCACTCTCGGATCGACCACTGCATAAAGAATATCAACGACGAGATTCAGTAAAACCAGCACCGCAGCAGTAATAAGTAATCCACCTTGAATTAATGGATAGTCGCGACTAAAAACAGCGTTCGCAAGTAGTCGTCCCATGCCTGGCAAGGAATACACAGTTTCAATCACGACTGATCCAGAAAGAAGCAGACCAAAACTGATCCCAACTACAGTGATGACTGGGATCATGACGTTTTTAAGTGCATGCTTTCCTATAACCATGAATACAGGGAGGCCCTTTGCTCGAGCCGTGCGGACATAATCTTGCTGGAGAATCTCCAGCATTGTTGATCGCGTGATCCGTGCGAGTAGACCAATCTGCAGAAGAGCTAATGAAAATGCCGGCAATATCAAGCTCTTTAACCAACCAACAGGATCATCTGAAAACGCGATATATCCACCCGCGGGCAACCAGTCGAGCATGACGCCGAATAAAACGATCAGCATTAAACTCAGCCAAAAATTGGGTATCGATACGCCTAGTAGCGAGAACGTGAGTAAAGCCTGATCAATCCAGGTATTCGCATATACCGCTGACAAAACACCACATGGCAGTCCAATCGAAACTGTCAAAAACAGTGCTGAACCTGCCAGAGCCAAGGTAACCGGCACACGCTCTGCAATAGCTTGGATGACTGGACGGTTGAGAAGAATCGAGTCACCGAGATCACCTCTCGCAAGCGCGAGGTACCAGTCTCCCAGTCGACTGATAAACGGACGATTTAAACCGAGCTGTTCTCTAATGGCTGCCAGCTCGATATCTGTAGCGTTTTGACCCGCGATCAACATAGCTGGATCGCCAGGGACCATTTCCATGATCAAGGCTGAGATCAAACTCACCAGCAAAAGCACTGGTATCGCAACTAAAAACCGACGAAGAATGAATTCAGCCATGTACCGTGAACATAAACACGCACTACATTTATCTGATCAGCAACTGTCACTTAGCTACATAAAAAATCTATAACCCGAAATTCTCGTTCGAGGTTAAACGAACCAGAACTGATAATCAAGAAATAAATCTGAGCGAATAGATCTACGGTCTTCTGAATCGATATCAGCAAACTGCCGCCGCGGTCACGGACCCGCCAGCCCTCAGTTTGCTAATGTATGTGGTGCAATGTTCACATCAATCAATCAGAAAATGATTTTTTAAAAAGACGAAAATCACCTAATTTTTTTTCGGCATTCAGGATCTTTTTTGCGATCTATTTTTTTTACATTATCCAAAGTTGTGTTGAGTTGTTTAATGTATTTTTCATAATAACCAGCCAATCCACTAGGGTTTCTACTGATCACAGTAATTAATAAATACATTAATGTATTTATTAATGAATGCGCAAAACACCCAAACTCATACTCTTGCCGATGATGCCTTTGAGCAAATTCGGCAGCGTATTTTGGACAACTTCTGGCCGCCGGGATATCGCGCACTTGAACAGGAGGTCGCTCAAGCACTGGGGATGAGCAGAACCCCTGTCAGAGAGGCGCTTGTGCGACTTCAGACTGAAGGACTCATCGAGTTGATTCCTCGACACGGCATGCACGTCCTGCCTGTTTCAGCTATTCAAATGTGTGAAATATACGAGGTACTCACTGTCCTCGAATGTCTTGCTGTCGAAAAAGTGGCTCAACGCAGACCGACACCTCAAGAGATACAGGGCCTGATTCGGGCGACTGATGAAATGGAACAGGCGCTTGTCAATGACGACCTTCATGCCTGGGCCAAAGCTGACGAGAACTTCCACACTGAATTGATTGAATTGTCTGGCAACAAAACACTACAAGCTGCCATGCTGGGTCTAGCAGATCGAGCACATCGGGGACGAATGTTTTCGCTGCAACTTCGACCCAAGCCAATTTCGTCAACAAAAGAACATCGTTTGCTCGTTAAAAAAATACTTGCAGGAGACGTAGAGGGTGCGGTGACAGAAAATCGCAAACATCGCGTTCGAGCGAGTCAAGAATTGATATCGATTTTTGATCGCTACAAATTTCAACATATGTGAGAGTGAATTGAAAAGCTACAACATTACAGTGCTTCCAGGAGATGGTATCGGCGTCGAAGTCACACAGGCTGCGCTATCTTTATTAAAAGCGTTGGAACCAAAGCTTGGGCGCATATTCAACACGCCAACCTATCCAGCTGGCGCACAAAATTATTTGGAAACTGGAGATGCTTTACCAACAAGCACACTGAATGCTTGCAAAAAAGCAGATGCCATTTTGTTCGGAGCAATGGGGTTACCCCACGTTCGAGGTAAAGATGGGACCGAGGTCATTCCCCAATTAGATCTCAGGTTTGCACTGGATCTCTATGCAGGAGTGAGGCCAATTCGCACATGGCCCGGCCTACCCGTCCCTTTGGCTAATCCTCTGGGATCTCAAATCGATATGGTGTTGATCCGAGAGAGTACGGAGGGTCTTTTCTATGCACGCGGGCGAGGCAAACGGCAAGGTCAGGGTGACCAAGAGTGCGTGATCGATGAAATGAAAATCACTCGCAAGGGAACTGCGCGAGTATGCGATTTTGCGTTTCGACTTGCTCAACATCGCAAATCGAAAGGTCATAAAGGGCTCGTAACAAGCGTCGATAAATCCAATGTATTTGAGTCTATGGCTTTCTGGAAAGAAGTGTTCGAAGAACGATCAAAAGCATACCCAGAAATTAAAACCGAAAGTGCGTATGTCGATGCTATGGCGCTCAATTTAGTATTAAAGCCATGGCAATACGATGTGTTGGTCACAGAGAACATGTTCGGCGACATCCTGTCGGATTTAATCGCCGCGCTAGTCGGCGGCATGGGGATGGCACCGTCTGCCGATATCGGCGATCACTACGCAGTGTTTCAACCCGCGCACGGCACTGCACCAGATATAGCGGGAAAGGGCATCGCCAATCCAAGCGCGATGCTGCTCTCAACAGCAATGATGCTGGACTGGCTGGCTGATAAACATGCTGACGAGAACTTGGCACTCGGGGCGAGAGCCATTGAAAAAGCACTGGAAAACGCGTTCCAAAGCCATACTGTGATGCCCTTCGATTTTGGTGGAAAAAGCAATACCGCGGATATCACCCGTGCAGTGATTGAGCGTATCTAAGTATCGAAATACCTAAGCTAAAAATCAAATAATCCCTGAGGAGACAACATGAAATTATCACGAAGAAACGTCATCACCCTGCCCTTGGCCGCAGCAATTATGGCGCTTGGCAACAAGGCTGCGTGGGCTCAGTCGTATCCAACGCGTCCGATCAAAATTGTCGTACCCTCACCACCGGGCGGCAGCACAGATTTTCTAGCCCGAACGATTGGAACAAAATTACAAGCAGCTTGGGGGCAACCGGTTGTTATTGAAAACAAACCTGGTGCAGGCTTACGTCTCGGCGCAGATGCTGTGGCCAAATCCCCACCGGATGGATATACCTTGCTTATGGCAGCGATTCATCACTCTATCGCGCAGGCTGTTTACAACAAGCGCAGCTATGAGTTAGAGAAGGACTTAGTACCAATCGGTATTGTGGCAAACGTTCCAAATGTACTCATTGTTCCTGCT
>JAURZO010000118.1 GCA_030653405.1 Zwartia sp. | reverse complement strand
GCGCAGTTAGGTTTTACCGGCGCGGCGACCATCTTCGATGGTGAACGCAGCTTTTTAAATGCGTTCACGGATGAGCAATTCCCTGAGCAGTTGACGGCGGATCTGGACAAGCCCTATCAGCTCGATATCGAATTCAAGCCTTACTCTTGTGCGCGCCCCATTCACAATGCGATTGATTGTGCGTTGGATATCCGTCGCAAGCATGCGCCCAAGCTTGCCGATGTCAAGCACATCAAGATGGCACGTCATCCTGACTGGGCCCACTATCATCAAAATCCAAACCCATCGACCTATCACGAAGCACAAGTCAGTTTGCCCTATTCAGTGGCTGTGGCCTTGAAAGATGGACAGGCACTCTTTGCGCAATACAACAACGCGCGTCTCAAAGAAGATGATCTGATGCGTGTCTCCAATCTCGTCGAATTTGTGGTGGACGACAAGCTGCCAAGAGGGGTGTCGTGCCTGATGACGCTCACAACAAATGATGGGCAAACATTTTCTTCGCAGGTAGACTATCCGAAGGGCTCTATTCAGAATCCTATGAGTCCGGCTGAGCTGCGTGTGAAATTTGACAGCTTAGTGATTCCGACACTTGGTGAGGAGCGCGCCAAGAAGATCGCCGATACGGTTGCCAACATTGAGGCATGTTCTGATATTAATCAGTTGATGGCACACCTTGGTTGATGTCATGGTGACAACGGCATTTTATGTATGTTCATTCTAATTAAAAAGGAACATCAAATGACTAACCCATTACGCATGAATCATTACAGACGGCCCGTCTTGAAAGCAGGTCTTTATGGATTTGGTTTGGCCGTTGTCTCGGCGTGTCTGTTCGGCACGCCATCGCCTGCATTTGCCCAGGGCAAGTTTCCTTCGCAGCCCATCACGATCGTTGTTGGATTCCCGCCGGGCGGGTCTAATGACATCGTGGCAAGGGTGATCGCACCCAAGCTTTCCTCGATTTTGGGTGTGCCCGTGATCGTCGAAAATCGCGCAGGTGCCAACGCGACAGTCGGTACAGATTACGTTGTCCGTTCAAAGCCTGATGGCTATACCTTGACGCTCGGCAGTGCGAGTCCGCTTGCCATCAGTCCTCACACCTATAAAAATCTACCCTATACCCCTCTTAAAGACTTGGTGACGGTCAATACTGTCGCCTCGACGCCTGAGGGGATTGCTGTGCACCCGTCCGTGCCGGCAAAGAATATGGCGGAGTTGGTGGCGCTTTCCAAGAAGCAAGATGTCACCATGGCCTCGGCGGGTGGCGGCGGACTCCCACATCTGGCAATCGAGTTGCTCAAGAACGAGTCAGGTGGACGCTTTGTGCATGTGCCTTATAAGGGTGCCACCCCTGCCGTGATCGATACCGCGGGTGGGCATGTCAACGGCATCATTATGGATCTCCCTGTCCTCATCCCTATGATCAAGGATGGCCGACTCCGTGGCCTGGCGGTCGCGGACGTCAAGCGTGCCGAATTGACGCCTGAGCTTCCAACCACCAAGGAGGTGGGATTGCCTGGCGTATTGGCTTTTAACTGGTTTGCCTTGATGGCGCCTGTTAAGACGCCTGCGCCTATTGTTGAAAGGTTGCATGCGGCGGTCGTCGAAGCTGCCAACAGTCCAGATATCAAGAAAAAGCTGATCGATGTCGGGATCGCGCCAATGACTCAGCCATCAGTCAAAGAGGCCAACGCGTTTATGCAAAGTGAAACGGACAAATGGGGCAAGGTCGCCAAGGGCGCTGGAGTCACGGCTAATTAAGACATCCATTGATTCATTCGCATTAAGGGGACATCGTGAATAATATTTGCCGTCGCGTGTTGAGTGTTTCGCTGGCTGTGTTGGGTTTGTTAGGTCTGAACGTTCAGGCTGATCCGTATCCAAACAAACCTATTAAGCTCGTTGTCCCCTATACCCCCGGTGGTGGTACTGACATCCTCGCACGTATGTTGGGTCGCGACTTGTCAAAAGCACTCGGAGTAGCGGTACTGATCGATAATAAGCCCGGTGCTGATGGTGTCATCGGAACGGATATTGTGGTGAAGTCGCCTCCCGACGGATACACACTGTTGATTGATGGAACGAGCCAGGCTTTTAACGTGGCGTTCGGTAAAAAATTACCTTATCTCTCCTCAAGAGATCTGGAGCCTGTCGCACAGACAGCGATTCAACAGGTTTTACTGGTTGTCAACGCAGGCTTGCCTATTCATTCGATCAAGGACTTGATCGCCTATGCAAAGGCAAACCCAGGCAAGTTGAGCTACGGCTCGAGCTCCAATGCCAATACTTTGCCGATGGAGTTGCTCAAAATGTCGACGGGGATTGATGTGGTGCACATTCCTTATCGCGGATCTGGGCCGATGCTGACTGATTTGCTCGGTGGCCAAGTGCAACTCGCCATGAGTGGAGCGGCTGCGCCATTGCCACATGTGCGGGCAGGCAAACTCAGAGTGTTGGGGATAGGTGATTCGGTTCGTTCGCCGTCATTGCCAGAGTTTCCGACGATCGCTGAGGCTGGTGTGCCAGGCTTTGAGACGATTCAGTGGAGTGGCATTTATGCACCTAAAGGGACACCAAAACCGATTATCGACAAGCTGAATGCCGAGATTGTCAAAATCCTGAAAACACCTGAATTTAAAAAGCAATTGGCTGATGCAGGTTTTGATGATGTCACGGGATCCAATACGCCCGAGGCATGGCGTAAGCTCGTGGCCGATGAGGTCTCAAAGTGGAGCAAGATCGTCAGCGAGGCCAAGTTAAAGCCACAATAACGATGGCAAGCCAATACCCCGGTATTACGCTAAAACCCCAACCCCGAGCCGGCGCCAAACAGTGTCGCAATGCCTAAAATCGCAAAAATAGCGGCAGCAATGGTGTGCACAAGCTTCATTGGAATTTTGGTGGCGAGCTTGTCGCCTACAAACACGGCTGGCACATCCGCGATCAACATCCCGAGTGTGGTGCCGATCACCACCATGACCGGGGCGGCATAGTGCACAGCCATGGCGACGGTTGCAATCTGGGTTTTGTCACCCATTTCTGCAAGAAAAAATGTGATCAAGGTTGCGCCAAATACGCCAAATTTTTTGGCGACCTTGGTTTCCTCTTCTTCGATTTTGTCGGGGATCATGGTCCAGATCGCCATGCCGATAAAAGATAAGCCTAGCGCCCAGCGCAGAATTTCAGGAGTGACGGCGGTCGTGATCCACGCCCCGAGCGCACCCGCTAAACCATGATTGACGATGGTTGCGATCAGGATGCCGAGAATGATCGGCACCGGTTTTTTAAAACGCGCAGCGAGAATGAAGGCGAGCAGTTGAGTTTTGTCGCCGATTTCGGCAAGTGCGACGACGCCTGTTGAGACTAAGAGGGCTTCCATTAAGATTCCTGAGGCACTGCGAAGGGCGAACGCCCTCCAATATGCAAAGGAATCTTAACAGGTCAACTGCTTAGCACGCTTTGCGCGAGTGCGGCATAAGTCGGGATGCCGATGATCAGGTTAAAGGGGAACGTCACGCCTAACGACAGACCAAAGTATAGAGAGGGGCTCGCCTCAGGAATCGCGTAGCGCAACACAGCAGGCACTGCGATATAAGACGCACTCGCCGCGAGTACCATCAGGAGCGCACCGTCTCCTGCAGACAGGTTAAGCAGATAGGCAAGGCCCAACGCAATCGATGCATGAACGAGTGGTCCCGCGACGGCATAGGCGATGAGCCAGGGAGATCGTCCTTTGATCTGCGAGATATTACGGGCACTCATCAAGCCCATATCAAGCAGAAAGAAAGCAAGCATGCCTTTAAATAAGTCGCCGGAGAATGGTTGCATGGCGGCCTGACCCGCATCCCCAGTCAGCATGCCGACCACCATGGCGCCGAGCAGTAACAGCTGCGCGCCATCGGTAAATGATTCGTGCAAAATTTTCCCGATCGGTACGGATTGTTGTTGCCGCAAACGATTGGCTAAGATCACGGCAAGAATAATCGCAGGAGACTCCATCAGCGCCATGGCAGCCGCCATGTGACCGCCATAGGCGATATTTTGATTTTCGAGAAACTGAACTGCTGTGACAAACGTGACGGCACTCACCGAACCATAAGTGGCTGAGATCGCGATCGCATCAAAGCCAGATACGAATCGTTTGAGCAAGAAATAACCCATCAAGGGCACGATGATTGCCAACAGAATGGCCGCGCCGAGGCTTGCGCCCACTTCATGGGTGAAGCCTGATTCAGACAGCGCAAAGCCGCCTTTGAGACCTAGGGCCATCAACAGATAAAGGGACAAAAATCGGGAAATCGCATTGGGAATTTCTAAATTGGATTTGACTGCACCAGCCAGAACACCAAAGATAAAAAACAGAATGGCTGGATCAAGAAGAATTTGCATAAAGTGTGGGCAAGAAGAGAGTCGGGGTACGAATGCTTTGCGCAAGCAGAGTGCTTGATTCACAACCGTGCTGCGATGCGAAGGCTAGGTCAAGATCTTAACGAACTACCATTTGCCTGTAAAATCGATATTTCAATGAATATATATAGATAAATATCTATGCATGTGACGTTTCGTCAACTCAAACTTTTTCTCGCGCTCGCAGAGACGGGTAGCGTCAGCGCAGCCGCCAAGGCGATGCACGTCACACAACCGACGGCCTCCATGCAACTCAAAGAAGTCGCGCAAACGGTTGGTGTGCCGCTTTATGAGGTGATTGCCAAAAAGGTGTATCTGACCGATATGGGTCGGGAGCTTGCGCAATCGGCACGCGAGATGGTGCAGATCTGGGACGCATTTGAGCAAAATGTTGATGGCGCCAAAGGACTGACACGAGGCAAGCTCAAAGTGGCGGTTGTGAGTACGGCTAAATACTTCATGCCTCGCTTGATTGGTTCGTTTTGCAAGCGCTATCCCGAGATCGACGTGTCACTGGAGATTCTCAATCGAGATGGTGTGATGCAGCGTATGAGAGATAACCTCGATGATCTTTACATCATGTCGCAGCCGCCCGCGGACATGGATCTGAGTGACGAGGTTTTTATGGATAATCCGCTCGTGTTGATTGCGGCGGCCAAGTCACCGGTTGCTAAACAAAAGTCGCACGCATTGAGCAGTCTGGCCAAAAGCAGATTTATCTTGCGTGAAAAAGGGTCGGGGACTCGAATGGGTGTTGATCAGTTTTTCAAGAAAAACAAATTCGTCCCCGATATCCGGATGGAACTTGGTAGCAACGAGGCGATCAAAGAGGCCGTCGCTGGAGATTTGGGGATTGGTGTGGTTTCACGTCATTCTTTGCATGGTCAGCAAAAAGAATACGGTGTGGTGGTGGTGGATGTTCTCGGCTTTCCAATCGTGTCGAGTTGGCATATCGTCCATCCATCCAGCAAGAGGTTGTCGCCGATTGCGACTGCATTCAAAGCGCATATTTTGAAAGAAGTGAAGCAACGCACATGAAAATGGTTGGAAAGCGTCTGTTAAAGGGTCTAGTGCTCAAGTTATGTATAGGTATTACGACATTATTTGTCGGGCTGTCCGCGCAGGCTGAGGTGTACGTTGATCAGAATAAGCGTGGTTCGCTCATTATTGTGGGTGGAGGTGATACGCCTTATGCCGTTCAAAAGCACTTTATCGAACTCGCGGGTGGACCAGGTCGCGCCAGAATCGCTATTTTTCCGATGGCAACCACTGAGTACGATGAGGAGGCCGAGGAGGTGCTGTCTGAGTTTCGAATGCTTGGCGCGGAGTCGGTCATTATGAATATTGATCGCGAACAAGCACAGTCCAGGGAGTTGGATACCGTGCTCGGGGGATTTACGGGCTACTGGTTCTTAGGTGGTGATCAGAATCTGCTTGCGAGTTCCTTGCTGGGTACTCGAGCATTGTGGACGATCGAGCGGCGTTATGAGCTCGGCGCTGTGGTGGGTGGGACCTCAGCGGGTGCTGCAGTGATGACGGCGACCATGCTGACGGGTGAGCGCCGCACGAGCACCGGTCGCATCAATGACGATCCAAACGCCGTCGCACCACGCAGTACCGAGGTCGCCTTGGGTTTTGGATTATTGCCTGGCGCGATCATCGATCAGCACTTTAGCCGCCGCTCTCGAGATAACCGTCTGGTCAGTGCCGTGCTAGATCACCCTCATTTGCTTGGCGTCGGGATTGACGAGGAGACTGCTTTGATTGTCCGACCGGATGGTCGCTGGGAAGTGATGGGTAATGGCCATGTCAAAATCTACGATGCCCGCCGCGCGTATGTCGTCAACGATGACGATGCGACAGCAGGCGCATCGGGCATCAGACTGCATGTTCTGCCGCGCCGTTCAAAGTTTGACCCGAGGTTGGGGCGTGTCGGCTCATGGCGGAACTAAAGGTTTAAGAACGCTGTGGACCAGCGCGGCGTGAGTACGTTGCGCACTCACGCTGCTTACGCACGCAGCGCTCTAACGCGTTTTCGCTAGCTGTTCTTTAATGTGTTGCAGATCCATCTGAAGGTTGTCCAGCTTTTGATGCAGAAAGGCGTTTTCATTTAAGTGCACCAAC
>JAURZO010000110.1 GCA_030653405.1 Zwartia sp. | reverse complement strand
GAAGGACGGACTCGTAGATTTGTCCGGTTGTAAAGTTGTTGACCTTGCGCATTTTCGAGGAGATGAAGCGCTCGTAATGTCCAAGGTCAAGATCCGTTTCAGCACCGTCTTCAGTCACGAAAACTTCTCCGTGCTGAAAAGGGCTCATGGTTCCGGGGTCAACGTTAATGTAGGGGTCGAGTTTAAGCAGGGTCACCTGCAGGCCACGAGATTCGAGTATGGCGGCCAGCGACGCGGCGGCGATGCCCTTGCCTAGCGAGGACACCACACCACCGGTTACAAAGACAAATTTGGTCATGTGTTTGACGCACCATTACGGGGCGTATGCGGGAAATTTGGATTATAGCCGCCTACCCCGCTTTTGCGGAAAACCCGTATAGATTTTTCGACAAAAAAATTAGCGCGTTGAACGCGGCCGCTTAAAGCAGCGGCTCGGTGCGATGCAACAACCACTTCAGGGCGGGACCAGAAACCTTAGCTTGCAACCGTCTCCGTACCTCGGCGTGGTAGTGGTTGAGCCACTCCACCTCGTCTGCGCGCAGTTGGGCACGCTGAATGCAACGCGTATCAATCGGACACAGGGTAAGGGTTTCAAACTGCAGAAACTCTCCAAACTCGGAGATACCTGCCGACACGTTACAAACAAGATTCTCTATGCGGATGCCCCAACGACCCGGACGATACAGTCCCGGCTCATTCGAAGTGATCATGCCGGGCTGCATGGCCGTGTGCGGCGCAGGCGCTGCACGATAGGAAATTACCTGCGGCCCCTCGTGCACATTCAAGTAATATCCAACGCCGTGACCTGTGCCATGCCCATACTCGGCCAAACGTTCCCAAAGTGGCGCACGCGCAACCGCATCAAGCATCGGAGAAGCCACGCCAAGCGGAAATCGCAAACGTGACAGCGCGATCATGGCTCGCAGCACTGCGGTGTAGTCATCTTTTTGTTCGGCACTCGGTTGTCCGACGGGCACCACTCGGGTAATGTCCGTCGTGCCCCCAACGTATTGACCGCCCGAGTCAATCAACAACAATCCATTGCCGGCAATCTGGGCAAAGGACTCAGGCGTAGCCCGGTAATGTGGCATCGCACCGTTGGCGTTATAAGCGGCGATGGTGCCAAAACTGCGCGAGACAAACCCAGGTTGCTTAGCCCGAGCCGTCAACAGTCGCTCATCAATCATTAATTCGTCAAGAGGCACCTCTTGCGATCGCGCAATCGCATCCTCGAGCCAGACAAAAAACTCACATAGCGCCGCACCATCGTTTTCCATGACCCGCCGGACATGACTCAGCTCAGCAAATGTCTTTTGGGACTTAAAAAACGTGCTGGGATTGATCGCGCGTATGGTCTGACAAGAAACGCGATCAATGAGTGCACAGGTGGTACGAGCGGGATCGAACATCAGCAGATAATGTTGCTCAAGCGCACCCAAGGCCTCTGCCGCCTCGAAATATGGTCTGACCTCAATCCCATCCGCGCTCAGGATCCGAGCAAGCGTGGCATCAATTTTGCCAGGCAATACAAAAAGCTCGACACGATCGGGCCCGATCAGTGCATGGGCTAAAAAAACCGGATTAAAACTCACGTCCGCGCCACGCAGATTAAACAGCCAGGCGATGTCATCGAGGGTCGAAATCAAATGCCACTGGGCCCCATGCTCGCGCATAACCTCACGCACACGTGCGAGCTTTTCCTGCCTGGACTGACCGGCATGCTCAAGCGTGAGTTCGCGCACCGGCTCTGTCGGAAGCTCTGGCCGATCAAACCAACACGCTCCCGGCAAGTCCAATGACAATTCGAGATTGATAGACTTCGCGGAAACCTGCTCTTGCAAAGCATCGCGCGCAGCCAAACCTAGCGCACGACCGTCCACGGCAATCACACCCCCTGTCGGGACATGCTTGGCCAGCCAGGCAGTATGGGCAGGATCCGTTGCCACGCCAATTTTCATCAGTTCAACACCAGAACCCGCCAACTCAGCTTCGGCCTGAATCCAGTAACGACTATCCACCCAAATTCCTGCAAAATCCTGCGTCACGACCACCGTACCCACTGAACCGGTAAAACCGGTTAACCACTTTCGGATCTGCCAATAAGCGGGCAAATACTCAGACAAATGCGGGTCTGCGGAAGGTATCAAACACGCATCGACTTTTTCTTTTTGCATCTCGCGGCGCAAGGCGGTCAATGCTTCAGTGCGGGACAGAACAGGGGTCGTTGTCACGAGGCTTGAGTCTCAATCAAAGTGGAAGTCGTCTAAATCAATATCAATCGTCATCAAAATAAAAACCGTTACTCCGACTACGACTTGATGGCTGAAACGTCCAGCTTGGCAGCGGTCTTGGACTTGATTTCGTCGATCGTCACACCAGGTGCGAGCTCTAAAAGCTTGAGTCCTGATTGCGTGACTTCCATCACGCCCAGATCGGTGATCACCATGTCGATCACCCCCACGCCTGTCAACGGCAGCGTGCACTTAGGCAAAAGCTTCAGATCGGTCGTGCCATCTTTTTTATGGGCAACATGCTCCATGAGCACAAGTACGCGTCCGACGCCGGCGACTAAGTCCATCGCACCGCCCATGCCTTTGACCATCTTGCCCGGAATCATCCAGTTGGCCAAGTCACCCGTTTCCGAAACTTGCATCGCACCCAAAATAGCAAGGTTAATCTTGCCGGCGCGGATCATGCCAAACGACTCAGCCGAAGAAAAAATCGCTGAACCCGGCAAGGTGGTCACAGTTTGCTTGCCTGCATTAATCAGATCGGGATCAACCTCATTTTCAAGCGGAAACTGACCGATACCGAGCAGGCCATTTTCCGACTGTAGCCAAACCTCCATTCCCTCGGGCACATGATTGGCCACCATCGTTGGCAAGCCAATGCCCAAGTTCACATAAAAACCGTCTTTGAGTTCGCGGGCTGCACGAGCAGCCATTTCATCACGAGTCCATGCCATGTTCTTTTCTCCTTAGCTTGCCGCGCGAACTGTGCGTTGCTCAATACGTTTCTCGGGCGTTGCATTGATCACAATACGGTGCACGTAAATGCCTGGTAAATGAATATTTTCTGGGTCCAATTCGCCGTTCTCAACCACTTTTTCAACTTCAACGACTGTGATTTTCCCGGCCATTGCCACGGGAGGATTAAAGTTACGCGCCGTTTTGCTGAACATCAAATTGCCGCTACGGTCTGCCACAGCTGCCTTGACCAAAGAAACTTCGGGCACCAGTGCCCGCTCCATGATGTACTGCTGGCCGTCAAACTCGCGCACTTCTTTACCCTCGGCAACGACAGTGCCAACCCCAGTTTTAGTGAAGAAGGCCGGAATCCCGGAGCCACCCGCACGCAGGCGTTCGGCCAGCGTACCCTGAGGCGTGAACTCGAGCTCAAGTTCGCCTGCCAGGAATTGACGTTCGAACTCTTTGTTTTCACCAACGTATGACGCAATCATGCGGCGAACCTGACGTGACTCGAGCAAAATGCCCAATCCGAAACCATCCACACCGGCGTTATTACTAATGCAGGTTAAATCTTTGGTTCCCATCTCTCGCACGGCGGCAATCAAGGCCTCGGGAATCCCGCACAAGCCGAAGCCTCCCACGGCAATCGTTTGACCATCTTTCAAAATGCCGGTGAGTGCGTCTTTGGCACTCGGATACAGTTTGTTCATATGCACGACTCCTTTGATGTCACTAAATTCGATTATCGACGATTTATGCACTTTGCCAACGCCTGTAAAACATCGGCGGGCCAGGGGTGTGCACGATGCAGCTCAAAATCCATCCAAACCATGACCGACTTGCCTTGCGCGCACAATTCGAGCTCATCGCCATGCACCACAGACAAGTCCACCGCATGTTCCATACTTGAACGGCCGATGCGCTCAACCCGATGACTGACTCGAACCAAGGCAGGGTAGGTAATTGGCTTTTTAAAGTCACACGAACAATGCACCACCACAGGACTGAAGCGAGTGCTTGTCTGGACGCGGCCCTCATAGAACATTCGGATCCGCCCTTCTTCCATATAGCGAAAATAGTTGGCGTTGTTCAAATGATTGAGCGCATCGGCGTCCGCCCAACGCATCGGCAGGTCAAAGTCAAAAATATCGCCCACCTCAAGGGTGCGGGCCGTTTCATCAGTGTGCGCCAAAGCACTCTCCGGAAGCTTCGTAAAAGGGTCCATTCATGCTTTTGCAAGGCTGGCGGGCGAAAAACGCCCCCCAGCGTGCAATACAATCCAGCAATCAAACATCATACTTGTAAGCAGGGAGACTCTCATGTCCGAACGTGAATCGATGGAATACGACGTTGTTGTCGTGGGTGGGGGCCCAGGCGGTCTGGCAACCGCGATCCGGCTCAAGCAGCTTGCAGCCGAGCGTAATCACGATATTTCAGTCTGTGTCCTGGAAAAAGGCAGCGAAATTGGTGCGCATATTTTGTCAGGCGCCATCATGGATCCCCGTGCCCTGACCGAACTGCTGCCCGACTGGAAGGCGATGGGCGCGCCTCTGAGCACGCCAGTCACTGAGGATGAGTTTCTATTTTTATCCGAAACTGGCGCACGCAAGACACCCAACTGGCTGCTGCCAGAATGCTTCCAGAATCACGGCAACTATATTGTTAGTCTCGGTAACGTTGCACGCTGGCTCGGCGAACAGGCTGAAGCGCTAGGTGTGGAGATTTTCCCCGGCTTCGCCGCCGCCGAGGTTTTGTATGACGCACAGGGCGCTGTACGCGGTGTCGCCACAGGCGACATGGGTGTCGGTCGCGACGGCCAGCCCACCGATCAGTACCAGCAGGGCATGGAGCTACTGGCCAAATACACCATCTTCGCCGAAGGTGCACGCGGACAGCTCGGTCGCCAACTCATTGAAAAGTTCAAACTCGACCAAGGCCGTGACCCTCAAAGCTACGGCATCGGCATCAAAGAACTTTGGGAAGTCGAGCCTTCCAAATCGCGCCCTGGCTTGGTGGTGCACACCGCCGGCTGGCCGCTGGACTCAGACACCTACGGCGGTTCGTTCCTGTATCACCTCAATGACAACCTCGTTGCTGTCGGTATGGTGGTAGGGTTGGATTATGCAAACCCCTGGATATCACCCTTCGAGGAGTTCCAGCGTTACAAGACGCACCCCTCGATTCGCGGTACCTTTGAAGGCGGCAAGCGCATCGCTTATGGCGCTCGCGCCATTACAGCGGGTGGACTGCTATCGCTCCCTAAATTGATCTTCCCCGGCGGCGCACTGGTGGGCTGTGAAGCTGGCTTTTTGAATGCGTCGCGCATCAAGGGCAGTCATGCCGCGATCAAGTCCGGCATGATGGCCGCTGAAGCCGCTTTCAACGCACTCACCGCACAACGCGGACACGACGAGCTGCCCGCCTACCCTGCCGCTTTTGAAAACTCGTGGCTTCACACCGAACTCAATAAAGCCAGAAACTTTAAGCAATGGTTTAAAAAAGGCCGCAGCGTCGGTACCGTCATGACCGGTATCGAACAGTGGCTGCTCAAAGGCAATATGCCTTGGACGATTCATCGTGACAAACCAGATCATGCTTGCCTCAAGCCCGCGGATCAATGCGTCAAAATCGACTATCCAAAACCAGATGGTGTACTGACCTTTGATCGCCTGAGTTCGGTGTTTATTTCCAACACCAATCACGAGGAAAATCAGCCGATCCATCTAACGCTCAAAGACGCTTCAGTCCCCGTCTCGATCAACTTGGCAAAATTTGGTGGCCCAGAGGCGCGCTATTGTCCAGCTGGTGTGTACGAATATGTCAAGGATGACCAAGGCGCCGACCGTCTGCAGATCAATGCGCAGAACTGTGTGCACTGTAAAACCTGCGACATCAAAGATCCGACGCAAAACATCGTGTGGGTGACGCCCCAAGGTGGCGAAGGACCTGTTTATACGGGCATGTAATCTATTTCCAGGAAAACACCATCATGACAATACGTCCGCAGGCGACACCCACCACCCAGATCGACAATGACCGCGTCATCGTCACGGAATGGCGCTTCGCGCCTGGTGCTGAGACAGGCTGGCACACACACGGTCACGACTACGTCGTGGTCCCGACCACGAACGGCTTGCTGCATCTCGAAACACCCGAAGGCCTCAAGGAGTTTCCCTTGGTGCTTGGCAAGTCCTACACCCGTGGCGCGGGCGTGAACCACAATGTCATCAACGCCAGCGACCATGAAGTCGTTTTTGTTGAAGTTGAACTGCGTTAGCCTCGCTACGTTGGCCTGACCACGTTCGCCTGACCATTTTTGCGGAAATCCACATCATGCTCGACCCACAAGCCAAGGCACTGATTGCTCTCGTTGCTGAAAAAGGCATTCCGCCGATCCACACAACGCCCCCAGAGCAGGCTCGGATTTTTTACGCCGAGCGGCGTTTTTTTAGCCAGCCGGACGCGCCTGACGTCGCGCAGTCTCAGGATATTCAAGTCCCCGGGCCTGCGGGATCCATCACCGTGCGCAGCTACCGGCCTATGGGTAGCACTGCCAGCGAAATCCTGCCCGCACTGGTCTACTACCATGGTGGTGGTCATGTCATCGGCGATCTCGACACGCATGATGTGCTGTGTCGCTCACTCTCCAATCAGGCTGGCTGCGCGGTCTTTTCTGTGCATTACCGTCTTGCCCCCGAGCATATTTTTCCGGCAGCTGCGGATGATTGCATCGCGGCGACCAAATGGGTTCATGCCACCGCTGACAAGCTCAATATTGATCCGTCACGCATTGCCATCGGTGGCGACAGCGCGGGCGGACAACTCGCCGCTGTGGTCGCGCTCGCACTTAAGCAAAGTGCGGATTTCAAGCCAGTTCTGCAACTACTGATTTATCCGGTGACAGACGCGAGCACTGAGCGTGACTCCATGCGCACCAATGGTCAAGGGTATATGTTGACCCGCGATTCAATGGATTATTTTTACGGGCATTACATGCCGGAGAAATGGATGCGCCTTGACTGGCGCGCGTCTCCGATGCTGGCAACCGATCACTCAGGCTTGCCGCCGGCATTGGTACTCACTGCGGGCTACGATCCACTGCGTGATGAAGGGCTCGCCTATGCGGACACATTATCCGCCGCAGGTGTGCCAACTCAGTACATCTGTTTTGAGCGCCAGATTCATGGCTTTTTGCCACTTGGCCGCATCCTTGACGAGGCGAACACCGCAGTCAAGCTTTGTGCACAAGTGTTACGCGATCACTTTTGAGACGACTCTTACATTGAGAGAGGCGTACTTAAAGCACCCCTCTCTCGCTGTGTGACTATCCTTTGAACGCGATGACTTCCTGTCGCTGCTCACCCAGACCCTGAATGCCGAGGGTCATGACGTCACCCGCTTTCAAGTAACGGGGCTTGGGCTTGACGCCCATGCCTACACCAGGAGGCGTCCCGGTCGTGATGATGTCACCAGGCATCAACGTCATGAATTCACTGACATAGCTCACGATTGTGGCCACATCGAAAATCATAGTTTTAGTGTTGCCGGTTTGAAAGCGCTTGCCATTGACATCCAGCCACATCTCAAGATTCTGTGGATCCTTGATCTCATCGGTCGTGACCAACCAGGGACCCACCGGACCAAAAGTGTCACAACCCTTACCTTTATCCCAGGTACCGCCTCGCTCCAACTGATACTCGCGCTCGGAGACGTCGTTCACCAGACAGTAACCCGCCACATACTTGAGCGCATCTTTCTTGCTCACATAGCTGGCTTTTTTACCAATGACAAACGCGAGTTCGACTTCCCAGTCAGACTTTTTGGAGCCTTTGGGCAACATCACATTGTCATTCGGGCCGGACAAACTCGTGTCAGCCTTAAAGAAAATGATCGGCTCTTTGGGACAGGGCATACCCGCTTCGGCGGCGTGATCAGAGTAGTTCAATCCGATGGCGAGAAACTTACCGACATTGGCAATTGGCACACCAAAGCGTGGCTTGCCTTTAACGAGTGGCAATGTGCTCGTATCGATTTTCTTGAGCTTGGCAAGCGCAGCCGAAGACAACTGTTCAGTGCTGATATCTGACACGACACCGGACAAATCGCGCAACTTGCCTTCTTTGTCGATCAAGCCTGGCTTCTCTTTACCTTTTGCGCCGTAACGGACGAGTTTCATTGCTTCTCCTTGGTTGAATGCCCACGCAATTTAACAGCTAACGCGATCGCAAATCAATCAGAAGTAGCGGCCACCCGCACCAATCACAACAGTAATCAGACCGAGCACGAGATTGGTCAACATCAACATGCGGATTTGTCCGAGTGCCAACCCGCCCGCAGGCCATTGCTTTGCAGCAATTGCAGCCTTGAGCGCCTTAAATGGCCGGGCATAGATATAAGCAAAAATCAGCGTCATGATAACGCCAAGGAATAGCATGGCATGGACATGGCCGCCCAACTTTGCCTGCGCACCCATGAGCGAAATCAAACCGAAACCTGTGACAAACAAAACCAGGATAGAGCCCTTCACCCACAAGAAAAACTTCTTGAATACACCACAGAGCAGAGTCAGTCTTTCAGGAGGCTGCAAAGTCTCAGCCGCCGTCGGTCTCAATGCGCTGTGTGCGAAAAACATCCCGCCTACCCAGATTAACGCAGCTAACAAATGCAACACTATTAGAATCGCGATTGACATGATGATCTCCAGAATGATTCAGCTGGAGTCTACCCTTCATTTGCAACGCACAACAAAAAGGGTCTCTTGCGAGACCCTTTAAACCTACGCCTCATGTGGCTATTTAGACAGGCTTTGACAGCTGGTCCAGGATTGCTGGATTTTCCAGTGTCGAGACATCTTGTGTCACTTTTTCACCTTTGGCCACCACACGCAACAAACGACGCATGATTTTGCCGGAACGTGTCTTGGGTAAGTTTTCGCCAAAGCGAATTTCTTTTGGTTTGGCGATGGGACCGATTTCTTTGGCGACCCAATTACGCAACTCTTTGCCAATCGCAATCGCATCATCGCCCTCGGGACGAACGCCCTTTAGCACGACAAATGCCACAACAGCCTCACCCGAGGTCTCATCCGGACGCCCGACCACGGCCGCTTCCGCAACCATCGGATGCGCCACCAAGGCAGACTCAACTTCCATGGTGCCAAGACGATGGCCAGAGACGTTCAGCACGTCATCGATGCGGCCCATGATCCAAAAACAACCATCTTTGTCGCACTGAGCGCCGTCACCCGCAAGGTAGTAACCACCAAGTTCTGGCGGGAAATAGCTTTTAACGAAACGATCCGGATCGCCCCAGATATTGCGAATCATCGAAGGCCAGGGTTTCTTGATCACGAGAAAGCCGCCGTGACCCGCCTCGACGTCACCGCCCGCCTCGTCCACAATCGCAGCGGTGATACCAGGCAGACGGGTCGTGCAAGAGCCAGGCTTGAGAGACGTGGCACCCGGCAGGGGCGTGATCATATGTCCACCTGTTTCAGTCTGCCACCAAGTGTCCACGATTGGGCAGCGCTCACCGCCAACATTGCGGTGGTACCACATCCAAGCTTCGGGATTAATCGGCTCGCCGACCGAGCCCAACAAGCGCAAACTCGTCAGGTCGTAGGATTGAGGATGATGCGCGGCATTCGCCTCCGAGGCCTTGATGAGCGAACGAATAGCAGTCGGCGCCGTATAGAAAATGGTTGCCTTGTGATCCTGAACCATCTTCCAGAAACGTCCAGCATCCGGATAGGTCGGCACCCCTTCAAACACAATTTGTGTCATCCCGGCCGCGAGTGGTCCATAAGCAATATAGGTATGACCTGTAACCCAACCCACATCGGCCGTACACCAGAAAATATCGTTTGCCTTGGCATCAAAGACCCACTGCATCGTCATCTTGGCCCACAGCAGATACCCGCCCGACGCATGCTGCACGCCTTTGGGCTTACCCGTGGAGCCAGAGGTATACAAGATAAACAAGGGGTGCTCGGCGTTGACTGCCACAGGCGCACACTCTCCCGCCTGTTTTTCCACCAACTCGTGCATCCAGATGTCACGTTTAGGATCCCAGGCGATCTTGCCACCTGTGCGACGATACACAACGGTGTGGCGGACGGCTTCGCATCCCCCCATGGCCAGGGCTTCGTCCACGGCTGGCTTTAAAGGAATCGCCCGACCACCGCGCATTTGCTCATCCGCCGTAATGACCAGGCTTGCTCCCACATCCGTGATGCGCTCATGCAGACTTTTGGCTGAAAATCCACCAAACACCACCGAGTGCGTGATCCCCAGCCGTGCGCAAGCCTGCATCGCCACTACGGCCTCAACCGACATCGGGAGATAAATAATAGAACGATCGCCTGCTTTGTAACCAAGCGACTTTAAACCGTTTGCAAATTTGCAAACACGCTCATACAGCTGCTGATAGGTGACTTTGTTGACCTCACCACTATCGGATTCAAAAATGATCGCGACTTTATCGGCATTGCCGTTCTTAAGATTGACATCCAGACAATTGGCGGAAACGTTCAGCTCTCCATCCCCAAACCACTCATAAAAAGGCGCCCGTGACTCATCGAGCACCTTCGTAAAGGGTTTGGTCCAGTGCAGTTGCTCGCGCGCCTGTCGTGCCCAAAACGCATCAGGGTCCTGATCAGCTTCAGCCAGCAACGACTGATATCCTTGGGCAAAAGATACATTCGCCTGTTTTGCAAACTCCGCTGGAGGCGGAAAAACACGCGTTTCGATCATGACTGATTCAATCGGATTAGACATGAAGTGAGGTCTCCTGTTTAGTCGGGACGAAAATTCTTTTTTAAATATTCAGAGCAGCGATACCTGCAGCGGCGATTTGAGCGTCTTCGGAAGACTGCACGCCCGACACACCCACCGCACCGATGGTCGCGCCATTGACGATGATGGGTAATCCTCCCTCCAACATGCCTTGCAAAAGCGGTGCCGATAAAAACGACATCCGGCCTTTGTTGATCACATCTTCGTAAATTTTGGATTCGCGTGCACCCATGGCAGCCGTATGCGCCTTAGCGGGCGCAATGTAGGCCGAAATCGTATTCGCACCATCTAATCGAAGCATGCCCAGCATGTGACCACCATCATCCACAACGGCGATCGTGACTGCCCATTTGTGCTTCAGCGCATGCGCTTTAGCCGCTTCGAGAATGATCGAGACATCAGCATCGGTCAAGACAACTTTTGTTTTCATAGAGAATCCTTAATTTGTTCAAGAGCACTTGGGTCTTCAATCGTAGTCAGATCGCCAGGGTCACGACCCTCACACACCGCAACGATTGCCCGGCGCAGCACTTTACCAGAACGCGTTTTAGGCAAAGTCGTCACAAAACGTACTCGGGCGGGACGCGCAACGGGCCCGAGTTGCTCATCGACGACTTTCATGATGTCGCCCTCTAACTTCATGATGGCCGCTGCATCGGCAAACAGACTCGGGTCGCGCAACACGGCAAAACCCACCGCCACCTGCCCCTTGAGCTGATCGGCAATCCCGACGACTGCAGACTCAGCCACGGCGGGATGGCTATTAATCGATTCTTCGATTTCACGGGTGCCCAGCCGATGTCCGGCCACATTGATCACATCGTCTGTCCGCCCCAAAATAAACCAGTATCCCTGCTTATCAACGAGCCCCCAGTCAAAAGTCGAGTAGACCTTGCGGCCTGGAATCGATGAAAAGTAAGTCTCAACGAAGCGTGCATCATCTCCCCAGATGGTCGTCATCGCACCGGGCGGCAGAGGAGGCACAATCGCCACGACGCCCTTTTCATCCGGCCCGAGGTCTTCCCCGGTTTCCTCATTGAGCACCCGAACATCAAATCCGTAAACAGGGAAGGAAGGGCTCCCAAACTTGGTTTGCACATCTTCGATACCGGGCTGTGCGGCCAAAATTGGCCAGCCGGTCTCAGTCTGCCAGTAGTTATCGATAATGGGCTTACCCAATCCGTCCGCGATCCATTGCGCAGTCGGCTCATCCAAAGGCTCGCCCGCCATATATAAAGCACGCAAGCTAGACAGGTCGTATTTTTTCAGTAAGGTCGGATCCTGCTTTTTGAGCACGCGGATCGCGGTGGGGGCAGAAAACATAGTGTTAACTTTAAAACGCTCCACCAGGCTCCAGAGAATGCCTCCATCGGGTCGCACAGGCGTCCCCTCATATAAGATCGTGGTCTGACCTGCAATGAGGGGGCCATAGACAATATAGGAGTGACCGACGACCCAGCCAATATCGCTGGTGCATAAATAAGTCTCGCCGGGCCGGCCGTTAAAGATTCGCTGCATCGAGGAGGCCAGCGCCACCGCGTAACCACCCGTATCGCGCTGGACACCCTTGGGCTTGCCCGTCGTGCCAGAGGTATAGAGAACATAACTCGGCGAGGAGGACTCCAGCCAAGTCACAGGCACCTCGACACCCTCAAACTGACGCCGCAATGTGTCGTAGTCCAAGTCGCGCCCTGCCACCGGCTCGAACGCAAACAAGCCTCGGTTCACAACAATGACTTTTTCGGGTGGATGACTGGAAAGTGCGATCGCCTTATCCATCAGCGGCTTGTAGGGTGTGACCTTACCGCCGCGCGAACCCGCATCAGCGCAAATGATGACCTTAGGGGACGCATCGTCAATGCGCTGTGCCAGGTTCACTGACGCAAACCCTCCGAACACGACTGAATGAATCGCCCCCAGGCGCGCGCAGGCTAGCATCGCAAAAACAGCCGCTGGCACCATCGGCATATAAATCAACACGCGGTCACCCTGACCGACGCCCTGTGCTTGCAGCATGGCGGCGACTGCATTCACTTCCTGATAAATTTGGCGCCGAGTAAAAATTTGCTCTTGCTCGACCTCGGTCGAGACCCAGATCAGGGCGGGAGAATCTGCCTGCGCGTCGAGCCAACGGTCGACAGCGTTAAAGCATAAATTAGTTTTACCACCCACAAACCACTTGGCAAAAGGCGGATTGGTATAGTCCAACACTTGCTCGAACGGAGTTTCCCAATGGACGAGTTGCGCCTCTTTGGACCAGAACTGATCTCTGTCCTGGAGGGACTGATGGTGAGTGCTTTTAATCGCCAACATGGCTGTCTCCGACCACTTTTTTTGGAATTTTGGTGCTTTTTGTAATACTATTGTGACAGCTTAAGCTTGCACGAGCCTTTCCGCGGGAAGACTTTTTGTTAAATTTAAGCTGATTATTCACCCCAAAAATAGCGCCCTCTAACGATGACTGTAAAACCAACCGTCACCTCAAATCATTTCGTCTTCTCCTACGTTGTTCAACGTATTCGAGTTGTGGCGTTATGTTTGGGTGCTTCTGTGTTGGTGGGTTGTGCGGGTCAAGACGGGGCGGGTAGCGGCCTGCGCGCAGGCGACTGGCGCGAGTCTAATGACCCCATTGGAGCTTTTGCGACAGGGCCCAGATACGTCCCGGGCTTGGGGCATATTGACCACCCACTCGCCAATCAAGCGCTTAGCCAGCTTGGCATTCGTTACAGATGGGGCGGTAAGTCACCCGAAACCGGGTTCGACTGCAGTGGTCTGATTGTCTACTCTGCTCAACGTTCGCTCGGCCTCAAGCTTCCACCCCGATCCGACGACATCGCTAAATTTGGTGATTCGGTCAAGAAAAATGATCTCAAGGTCGGAGATCTCGTATTTTTCAATACCCTAGGCACGCGTTACTCACATGTTGGTGTCTATCTCGGTCAAAATAAGTTTGTGCATGCCCCCACACGCGGCAGTGTCGTGCGTGTGGAAGACATGACCTTGCGTTACTGGACGGCCCGCTACACAGGCGCACGTCGTCTAGACCCGACGCTGATCGCATCCCGCTAGACTACACAGTCCGCATTGCTCGAGAGCCTGTTGCATCGCACACACGGAGCGACGGCATGCAACTACCTTGACCCCAGACTTTTGCGCTGCGCTCCTAAACGTTTTCATCACGTTGTGACCTAAAAAATCGGTCAGCAGAATCACGACCTGTGTGCCCGAAGGCAAAGCGAGTGTTTTTTTCTGGTGAGAGGGGTCTCGACCGCTAATGTGATGGGTAATGGCAATGTTATGGCCACGCAGAAGGTCAGGGATATTTCCCAAACGATCTGCACCCACTACAACTGCGCTAAGTGTTGGAATCATGTCTGCTCCTAAAATTGGCGACAGACTAAATGATAATGATTCTTATTTAAATAGCAAGCGTAATGATACTTATTCTTGTTTATTTTCGATCAAATTGCGAACACGCTCTGCGTCAAGGTCGGAATTCAACATAGAAATAAACGTATAAACGTATTCACGCAAAAATACTCCAGACTTCAGTGCAACCTTAGTGGTCTGCTTGCCAAACAAGTGACCAGCAGGCAGGCTCACCAAATGCATATCACGCGCCGGCTCATAGGCCATTCCCGCAATAATGCCAATCCCCAGGCCGACATCCACGTAGGTCTTAATCACGTCCGCATCAATCGCTTCAAGCACGATATCTGGCCGAATACTTTGCGCCTCAAAGGCACGATCAATCGATAAACGTCCCGAAAAAGCCTTGTCGTAAGTCACGATCGGATAACTCGCCAAATGCTCTAACGTCAGTTCGAAGCCCTTTTTACGGGAAAGCTCAGCCAGTGGATGCTCCGGTTTGACCACCACGGAGTGCTCCCACACGTAGCAGGGCAAGGTCTCAAGCCCTGGTGTTAGCGCAAGTGACTCGGTTGCCACCGCAAGATCCGCCTGACCGCTGAGCACCATTTGAGCAAGTTGCGGTGGACTCCCCTCGGCGAGCGAGAGATGCACTTTAGGGAAGTGTTGCCGAAAGGCGGGAATGACCTTGGGCAGCACATAGCGGGCTTGTGTATGGGTGCAGGCGATCACCAGGCTGCCTTCATCGCGCCGGGCAAACTCATCACTGACCTTTTTGAGATTGTCGATTTCCTGCATGATGCGCTCAACCACTTGCGCGACGGCTTTGCCCGGTTTGGTCAGGCCTTTGATGCGCTTGCCATGGCGCTCGAAAATCTGCACACCGAGCTCGTCTTCAAATTCAAGAATCGCCTTGGACACGCCAGGCTGAGAGGTGAATAAACTACGTGCGGCCTCGGTCAGGTTGTAATCCCTTCTAATGGTCTCTCGCACAAAACGAAACTGCTGCAAATTCATATTTAATCCCTTAAAAATGAGATTATAAGTAATAAAGAAGATGTTCTTTATAGCATTTTTGAATAAGCTAGAAGCAAAATAATCTGGACCAATCCGCATGAACAAAACATGCGAGATAATCGAATCATTCTTTGGCTCATGAACAGGTAAGACATATGGATTTCAGCACACTCGTTACCGTCTCTCCCCACCAGACTAAAACAGCCGCGCTTGCCGTTGGTGTGTTTACGGATGGGATCTTGAGCACGACCGCAGATATCATCGATCGCGCCAGTCAGGGTGCCGTGCGCGCTGTGGTCAAGAGCGAATTCCAAGGTCGCACCGGGACCACACTTGTATTGCGTCAACTTAACGGCATCACAGCGAGCCGCGTCGTGTTAGTTGGCTTGGGCAAACAGGCTGATTACAGCGCCAAAGCCCACGCGACTGCTGAGCGCGCTTTTGCAAACGTTTGCGTGCAGGCGCGCCTCACCGAAGCGACCAGCGCTCTGGCAGGGATCGCTTATGGCACCAGTACCGCGCGGGAGCGTGCTCGTCTCGCCGCCTCCGCCGCTGGCGAAGCCACCTATCACTACGATGCCAGTTTCGGCAAACCCGATCTGGACGCCCGCCCTAAATTGAAAAAAATTGCGTTGCTCGTCGCAAAAGCCGACCAAAGCGCTGCAAACGAGGGCTTGAAAGAAGGCGCGGCGCTTGCGCAGGGGATGTCTTTGGCGCGTACGCTTGGCAATATGCCCGGCAATCTCTGCACGCCCACTTACTTAGGCGAGACAGCCAAAAAGCTTGGTCGCGAATTCAAAAGTATCAAGGTGACCGTTCTGGATCGCAAGCAAATCGAGGCGCTTGGGATGGGTTCTTTTCTATCCGTTGCTAAAGGCTCCGCAGAACAGCCTCGTTTTATCGTGATGCACTACAAAGGTAAGGAAGCCACGAAAAAGCCAACCAAAGCGACTGCAAAAGACCAAGGCCCCATTGTCTTGGTTGGAAAGGGCATCACGTTCGATTCGGGTGGTATTTCAATCAAGCCCGCCGCCACGATGGACGAGATGAAATTCGACATGTGCGGTGCGGCCAGCGTACTTGGCACGTTCCGTTCCATTGCTGAAATCGGATTAGTCGGGGAAGTCATCGGCCTGATCCCGACATGCGAGAACATGCCCAGTGGCACAGCCAATAAGCCCGGCGATGTTGTCACCAGTATGTCCGGCCAAACCATCGAGATTCTGAACACAGACGCCGAAGGTCGTTTAGTCCTGTGCGATGCGCTCACCTATGCTGAGCGTTTCAAGCCTTCAGCCGTCATTGACATTGCAACGTTGACAGGGGCTTGTGTTGTCGCTCTGGGGAATGTGAACTCCGGTTTGTTCTCGACAGATGACACGCTTGCCGAAGCGCTATTAGAGGCCGGCAAACAAGCGCTTGATCCCGCCTGGCGGATGCCTCTTGACGAGGCCTACCAGGATCAGCTGAAATCCAACTTTGCGGATATCGCAAACATTGGCGGGCCTCCAGCCGGTGCAGTCACTGCGGCATGCTTCTTATCGCGGTTCACCAAGACGTATCGTTGGGCGCACCTGGATATTGCCGGGACTGCGTGGAAAGGTGGCAAGGAAAAAGGCTCGACCGCACGCCCTGTCCCGTTGTTGGTGCAATATCTGCTCAATCAGGCTTAAGTCAAACGATGGCGCGCATCAACTTCGCGTTTGGCGCGACGGAGCGCACCACTCAAGCCTGCCAGACCACTTTAAAACAGTATCTGGCAGGTCAAAAACTTGTGGTGTACTCAAGTGATCTGGCTCGTTTACGCGACTTTGACCAAAAGCTCTGGAAGGTCGACGATGCGGCTTTCGTGCCTCATGTCTGGTCCGACGATCCGCTTGCACCGCACACGCCCATCCTGCTTGTCTCTAAAGACTTGGCTCAAACGCTGGAAGGCCTCTCGCCAGATACTTGGCTACTCAACCTCGATGACGCCTGTCCGCCTACCCTGGGCGCGCTGCAACGCGTACTCGAAATTGTTTCAGACGATCCAGAGGACAAAGAGCAAGCACGCCAGCGCTGGCGTACCTATCAAGCCGCTGGCCATGACGTAAAGTCATTCTCCCTGCAAACTGCCTCTCGCAATCAAAACCAAAACTAAAGCTAATATCCCCAAAATTTTCAGGAAACCTAGCCTTTCAGGGAACTGTAAGGTATGCTTTCGGTCAGAGACTTAAGGCTGCTAGAAACAGGCTGAGTCCAACTTATGGAAAGGAGATTTAAATGAGTGATCCACGTCCCACACTATCACGCAGCCCCTTTGATGCGGGCGCCACTGGGATTGTACGCAACCAGGTTTTGCGCAACACTTACTGGCTGTTGGCACTTTCATTGATTCCAACAGTCCTCGGCGCGGCTGTCGGCATGTACAGTGGTCTCAATAATGTCATGGCCTCAAGTCCTGGCACAACTGTGATCATTTTTCTGGCAGGTGCCTTTGGCCTGATGTTCGCTATCGAGAAAAACAAAGAGCGTTCGCTCGGCGTTGGCTTGCTGCTTTTGTTCACGTTCTTCATGGGACTGATGCTCTCGCGCATGCTGGGTTTCGTACTGGGCATGAGTAATGGCACGCAGCTGGTGATGCTTGCCTTTGGTGGCACTGCGATTGTGTTTGGCACCATGGCTTCACTCGCTACGACGATCAAACGTGATCTGTCTGGCTTGAGCAAGTTCATGTTCATCGGCGTCGTCGTTCTGCTGGTCGCCAGTGTCGCCAACATCTTCCTGCAGTTGCCTGCCTTGATGTTGACAGTCTCTGTACTCGCCATCGTTGCCTTTTCAGCTTTCATGCTGATCGATTTGCAGCGTGTGGTGAACGGCGGCGAAACCAATTACGTTTCAGCCACGCTGGCAATTTATCTCGACGTCTATAACGTCTTTGCAAACTTGCTGGCACTGCTGGGTATCTTTGGTGGTAATCGCGACTAAATCAGCACGCTTTTATGTACAAAGAAGGTGTGCGTCTTTAGCCTGTTTATGATCGACGTTGGGTCCGGGCATGCCCGGACTCCCCTTCGCTAATCGGCCTGCCATCGCACAACGCCCAAACTCGCCCCTCCGGAGCTCAAACAGGGGCGTTGTTATTCGCGATGTCCGCCCACCTAGCTCGGCTGCACGAACTCTCACAAACAGGCTAAAGACGCACACCTTCCTAGCTCACTCCAACATAACCAATAAAACTAAAAGTATCAGCTCTTCAACCAAT
>JAURZO010000108.1 GCA_030653405.1 Zwartia sp. | reverse complement strand
TGCTTAAACAACGCGTCCTGACAGCAATCGTACTTTTTGCGGTGCTGGCTGGCGTCATGTCAGCACAATCCCTTTGGCCTTTCTACATTTTTCTTTCATGCGTGTGCGGCTTGGCTGGTTGGGAATGGTCTAGACTGACTCTGTCTGGTGCGCGCGTCTGGCCAATCGCGATTGGACTGTCACTTTTTACTCTCACACTGATTCAAGCATATGCTTGGCTTGGACTCTTAGTCTCAAGTGTGATCTGGGTGCAGTTCTGCGCAGCCATCAGTGTTCTGATCTGGTTCATCTGCGTCAGCACGGCACTTTATCGGGCTCGTGTTCAAGAGCCCCTCGCTCAGATTGGTTGGAGTGCATTTGCCTTTATTACCCTCTTTGCAACTTGGGGTGTGCTTGCCTTGCTTTATCGAGAGCATGGCGTGCTGTACGTCGTATCACTCCTGGCCTTGATATGGATTGCTGATATTGCTGCATATTTTGTTGGTCGTGCATTCGGTCGCCATAAGCTCGCTCCCGCAATTAGCCCCGGAAAAACAATAGAAGGCGCGTTGGCAGGCATTGTTGGCGTCATGGCCTGGGTATTATTGTCTGCGCAATGGCCTGGAAGCTTTGGTGCGGCATTGGTGAACCAATGGGGGATGATGGTGGCTCTACTTTTATCCATTTTGCTGGCCGTATTTTCGATTTGTGGCGATTTGTTTGAGTCTCTGTTAAAGCGACGCGCCAAGGTAAAAGACTCGAGTCATTTACTGCCTGGTCATGGCGGTGTCTACGACCGTATTGATGCAGTTGTTTCTGTTGTTCCTCTCGCTTACTTGCTCACAATGGGTGTATTTTCGTAATGCCTATTTACGTGACGATCTTAGGCTCTACAGGATCGATCGGACACAGTACGATCGACGTGATCGCTCAACATCCGGATCGATTTATTGTTTACGCACTGTCTGCGCACTCCAGGATGGAGCGATTAGCGACTCAGGCGAGGCAAACCCGAGCGCGTGTGGTAGTTGTGCCGACTGATGAAGCTGCAAAAGCGTTCCGTGATTTTTGGCGCAGTACGGAAACCTTGCCTGAGGTTCGGGTTGGTGCGCAGGCACTTGTCGATACGGCAGCGGATACAAAGACGGACGTTGTGATGGCCGCTATCGTCGGGGCTGCGGGTCTCCCCGCCGCACTCGCCGCGGCAAACGCAGGTAAACGAGTGCTCTTAGCCAACAAAGAAGCGCTCGTTGCAGCGGGTTCGTTGTTCATGGCAGCTGTGCGTCAAAGTGGCGCTGAGCTTTTGCCAATTGATAGTGAGCACAATGCAATTTTTCAATGTCTTCCGCATGACGGTCGCGCGAGCGCTCCTACGGGGCCTACTGCAGGTGTTCGACGTCTGATTCTGACCGCATCGGGCGGTCCCTTTCGCACAAAGCGTTGGGATGAGCTTCATGACGTGACCCCTGATCAGGCGTGTGCACACCCTAATTGGAGCATGGGAAGAAAAATTTCTGTTGATTCGGCGACGATGCTGAACAAAGGTTTAGAAGTGATCGAGGCGCATTGGTTGTTCGCGATGCCTCCTGAGCGAATCAGTGTTGTGATACATCCTCAAAGTGTTGTGCACTCCATGGTTGAATATGAAGATGGGTCAGTCATCGCCCAAATGGGTCAGCCAGATATGCGCACGCCGATTGCTTATGGTCTTGGTTTTCCTGAGCGTATTGCATCCGGTGTTGGGATACTGGATCTTGCTTTGGCAGGTCGGTTAGATTTTCAAGAGCCTGACCTCGAGCAGTTTCCTTGCTTAAAGCTGTCCTTCCAAGCCCTGCGCCTAGGGCAGGGTGCCTGCATTAGCCTGAATGCCGCGAATGAAATTGCGGTTGATGCTTTTTTACAAGGCAAACTCACTTACACTCGCATTGCAGCGTTAATCGACACTACCCTTTCGTGGTTCGCGGGCCAGTCGAATGTCACACTCTCGTCGCTCGTCGACGTCATGGCACTTGACGCAGAAGCCCGCCACCGCGCTGCTGAGCTTGTATCCAAATAGCCTTGTATTTGTTGCTCTTTTTTAGGCCGTAATCATGCTCGTGACTCTTCTTTCTTTTTTTGTAGCTCTTGGCGTGCTCATTACATTTCATGAGCTTGGACATTACTGGGTTGCACGTTTATGCGGGGTCCGCGTTCTTCGCTTCTCGGTTGGGTTTGGTCGCGTATTGATTAAACGCGTGGATCGAAATGGAACGGAATGGGCGCTTTCTGCGATTCCGCTCGGTGGCTACGTCAAGATGCTCGATCAGGATGATTTGATCCCCGCCGGTAGTCAAACGCCTGTTATGGCGTTGACGGCAGACCCACGAGGCACCAGCTTTCAATCTCAGCCTGTTTCCAGACGCTTTGCCATCGTTGCAGCAGGGCCAATTTTTAATCTGATATTGGCTGTTTTTCTCTATGCGTGTATCAATCTTGTCGGAACGCAAGAGCCAGAAGCGATTATCGCTCCTCCAACAGCCAACTCGCCGGCGGCTCGTGCCGGTCTTCAGGCTGGGGATAAAATTGTCGCGATTAACCAAAGTCCAATCGCCTCCTGGCCTCAAGTCCGCTGGGAGTTATTACAGTTGTTGGCTGATGGTGGTGAAGTTCAGGTCACGATCGAGCAGGGAGGTGCCCAACTCAACCGAACACTGGTGCTTCCGAATCTTGCGGATCCTTCTCAGGCGGATGCTTTTCGTGATATCGGAATGTCGCTGGCCAGCGGCCCTCCGATCGTGCGTTCAGTGGTCGAAGGGAGTGTGGCCCAACGCGCTGGTATTCAGGCCGGTGATCAAATCGTTGGTGTTGGAAACTTAAAAACCTTGGATATCAACGCTTTAATTCAAACAATCCAACAGCATGCAGATCAATCCTTGACGATTGATATTGAACGAGCCGGCCAAAATCTCAAAGTTTCCTTGACTCCCAGTGCGCACACACTTGAGAGCGGGCAAATAGTCGGTAGGGCTGGTATACAGCTCGGTGCGCAAGTTCCGATGGTGACAGTGAGTTATGGGCCTATTGACAGCGTGGTGAATGGTCTAGTCAAAACATTCGATACGGCTTGGTTTTCGTTGCGGATGATGGGGCGGATGATCACAGGGGACGTGTCACTAAAAAACATCAGTGGGCCCGTCACGATCGCTGACTATGCGGGACAATCAGCCAAGATCGGCTGGGCTGCATATGTTGCCTTTTTGGCATTGGTTAGCGTAAGTCTTGGTATCTTGAATTTACTGCCTATTCCAATGTTAGATGGCGGCCATCTCATGTACTATCTCATTGAGATGGTGCGTGGCAAACCACCCTCAGTCAAAACCATGGAGTGGGGTCAACGCGCTGGCATCAGCCTGCTAGCTGGACTGATGGCATTAGCCTTTTTCAATGATTTGATGCGTATTTTTAGCTAAAGTCGTTCTGGCTTAAAATGCTGCGTTAGCGCTTCTGCACGATACGTTTTACAAACACGAAACACTAAGGATCTCCCAGGATGTTCGCTCGCTTGCCATGTATGTTCGACAAATGCCTGCGTGTAGTCACGTTCGCTTTGTGTCAGGTTATTCTGGCTGTTTCGTTACTCGCTCCCCATAATGCGCACGCGTTTGATCCCTTTGTCGTCAGCGATATTCGTGTCGAGGGGATGCAGCGGACCGAGCCAGGTTCGATATTTGCACAGCTCCCGTTCAAAGTCGGACAACGCTTTACTGAAGAGCTCGCGACAGAATCTATCAGGAAGCTTTATGCGACAGGTCTTTATGCGGATGTTCGTATTCAAACCGCTAATCGCGTCGTTGTAGTTGCGGTTCAAGAGCGACCCACTATCGCCGCGATTACCTTTACCGGTATGCGAGAGTTCGAACCTGACACGATTATCGGAAGTCTCAAACAAGTAGGCTTTGCACAGGGACGTGTATTTGACCAGTCCATGCTTGAGCAGGCTCAATTCGAATTGCGACAGGCATATCTGAACAAAGGCAAGTATGCCGTAGAAGTTTCGCCTACTGTCACACCTTTGCCGCGCAATCGGGTAGGCATTAATTTTGATTTGTTTGAAGGTGGCGTTTCCCGCATCCGTGAAATCAATATCGTAGGAAACACTGCCTTCTCCGAAAGTCGTCTCAGAGACCTATTTTCACTGACGACACCAGGTTGGCTCACTTGGTACACGGACTCTGACAAGTACTCCAGAGAGAAGCTTGAACGAGACGTTGAAACGTTGAAGTCGTTCTATCTTGATCGTGGTTATCTAGAGTTCAAAGTCGAACCACCTCAAGTCACGATTTCGGGTGATCGCAAAGACATTTTTATCACATTGACGATCAGCGAAGGCAAGCCCTACACCGTGTCCGAGGTCAAACTCGCCGGCGATTTGTTGGGCCTCGAGGCTGAAATCAGCCAGTTGGTTCAGCTCAAGGCTGGTGATATTTTCTCCGGCGCCAAGACAAACGGAACAGCCAAAGGTATTGCCGATTTTCTGGGTGGATTGGGTTACGCGTTTGCAAACGTCAATCCAAACCCAATTTTAGATCGAGAAAAACAGACAGCTGAGGTCACTTTCTACATTGATCCTAGCCGTCGTGTTTATGTCAGACGCGTTCAAGTCGCCGGTAATCACCGTTCCAAAGATGAAGTGGTTCGGCGTGAAGTCCGCCAATCAGAAGCTGCCTGGTACGACTCTGGCAAAATCAAACTTTCTCGCGATCGTCTTGATCGTCTTGGCTATTTCAAAGAGGTTAAAGTCGGCACTGAGCCAGTACCCGGCTCCCCAGATCAGGTCGATCTGAACATCGTTGTCGATGAAAAACCCACAGGCATGGTGAGTTTGGGCGTTGGTTATGGTCAGGTTGACGGTGTGATTTTGTCCGCAGGTATCTCTGAAGAAAACGTTTTTGGAAGTGGTACAAATCTAACCTTAAACCTCAACACGGGTGCGTCCAATCGTAGCGCAGTGCTGGCCCACACTGATCCTTACTTTACGAAAGATGGCGTCAGCAGAACGTCTTCTATTTACTACCGCACAATCACGCCTTACTCCAATAACCCCGGTAACTACAAAGTCACAACCGGCGGTCTTGGTCTGAACTTTGGTGTTCCAATCACTGAGTTCAATCGTATCTTTTTGGGTGCGAGTCTAGAGAGAAACTCTATTGGACTGTATGACAACTCTCCGCTTGCTTATCGTGAGTATGTTCGTGACTATGGTGAGACGACAACAGCCGTTATTCTTAATACCGGTTGGTCAAATGATACGCGTGACAGCGCGCTCACACCAACAAAGGGTTCATTTACAAGGCTTAAACTTGATCTAGGTACTGGCAGTCTCGACTATTACTTATTTGGCGCACAACATCAGTCATATTTTCCGATCGGAAGAGATTACACAATCGCTTTTAACGGACTGTTCGATTTCGGTAATAGCTACAAAACAGACTTGCCTTATCCGATTATTAAAAACGTCTATGCAGGTGGTATCGGCTCTGTCCGTGGTTACTCACAAAACTCGCTTGGTCCGACTGATCCGCTAACAGGCACGTATCTCGGCGGCTCTAAGCGTGTTGTGGGTAACGTTCAGTTCTATTTACCATTCCCCGGAACACAACAAGACCGTACACTTCGCTGGTTCGCTTTTGCAGATGGCGGTCAGGTATTCGGTACAGACGGTTTTGGTAACGATACCTCTATCGACTTCGGACAGCTGCGTTATTCGGCGGGTATCGGTTTGTCGTGGGTTTCGCCACTTGGACCTCTCCAGTTATCGTTTGCAAAGCCACTGAATGCAAAGCCAGGTGACAACACCCAAATTTTCCAGTTCCAGATCGGAACCGGATTCTAAGCAAGTTTGTTGTGATTTTTAATGGCACTATACTTATCTGTAATTTTGTTAATCGTGAGAATTAAATAATGGCTGCAATTTCCACCTCCTACGCGCACATTCGCGTCGCGACCACCCGTCCGACACAGTCAACTCTGGTCTTCATCGCGATGCTGGTCTGCCTGGTGTTCGCAATCGCTTTTAGTAACGTCGCTCGCGCACAAGGGTCGAAGATTGGCTTTGTGAATACCGAGCGTATTCTTAGGGACTCTGCTCCAGCCAAAGCTGCTCAGACTAAAATCGAAGCCGAATTTAAAAAACGCGAAGACGAGATTCAGCGGCTTGGAAATAATTTACGGACTGCTGCTCAAAAATTTGAGAAAGACGCGCCCATTCTCTCTGAGTCTGATCGTAACAAGCGTCAACGTGAGCTCGCCAATATCGATGCTGACTTGCAGCGCAAGCGTCGTGAGTTTCAAGAGGACTTCAATCGTCGCCGCAACGAAGAGTTTGCAACGATTATTGAGCGTGCCAATGCGGCCATCAAACGAATCGCTGACAGTGAAAATTACGATCTGATCCTCCAGGATGCAGTGACCGTTAACCCGCGTGTGGACATCACTGACAAAGTGGTGCAAGCGCTGGGTTCTAAATAACAAGTTCGACAGATGCCCGTTCTGTTAGACCCTGCTCGGGCACCTTCTCTTTCTGAACTACTGCGTGCAGTTCCCAGTGGACTTGTTCAGAGGGTCGTGCCTGGAATCGACCAAAATGCGGATCCGCGCATTGCTGGTTTGGGATCGCTGGCGAATGCGAATAGCCTCGAGATTTCGTTCATTGTCCATCCAAAATATTTAGAGCATCTGACCCGCACACAAGCCTGTGCGGTGATTGTCTTGCCTGAAATAGAAGACAAGCTTGTCGACTCGGTTCCCCCGCCAACATTTGCACGGGTGGTGTGCAAACATCCTTATCTCCTGTATGCCCGGATTTCTCAATGGTTTGATTGGGCGCGACAGCCTGCGCTTGAGCCGTCCATTCATCCGACAGCGATTGTGGATGCTTCTGCAGAAATTTCACCCAGCGTGTCAGTTGGCCCCCATGTCGTGATAGGTGCTCGTTGCAAAGTCGGTGCAATGACGCAGCTCGGCGCAGGTTGTGTGTTGGGTGACGATGTCGAGATTGGTGCGTCGTCAATACTTTATCCACGCGTGTGCATTTATTACGGCGTCAAAGTTGGTGATCGTGCCATTTTGCATAGTGGCGTTGTGCTGGGCGCAGACGGTTTTGGTTTCGCACCTGACCCGAGTCTGTCAAAAGGCGCTTGGGGAAAGATCCCTCAGCTAGGAACGGTTTTGATTGGTAATGACGTGGAACTCGGCGCGAACACTACGATTGATCGGGGTGCACTCGACAACACAATCGTCGAAGATGGCGTAAAAATCGACAATCATGTAATGATCGGACACAATTGTAAAATTGGTACCCACACGGCAATTGCTGCATGTGTAGGGATTGCCGGATCTACGACAATTGGAGCCCGTTGCACAGTCGGAGGGATGGCCGGCATATCTGGCCACCTAAATATCGGAGATGATGTTCACATCTCGGGCGGAACAGGAGTGATTGCCAGTATTTCCGAGCCTGGCCGTTACACGGGCGTGTACCCGTTTGCAGAGCACAAAGAGTGGCAGCGTAATGCTGCAGTGATTAGTCAGCTTTCCTCGATGCGCAAGCGCATCAGGGCGCTTGAGAGAGAGTAATCCTAGCCAGTATTGCTCGTGCAGTACTGATGAAACCAATTTGTTTGACTATTGATGTGATCAGGATTTGTGATGCAACTTGATATTAAAGGTATTCTTGACCGTTTGCCGCACCGTTATCCGATGCTGCTGATTGATCGTGTGATCGAAATGGTGCCAGGCAAATCCATCAAGGCACTCAAAAACGTCTCCATCAATGAGCCATTCTTTAATGGTCATTTTCCTCATCATCCAGTGATGCCAGGTGTTCTCATTCTTGAGGCGATGGCTCAGGCGGCAGCAATATTTTCATTTGCTGATGAAACGGGACTTAAGCCAAAAGACGAAGAGATCCTGTATTACTTTGTCGGGATCGATGGCGCCCGTTTTCGTAAGCCAGTGTTGCCTGGAGACCAATTGCACATTGAAGTCGTTGCGGAACGCCTCGGCCGGTCGATCTGTAAATATCAGGGCCATGCTTTTGTCGATGGGCAAGAGGTCGCCGAGGCTAAATTGATGTGTGCCATACGTCCAATGGAAAAATAAATGTCTGCGCAGATCCATCCGACCGCACTCATCGACCCAAATGCTCAGTTACATCCCACGGTTTCGGTGGGTGCCTATTCAATTATTGGACCCGATGTCAGTATCGGTGCTGACTCAATCGTGGGTTCGCACTGCGTGATTGATGGCCATACACGTATTGGTCAAAATAATCACTTTTACCGCTTTTGCTCAATTGGCGGGATGCCGCAAGACAAAAAATACGCAGGAGAGCCCACCCGACTTGAAATCGGTGACCGCAACATGGTGCGCGAATATGTCACGATCAATACTGGCACTATTCAAGATGTGGGCGTGACCCGACTCGGCTCTGACAATTGGGTCATGGCATATGTGCATATCGCGCATGATTGCCAAATCGGGAGTCAGACGATTCTTGCCAATGGCGTACAGATGGGTGGACACGTTCACATCGGCGACTGGGCGATCGTGGGTGGCTTGGCGGCAGTGCATCAGTTTGGCAGGATTGGCGCGCACAGCATGACCGGGGGCCAAAGTGCCTTGCATATGGACATCCCTCCCTATGTGATGGGTTCTGGTAACCCATGCGTGCCAGTGGGCATTAATGTTGAAGGCCTCAAGCGTCGAGGATTCACTGCTGAATCCATCAGCGCGCTTCGAGATGCATACAAATTGATTTATCGCAGAGGGCTGCCACTCTCAGAGGCATGTGCTGAAATCCGTGCCAGACAGCGATCCGAGCCTGCAGTCGCGAAAGCGTTGCAGCCTTTGCTAGACTTTATTGAAGCCAGCACTCGAGGCATTATTCGGCCATGACATGGCGGCTTGGACTCGTTGCGGGCGAGCCTTCGGGTGACTTAATCGCTGCAAGAGTGCTCGCGGGGCTCAAGCAGTCAGATCCCCTGGTAAGACCTGAAGGTATCGGCGGGCCTCAGCTTACTGCAGAAGGTCTTGACATCTGGCACCCGATGCATGCTCTGAGCGTATTTGGATATGTGGATGCGCTCAAACGCTTGCCTTCGCTGATACATATCTATCGTGATGTCAAACGTCGTTGGCTTAACAAACCTCCCGCATTGTTTCTCGGCATTGATGCGCCAGACTTCAATCTGCGCCTAGAACACAATCTACGTCGTGCTGGCATTCCAACGGTGCATTTTGTTGGGCCCTCTATCTGGGCGTGGCGCTATGAGCGGATTCACTATATTCGTGAAGCCGTCTCGCACATGTTAGTGCTATTTCCTTTTGAAGAAGCCATCTATAAAAAAGAGGGCATCCCTGTCACCTATGTGGGACACCCCCTTGCAGATGCGATCCCAATGCAGCCTGATCTGTCTGCGGCTCGTTCACGCTTAGGCTTGGACCAGACAGCACGCATTGTGGCGATTTTGCCAGGAAGCCGCTCCTCAGAGATCAAACTAATAGGTCCTCGTTTTTTACAAGCCGCGCAACGACTGCAGCGTAAAGATCCAAAATTGCAATTTGTCGTACCGATGGTTAATCGCCTGCGTGAGCAGGAATTTCGTTCGATTTTGAGTCAATATCCTGTCGCTAATCTCGAGATCATTTCAACGAAAGAGTCTTGGGCAACGCAATCGATATCCAGCGCGTCTGATCCCGTGGCTTGGTCTGTGCTAGAAGCCTGCGATGTGGCCCTTGTCGCGAGCGGTACGGCAACGCTTGAAACGGCACTCTTTAAAAAGCCTATGGTGATTTCTTACGCTGTTTCACCCTTAGTACGAAAGATCATGGCGTGGAAGTCGGGGCAAGCGCGTCCCTATTTACCTTGGGTCGGTTTGCCGAATGTATTGCTCAATGATTTTGCGGTGCCTGAACTGATTCAGGAAGATGCAACGCCCGAGAATCTCGCAAATGAGATCTCAGATTTGTTACGCGATGAGGCTCGTTGTGATTTGATTCGTTTACGTTTCACTGAGATGCATCACACATTAAGATGTGATACCCCCAGCCGGGTGGCGCATGCGATTGAGTCCATTGTTCACTCGACCGTCCGCCCAGGCAATTAAACACTCTTTAATCTTTTACAAAGATCTCACGTGTCTTCATTTCATACTCAGAGCAGTCTGTTTGATGCATCGCAAAACGATTCCGGTCATTGCGCGGGTGTTGATGAGGCAGGTAGGGGACCTTTGGCAGGAGACGTTTATGCAGCGGCAGTCATTCTCGACCCGATGCGTCCAATCGCCGGTCTTGCTGACTCAAAAGTACTCTCTGAAAAAAAGCGAGAGCACCTTGCGCTCGCCATTAAGGAGCAGTCATTATGCTGGTCTGTTGCAGTCGCAACGGTAGAAGAAATTGACCTCTTAAATATTTTGCAGGCGACCTTGCTTGCCATGAAACGAGCCGTTGAGGGGCTATCTATCCCCCCTGAGCTTGCTTGGGTAGATGGCAATCAGGCACCTCGGCTGAACTGTCGCGTCCAAACGATTGTAAAAGGCGACGCGCTCGTGCCAGCGATTTCAGCGGCTTCCATTCTTGCCAAGACGGCACGTGATGAGGAGCTTAAGCGTTTGCACATGCTATATCCTCACTATGCCTTTGATCAACATAAGGGATATGGCACTGCATTGCATTTGGCACGACTCAAGCAGTATGGCCCGAGTCCAGTGCACAGGCGCACCTTTGCGCCTGTGCGTGCTTGTTTGGAGCCCACATGAAACATATCGAATCTCGCGCTAATCCTCTATATAAACAACTGTTCAAATGGCAATCGAGCGCAGGTCGACGCGATGAACCGGTGTTGCTCGAGGGCGTTAATCTCTGCGAGTCTTGGCTCGATCTTGGCAAACAACCCAAATATGCGATATTTGACGCTGAACGCGTCACTCAGGCACATCTTGTCGCGTTGATTGACCGTTTGAACCCAGAAGTTTGTCTCACGATGTCAGGCTCTTTGTTGGGCAACTTATCGAGTGTGGATACTGATCAAGGTGTGCTGTTTGTGGCGCAGCCCACGATCCATCCCATCCCTGAAAAAATTGCAGAATCTGTTGTCATGCTTGATCGACTACAAGATCCGGGAAATGTCGGGGCCATTTTGCGGACATGTGCTGCTGCAGGGGTCAAACGCGTCTTCGCCTCAACTGGCACTGCAGGTTTGTGGTCACCCAAAGTGCTGCGTAGCGCGCAGGGTGCTCATTTCGTCCTCAAGTTACATGAACAAATTGATTTGCTTTCTTTAACAAAATCTCTAACCGTGCCGTTGATTGTGACTACGCTAGAGGAGGCGAGTGACCTATACAAGACCGCACTCCCCAAGCATGCAGCGTGGGTATTTGGCAATGAAGGGCAGGGTGTTGCAATAGACCTGCTGGCACGCGCGGATTTGCGTGTCAAAATCATGCATGACCCTGCTGTCGAATCGCTCAACGTCACGGTCGCTTCGGCAGTTTGCCTGTTTGAACAACGACGCCAGAACAGCGCCAAAGCTTAGCTCAATAGGCAGAGTGCTTGTCCAAACCGACCTCTTGAAGCACCGTTGTCGAAATCTCCTCGATCGACTTGGTTGTCGTAGAGAGCATTGGAATTGACTCGCGCCGCATCAGTCGCTCGGCTTCGGCCACCTCATGACGACATTGTGGCAATGAGGCATAAAGACTATCTGGCCGCCGTTCATTGCGAACCTCCATCAAGCGCTCGGGCTGAATGGTCAGCCCAAAGAGCTTGGATCGATAAGGCATGAGTGTTGAAGGGAGTGCGCCACGATCAAAATCCTCGGGTATCAGCGGAAAATTGGCAGCCTTAACACCGTATTGCATCGCCAGATAGAGGCTTGTCGGTGTTTTTCCGCACCTGGATACCCCGATCAAAATCACATCAGCCTGAGCCAGACCTGAAACAAATTGCCCATCATCATGGGCAAGACTGAAGTTAATCGCCTCAATTCGATTGCGATACTGAGTTGAGCTGACCGCTTTGTGGGACTTGCCGATTGAATGACTGGATTTCATGCCCAGATTTTGTTCAATTGGCTCGACAAAAGCCCCAAACAGATCAAGGAAAAGCGCCGAAGCCAATTTGACCCTTGCCAGCACATCTTGATTGACTAAGGTTGTAAAGACAATCGGTGACGTGCCTTGATCCGCTGCACAGCGATTAATACGCTGGACGACGACATCCGCTTTTTCTACTGAGTCAATAAACGGGACTCGGACTTGCCGAAAGGTCACAGATTCGAATTGCGAAAGCACAGAGTGACTGAAGGTTTCCGCAGTAATACCCGTCCCATCTGAAATGATAAAAACGGTTCGTTCTGTGGCGGGCGTCGTCATGAAATTGATCCGGTATGTCGTCTCCAAGTAGTATAATGCAGTGCACCAATCGATAGATTGGAAGTCACCCCAAAAGCGGTTTAGGCCAGTTTGGTTAGAACGTATCTTGTGTTCTCAGCGCTCTAACCAAACTCGCTTTCTCACATTGTAAAAGGTGACTTTCATGTCATATGTCGTGTCTTTTGAGCAGCTCCGCATGTCGGATGTTGACTCTGTTGGAGGAAAGAACGCTTCTTTAGGCGAAATGATCAGCCAGCTATCCCATGCTGGAGTCCGTGTTCCAGGTGGTTTTGCTACAACCGCACAGGCTTTCCGTGATTTTTTATCCGGAACGGGTCTTGACGTACGCATTGCTGATCGGCTTTCAACTCTCAATCCTGATGATGTACGTGAACTTGCGCTCGCAGGGGCACAAATTCGTCAGTGGATTGTCGAAGCTCCTTTGCCCGATCAGCTTCATGCCGAAATCAAAACGGCTTTTGCTGCACTGGATGCCGATGGCAAAGGTTCTTTCGCCGTGCGCTCTTCGGCGACAGCTGAAGACCTGCCTGATGCCTCCTTTGCTGGACAGCAGGAAACTTTCCTGAACGTGGTGGGTATCGATGACGTGATTGATAAAATCCGTCATGTTTTCGCCTCCCTCTACAACGATCGAGCCATTTCATATCGTGTGCATAAGGGGTTTGCACACGCTGACGTTGCACTTTCCGCAGGCATTCAACGCATGGTGCGATCGGACAAGGGAAGCGCCGGAGTGATGTTCACGCTCGATACGGAGTCGGGATTTGAAGACGTCGTTTTCATCACCTCCTCATATGGCTTGGGTGAAACGGTTGTCCAGGGCGCAGTCAATCCTGACGAGTATTACGTGTTCAAGCCTACGCTTGCCTCGGGACACTATCCGATCGTCAACCGTCGCATTGGCTCCAAAATGCTCAAAATGGAGTTCGACCCTGAGCGCACCGAGGGACGGGCCGTGCGTACAGTCGATGTGCCAGTCTCAGAGCGCAATCGCTTTTCTCTGACTGACGACGAAGTGATTGAGCTTGCGCGCTATGCAGTGATCATTGAGCAACACTACCAGCGTCCAATGGATATCGAATGGGGTCGTGACGGAGTCGATGGCAAGATTTATATCCTGCAAGCTCGTCCCGAGACTGTCAAGTCTCAGGTGACAAGCGGTGATGTGCAGCTGCGCTATAAATTAAAAGCCACAGGCAAGGTCATTGTGACGGGTAGAGCGATTGGTCAGAAAATCGGCTCCGGTCCCGTTCGCGTCGTCAGCGATCTCTCTGAAATGGATAAGGTGCAGCCAGGCGATGTCTTGGTGACCGACATGACGGATCCAAACTGGGAACCCGTGATGAAGCGTGCCTCGGCGATTGTGACTAACCGTGGTGGTCGCACTTGCCATGCAGCAATCATTGCTCGCGAACTCGGGATTCCGGCCGTTGTCGGCTGCGCTGACGCAACAGACCGCCTCAAAGAAGACCAGCAAGTCACGGTCTCCTGCGCTGAAGGCGATGAAGGTCGTATTTATGATGGTCTGATCGAAACTGAGATTGAAGAGGTGACGCGAGGCGCGATGCCTGACGTCGGACTGAAAGTCATGATGAACGTCGGCAATCCACAGCTGGCCTTCGATTTCTCTCAAATCCCCAATCATGGCGTCGGCTTAGCCCGTCTAGAGTTCATCATTAACAACAATATTGGGATTCATCCTAAAGCGGTGTTGGACTATCCAAACGTAGATGCGGAGCTCAAGGTTGCTGTTGAATCCGCGGCAAGAGGTCATGCAAGTCCGAGAGCCTTTTTTGTCGAAAAACTCTCAGATGGCATCGCTACGATTGGTGCGGCTTTCTATCCCAAACCTGTGATTGTGCGTCTTTCGGATTTCAAATCAAACGAGTATCGCAAATTGGTAGGCGGTTCGCGTTATGAACCTGAAGAAGAGAATCCTATGCTTGGGTTCCGTGGTGCATCACGTTATATCTCAGCAGATTTTGCTGAGTGTTTCAAAATGGAATGTGAAGCGCTTAAGCGTGTCCGTAATGAAATGGGGCTCACCAACGTCGAAATCATGGTTCCGTTTGTCCGCACTGTTAAACAGGCGGAACGTGTCATCGAGCTCTTAGCATCGCATGGCTTGGTTCGTGGCGAAAACGGGTTACGTATCATCATGATGTGCGAAGTTCCCTCGAATGCGATTTTGGCAGATCAGTTTCTTGAACATTTCGATGGATTTTCGATCGGCTCCAATGACATGACACAGTTGACGCTGGGTCTGGATCGTGATTCAGGCATGGAGCTTCTTGCCACCGATTTTGATGAGCGTGATGAGGCAGTCAAGTTCATGTTGAGACGGTCGATTCAGGCGTGCTTGAAGGCTGGCAAATATGTCGGCATTTGCGGTCAAGGGCCAAGTGACTATGCTGATTTTGCGATATGGCTAAAGGACGAGGGCATTTTGTCCATGTCCCTCAATCCGGATACTGTCGTTGAAACTTGGAAAAAGCTGGCAGGCTAATCAGATCTGCGCAGTCATATCAGGCCTCTCTTGATTGAGGGGCTTTTTTTCACGACATTTTTAATTAATCTCGTGTTTTAGTGTCGTGTTTCATCAGACGCTCTTTTTCACGCGCCCAATCTTTTTCCTGCGCTGCGTCACGTTTGTCATGGAGCTTTTTACCTTTTCCTAGCCCGAAATCGAGCTTAATCCGACCATTTTTAAAATGAAGATTAATGGGAACTAGGGCATAACCTCGTTGTTCAACCTTGCCTATCAGCTTACTGATTTCCTCTGCTTTGAGGAGTAACTTTCTGGTCCGCATCGCATCAGGATGAATGTGGGTAGACGCGGAGTGCAGGGGGCTGATGTGCATGCCAAGTAGCCACAACGCACCATCGAGCACAACGACATAGCTTTCTTTGAGTTGAGCACGTCCAGCACGGATTGCTTTGACCTCCCAGCCCTGTAAGACGAGGCCAGCTTCAAAGCGTTCTTCGATGGTGTAGTCGTGAAAAGCCTTCCGGTTTTCGATAATACTCATAAGACCTCTGCGTCGCTGACGCATATGCAACAAAATACAGCCACTGATGAACGACGCGTTCACAACAATGCCAACATTCTATGATAACCAATATCGCGATAGACACGACAGTGAGACCAGAAGGCTAGTCGCTTTTGTGACTCGGGGCAGGGATTACCACTGTTGTGCCTGGCTCGAGAATTGTCCCTCTGCGAAAGCCATTTAACTGACGCGTTGGAATTGGATCGACCTTCCAGGCTTTCGCAAGTGCATCGAGCGTCTGTGGTGTCTCGACTATGACCGTGCGCCAGGGCGAGAGCGCTTGATTATAGGCCTGATAATGCTCAAGATAACGCGTGATCTTTTGTAGGGGTAACAGAAGCTTTTGATTGGGTCCTGCAGGAATGAGGGGCTTGTTAAATGAGGGGTTGAGCTGCACGAATTCCTTTTGTGTGATTCCCGCAAGCTTGATGACCAGAGGTATGTCTATTGCATCTTTTACATCGAGTTGCACAAAATAGGGTCTGTTAGGAATTGCAGGGAGCTTAACGTTAAAACGTTCTGGATCTTCGATGATTTTTCGGATTGCCAACAGCTTGGGGACGAAAATCATCGTCTCGACTGGCATCTTTAAATGTGTATAAGTGATCGGAATCTTTCGATTGCGGTTGTACTCGATTGCTTTTGCGAGACTGCCAGGGCCCCAGTTGTAGGCGGCTAATGCGAGATGCCAATCTCCGAACTTTTCGTGCAACTCCTGTAAAAGATTCAGTGCGGCAGTTGTCGAGGCGATAATATCTCGACGCTCATCTTTAAAGGGCGTTTGATCCAAATTTAAGTGACGGGCCGTAATGGGCATTAGCCCCCAGAGACCTGCATGATTGAGATTGTTTCCGATCCGGATATTGAAGCCACTTTCGATTAATGGCAACATCGCCAATTCAGTGGGCATTCCGCGTTTTTTTACCTCATCAAGGATAAAGTATAAATATGGCGTTGCAGAGGCAAAAGAGTCTTGGAGGTGTGAGCCGCTTGCGACGTATTGATTAATTTGTCGGGTAACAAGTGAAGAGTCGAGATCTGGGAGTTGAAATCCTTCACGCATTGAGTCCCAGATATCAGACGGCTCAGGTTGCACTGCGACCAGCATTTCAGCGGTGATATTTTCAACGGTGATATTTTCAGCGATGGACTGAACGTAATACGCAGAGCCAAACGATCCGATCAGAAAGCAAAAGCAGCCAGACAAAAAAGCTTTGTTGGCGTGCTTAAAGTAATGTGCGGCGATCGCATCAAGACGAATCGCGCAATGAGTCAGGTAAAGATGCATGACATTCAGCCCTTATTTCAGCTGAAAGACGCTCCCCTAAGATCAACGTCTAACGGTAGAATCACCCTATTCTAGCCAATAGCGACTAACAATGCATTCCGTAGAGCGCTCAGTACTGGTGCCATATAGTGCCAGCCAGATGTTTGATCTTGTTGCAGACGTCGAAAAATATCCATTATTTATGCCTTGGTGCGGTGGTGCGACTGTTGCTTCGCGCCATGACAAAGGTATGCAAGCTTCGATCACGATTTCTCTCGCCGGCATTAAGCAAACCTTCACCACGCGTAATACCCATCATTATCCTGACTGTATCGAACTTGAGTTGGTGGATGGTCCGTTTTCAGCTCTTTTAGGCAAATGGGAGTTCATAAGCTTGTCAGAAGATGCATGTAAGGTATTGTTTACATTGAATTATGCTTTTTCAAGCCGAACCCTCGAGACGCTGGTTGGACCCATTTTTAACCGCATCGCGACGAGCTTTATTGACTCGTTCACACAACGTGCTCAGGTTTGTTACGGCGAATGAGTGTCTGTTTAACCTCAGATGTCAACTCGTCTCCTGCTTCACTGCAGACGAAGATTCAGGTGACGGTTGTGACATTTCGTCACGGTTGTGTTTGGCAACGACAAATCCTAATGGCCGCTGATTCCACGGCTTCGCAGGCGCTTGAAGAATCCGGTTACCTTATCGACTTTCCGGAAGAATCAATATCGGATATTGTCATGGGGGTATTTGGAAAGCGAGTCGTGGGCGCTCAGCGATTGGTGAATCATGATCGCGTTGAGGTTTATACACATTTGACTGTTGAGCCTAAAATTGCCCGACGTCGACGCGCCGCGCATCGAGAGAAAGTCAAAAATATTAAAAAGAAAATGCCTGTAGATGATTTGACGCAGTCTTAAGTATGCGTGACTGTACGTCTCGTTTACGGTTAACGAGGAGGGCACGGATGGATGTTGAACTGAATGACGAGCAATTAGCCTTTGCCGAGGTTGCGCGAGAATTTGCCTTAGGCGTTCTTTTGCCTGATGCCGCACGCTGGGACGAAGAAGAAATCTTCCCTCACGAGGCTTTTAAACAAGCTGGCGCGCTTGGCTTTTGTGGTTTGTACGCCTCCGAAAAAATTGGGGGGCTTGAACTTCCAAGGTTGGATGCAAGCTTGGTGTTCGAGGAAATGGCTGCGATAGATCCCTCGACGACTGCTTTTTTGACTATTCACAATATGGCGACATGGATGGTCGGACAGTGGGGCACCGAGACCTTGTGTCAGCAATGGGGCCATGCGTTATCGAGTGGGGAAAAGCTGGCTTCATATTGCTTGACTGAGCCTGGGTCTGGCTCTGATGCCGCCTCGTTACGCACCACTGCAACTAGGAGGGGGGATGGATATGTCCTCAACGGTTCAAAAGCTTTTATTTCAGGTGCCGGAGAAACTGATCTACTGATTGTGATGGCGCGCACCGGTGCCTCAGGTGCTAATGGCATTTCTGCTTTTGCTGTGCCTGCAAACGCGCCCGGAATCACTTACGGCCGCAAAGAGCGCAAGATGGGTTGGAATAGTCAGAGTACGCGTGCTGTGACGTTTGAAGAGGTTATTGTCACTGCAGCGCATCTTCTCGGCAAAGAAGGTGAAGGTTTTAAAATCGCGATGCGCGGACTGGATGGTGGCAGAATCAACATCGCTACGTGCTCCGTTGGTGCCGCTCAAGGGGCGATTGAGACTGCGCGCGACTATATGCAGGAGCGTAAACAGTTCAATCAGCCTTTGACACAATTTCAAGCCTTGCAATTTAAATTTGCTGATATGGTCACGCAAACTGTAGCGGCCCGTCAGATGGTGCGTCTTGCCGCGTGCAAGTTGGACCGAGGTGCGCCGGACGCATCGACCTATTGCGCGATGGCTAAACGATTTGCCACGGATGCTGGTTTTGCAGTGTGTGTTGACGCACAACAACTACTGGGTGGCTACGGCTATTTAAAAGACTATCCGCTTGAAAGACTGGTGCGCGACACACGTGTGCATCAGATTTTAGAGGGGACAAATGAAATCATGCGAGTCATTATTGCTCGACAGTTACTTGAAAAGGGCGCAAGTCTGAAATGAATGAAGCGATCAAAGATTTAGTTTTGCTCCAAGAGCTATCCTGTGCGGATGCCAGCAAAATAGCGATTGCCCAATTAAATGCTCCCAAGACACTGAATGGTTTGTCACTAGACATGACCAGGATATTGGCCCGGCAGTTGGAGCAATGGGCTCTGGATGCTTCAGTTGCGGTCGTGATCCTAAAGGGTGCTGGCGACAAAGCCTTTTGTGCAGGAGGTGACTTGCATTCGTTACACCACAGCATGATGGCAAATGCCTCGGGCAAGCCTGAAGACAATCACTATGCCGCAACTTTTTTTGCTGAAGAGTACGCGCTCGACTATCGAATCCATACCTATCCTAAACCCATCCTCGTTTGGGGTGATGGGATTGTGATGGGGGGAGGAATGGGATTGATGATGGGTGCCAGCCATCGCGTTGTGACGGAAACGACGCGAATGGCGATGCCGGAAATCTCGATCGGCTTGTTCCCGGACGTGGGCGGAACGTGGTTGCTCAATCGCTTGCCAGGCCATGCTGGTTTATTTTTGGGTCTGACGGGAGCACAGCTCCACGCAAGCGATGCTCTTTTTGCAGGCATGGCGGATTACCATGTCTTGCGTGAAAAATGGACGGTGTTACTGAGTGCGCTGACAGCAAAAAGCTGGAAGCCTATCAGCGAAAATATCGATAAGTCCTTAAGCGATCAGGCGCAAGCAGCCCTGTCGTTCAATCATGCACAACTCGACTCAATCCTTGA
>JAURZO010000107.1 GCA_030653405.1 Zwartia sp. | reverse complement strand
GTTATGCAGAATTAAAGAATCAAGTACCGTAACAGCAACAGTCTTGAGGTTACGCATTCTACTCTGCAACTGAGACAGAAGATATATCTACTTGTAGTATCTCGGAATTTCAGGCCATGGCGTTTTGTAGATAGCGCTGATGCTGTCGTTGGCTCGAGGCTGGTCAAAAATTCCAGTCTGTAAAAGAAGCACCGTTAGTGAGTAAACCTGCGTGCAAGCCAATGCTTTCTGCAGACTCGGTAAATCCTACGCTGACCGAGGCACGACTCGCGCCCGAGGCCAAATCCTCGACCCAGTACTGAAATCCAGCCTGATCGGCGCTTCTTTGCAGGACTTTGTCATAAAGCTCCATAACGAATTGGCGATCGCTCTGAGGACTGGTGGATACACTCTGCGCATATTCCGGGCTATCAAGAAATGATTGCGCCATATTCGTCAAACTTGAGCCCTTATCAAAACTGTCGATCCAGTACCCCAGCCCTTGAGCATCCGGTGCGCGGTCTAGCAAACCATAAAGACGATAAGACGCTCCAGTCGCCTGACCAGCATCCACATCAAACCCAAGCGAGTAATCAGTAAAATGCGCCCGCTGTACCCGTGCCAACGTGTTTGTCCCATCACGCTGTTGCACTTGATCGGCGATCTCGACGCGATCACCATCGATGCGGGCAACCAGATACTCGGACAATGCTCCCGAGAAAAAGGATTGATTCAGTCCCTGACCGCCATCCAGAAGATCGTCGCCTGGACCAGCGAAAAGCAGGTCATCTCCCTGGGCGCCATACATCACGTCATCGTTGTATGAGCCCAGAAGGCGCCCCCCATCAGGGCCCGCCCAGATTGGCAAGCCGCCTTCAGCCGCCGCGTTGAGCGTCATGCCTGCCGCACCCCATTCAATTTGCATCCAGGCGCTGTCGGCGCTGTCGCGAAACTCATTAGCGTGCGCGATGCTGTCGCCTGGGCCGCTGTAGGAGGGGCCGTAAACCACGTCTTGCGAGAAATAACGAGCCTCGGGCTTGGTCCAACCCAATGGCAAAACGGCGTCAGCGACGGCTTGTTCGACCAACTCCGCAGTTGAGTTGGCTGCATTCAGTGACTTCAAGATGTAGGTGTTACCCCACAGGTCCTTGATGAAGTACTGCAGCCGTGCTGAATTGGCGTTGGGTCCCTCTATGCCGTAATAAACATTCTCGTGATTTTTGTCGTTGCTATCGACCTGAACGATGCCAGGTGGTGGGGTAGTCATCGCGTAGGCCATTTCCTGAGGCGATAACGTTTGCCCATCGACTGTTAGCGGTATGTAGGGATAAACACTTCTTTGGACCGCGGCAACACTTTTCCAGGTGTAACCGTCTGGCGTAGTGACCATCGTAATCTCGCCCGTAGGCACATAAGGACTGCCGAGCACGTGCAATTCGTTGAACCAACCAGCACGAGGCGTGTTCAGGAGATAGCCTGACGGTGGCACGTAGGTTTCCCATGCCTCATCGGTCATGGGATTGGAACCGCCCTCCAACAACACCACTAACTGTCCCGTCAGGTCAGGGCCCAAACCGTTTGCGTCTGCTATCTCGTATCCCATTTCGTGCTTCCCATGTAGTGATAATTACCCGGAAATGACTCGCAATTGAGCGGTTTATTATCAAAACCTTATAGCATGCCCACTAGCCGCGGCCTTACTCATTTCTGCTGCATTCCTGTCAGTTGCTCGCTCAGTGACCCGAAGCGATCTTTATCGGCGAAGGCATCAACACGACGATTTGCCAACCACATTAGGCCAAGACCCTCAGTCGGTCATTCTCAACGTTTTCGCGCTTAACTGCACCACCTGATCCTTATGTGAGCCGCGCAAGGCCTTTTTAATGATCTTAAAAATATCAAGATCAAAATTCCTGCTGCCAGAGTTGACCAGTTCGAAGAGTTCTTCGTGGTCGACAGCTGATCCTAGGTAGCACCATTGGTCAACGACGATCATGCTTTCACCGTCTCTAATGGCGATGGCACCCGGATAAGGCCAGCGTTGCACTTTGTAAAGGCTAAGCGCAGATAAAAGTTGAAGGTTGTGCGTCTCCAGGGGAACAAGACCGATACAGGCGCCCTCGCATTTTTTGACCTGATATCCAAAGCAGGATTTTCCAGGCTCTACTTTTTCTAAACCTACCAACGCGTTGCACAGACGATATTTCTTGGCAACGGCGGCCAAATATCCTTGCGCCTCAGTTCTTGTATTAAACAACCCGTAAATGCTGTCCTGATGCTCGGGTAATATTTTTGCATAACGCATCAAAGTGGGTTTCTCAATGCCAGTTGCATCCTTTTGCACAAGCCATGCGCAAACACCGTCCGAACGTCGAAGCTTGATGTTCGCCATCGGCATTTGTTCTTTGATGAGCTTGGATTCCAATAGCAACGCGCTGAGTTCTCCGCTAGTTTCGATTCAGTCGATTGCATGGACCTGTTGGGAAAGCTTCATTTCCTTGCGACTCGCCAACGCACTCTGAAAGTGTCCCATCACTCTGGTGCGCATAGAAATGCTTTTGCCTACGTACAACAGCGCCTTGTTTTCCCCATAGAAAAAATAGCAACCAGGGGTGTCAGGAATCGCGTTGATTTGTTCCTGCTGGATATTGGGTGGCAGGCTTGCGCTCCCTACTAGCTGATTGAGCGCTTGCAGCAACTTTTCTTTACCGACCAATTTTTCACAGACGCGCCAAAACTGCAAAAGCAGATCAGCGTCGCCAAGGGCTCTGTGTCTGGCACTGACAACAAGGCCGTGAGCATCGATGATGGTGTCAAGGTTGTGACGCGGCTGATCGGGAAACAGTAGTCTTGAGAGCTTCACAGTGCAAAGTACTTTGGGTTTTAGATCAATCCCGATTCTTTTGAAGGAGGCCTTGAGAAAGCCGTAGTCAAAGCGTGCATTGTGTGCAACAAAAATTTTGCCCTCAAGTTCCTTTTTAATTTGCGACGCCAAATCCTCGAAACAAGATTGTCCCGACACCATTTGTTGAGAAATGCCTGTGAGTTTTTGGATTTTTGGCGGGATGAAGGTTTGTGGATCGAGCAAACTTTCCCAGACGCTGACCTCATGATTGGCGAGCGTTTTAATGCCTATTTCTGTGATGCGATCGCGGTCAAAGTGTGAGCCGGTTGTTTCTATGTCGACAAAGGCGAGTGGGGGATAATCTCCGGATTGGTTGTTCATTTCTCGGTTGTGGGGTCTGCGCAGAGATTCGTTTTCTAAATGAGGAAGTCAAGGCGGCCAAAGGCCTTACCATGCGTCAAGTTTACTTGGCGCTAGGATTTGTAAAGACGTACCAGCTGCATGGGTATCAGCTGAGATCGCAGCGTATGCATTAGTCGTCGATGCTAAGGATAAGGCCGCTGCTGGGTTTTATGGCGGCTGCCCGGGCTATGCTTTTGGACCGGACATCACTCAGTACAACGAGGGCACACTCAAGGTAGATCTGAGTGAGCCTTCTCCTGAAATCACCAATGAAGTGCAGAAAATTGCCATGTCACATGGTTTGGTAAGGATTGAGTTTGGTATGAATTGAGTCATCAGCTGCACCCCGTTATAGAAAAAATCTGCTTACTCAGTTAAATCAGCGGCATGCATTTCTGCTGATGTCATTTCCGTGCTGAGCGGATGCGCATACACTCCGTCTTTGTAATACGATGTTGGTATCATCAAGTCTAGCTGCGGAGGCGAGGCGAAGCCCCCCATCATGGACGGGCCACGGCCTGGTGTGCTGCGATGGCCATGAATCACGCCGCAGGGCGCCAAGACGACATCGTTTTCCTGAACATCCACCCAGCCTGTTCCTCCTATGTAAAACTGGCCTGAGCCACTCCACATTACAAGAAACTCGTCTGATACGGGGTGTTGATGAATCGTGTCCTGAACGCCGACTCCGCAATAAGCGTAATTAAATCCAACGAGTCTTGTGCCTGCTCCGGGCCATAAAACTAAACGCATTGGTAAACCAATGCCTGTGAACGCAGCTCCGTCGAGAACATTAAATAAAGCACCTTTGGCTTTTACCTCGGCAGGTGCAATATTTTTTGCCCGGACAGCGGGCTGGTCATCATTAAATTTCATTTCAATTGGAGACGGCGCATTGACGGGCGCAGCATTAATCGTTGCTTTCTCAATCGAATCAAAGTTCATGACACCTAATTCGTTGTTGTAAAAGCCGTGATCAGCATACAGATCAAACTGAGGCGGACAAATTTGATTGACAAGAATCGCATTTTCTCGGCTAGTGGCAGGGTTACGAATTTGTCTTTGGACGCCTTCAGGGATGTAGGCTATGTCACCTGATTTAAGTACTACCCACTGTTCGCGCAACCATATTTCAACGCTACCAAAGCGGCACAGGATTGCTTCTTCTGCCAAGTCATACGTATAGCGATCGCTTTGCTCGCCTGGTTTGACCGTGGTCACATGCACGGCTTCCGTCTGGTAACCATTGCCGGGCCACGCAAGCAATCTAGTATTAAGACCATGGGCAGTAATGGAAACACCCTCGAACAGATTTCCAATTGCGCCTTCAGACCGAATTTTTTTTGCGTTTCGATAGCGTGCGCGCAGTGAGTCAGAGATCGGCATATCTTTCCTTAGAGAGCGAAGCTTTTGTGCGCTCAGTGTGATTGTTTAATTAGTGTTGTTAACGCTTTAAATACTAGCGATCACTGGACGGTGGAAACGCCCACTTCCCATTGCGTATTGGTAAAAAACTCCCATCATCCACACCGACTTCTTCAGCGATGCGCTGATTGGCTTTCTCGTTTAATGCAAGAATCAATGCGCCATTTTTTTTCTGATCCAGCACCAGATTGTTCACTTCATCCGGATCGTTTAAAAGGTCATACACCTCAACATCATTTTTTGAAAATAATTCTTCTAATGTCTTAGGCGTATTGAACTGAATTGGTGAAAAATAACGAGAGAAGCGGTATTGACCATCCCAGATGCTTCGGATGGATGTGCGGTTATTAAAGTCGGGGGGATACTTTTCCAGCATCGCAGCTTGTTGGGCTGCTGTTTTAGTTTGATATTTTTTGGTGTCTATCGTCATCGCAGACCACTTGGGATCTTGATAGGACAGCATGTCAAAATTAAACAGTGCAGAAGTTCTCACTGTGTCTATTTTGGCCTGTTCCGGATTTTTTAATAACGAAGAAAAATCCTGACCCTTTAAGCCATCCACAGCCTTTTTGCGTGAGGACGGGTCCATTCCCGTCAAACCAATGATTGTTGGCGTCAAATCGAGTTGAGATGTAATCGCCACACATTCTTTGCCGCCTGGGTATGCTGGATGCACAATCATTAATGGCAGGTGATTTTGTTGGCGATACGTTGAGGTTCCTTTGCCCCGCATCTGATGATTGCCGCCTAGTTCTCCGTGATCTGCTGTAAAGATGACAATGGTATTTTTATCCATACCGTTGTTTTTTAGCGCTGCTAACAACGCCTCAATCTTGCGGTCACAGTCCCGAATGGCGTTGTAATAGTAGTTTCTTAATGCAGCCCATCGACGATCTTCGTCTGGCCACTTTCCGACCATATCATCCATGGTTGCTTGATAAAGCTTCTGACCCTTGGGTCTGCCTGGCGCATCAAAGGATTGATGTCGGCTCGCGGGCAGTGGTTCCTTGTCCCAAGTGGCCTGATATAAGGCATCAAGTGGCGCACGGGCAATATCCATAGAGTGTGACTTACTCTGGATATTTTCTGTCGGCAAGTCCGAATTGAAATACATCACATCGTGAGGGTTAACAAAGTTAACCGCGAGATACCAGGGCTGAGCTTTGGCTCTGAGTGTCTCTGCTTCAGTCCGAAGCCAGGTGATGGATGATGAGAGTGTCAGGTCATCAAACTGATAGCCGCCCAGTGTGCCATCGATTAGATCGCCCACGCCAAAATAGTCTTGAAAACCATAGGATTCAATGGTTTGCTGATATGTCTTAAGTGGGGCATCAATCGCTTTGCTTGTTAAATCCATATTGGCAGACAAGTGCCATTTGCCTTGGTAAGAGGCGTGGTAGCCAAGTTCAGTCAGGCGATGACCAATTGTTTTTATATCGGTCGACATGTCGCGCTGCCATATGTAGTTCAAGTTATCCGCAACCCCGGTCTCTTGAATGTGCTGGCCAGTGTAGATGACGGATCTTGCAGCAGAACACACACAGGCAGCAGCCTGATGATTCAAAAACGTAACAGCTTGCTTTTTGATGGCTTCGCGCGCGGGAACAGGAAATGGCCAGCTAGTAAAAAAATGTTCCTGATCGACGAGGACAAACAAAATGTTGTAACCAGCAGGCGGAATATCCGGCGCAACAAGAGGGCTCTTAGGAAGAGGCGCCGATGCATCTGCATGTGTCAAAACAGCCGGGATAAGGGTTGCTCCGAGAGCTGCAGCACCTGAGGCAAGCACAGACCTGCGCGAAGGATTAGAGGGTTTTGTATCTGTGAGAGATGACATTGATAATCCTTTCTTGCAGATTAGCATGTCCGACACGGCTCAAGGGTACTGGTTGCCTTTGTATTTTGAACGCTTAGGTGATGCACCTCGGCTACACTAGGACGATGAAATCTCTTCTCAGAATCTTATGCGCAGTAGTGATGGTCGGTGTGTTGGCGGCCTGCAGCAATGCGCCAATCGTGCGGAGTGATTACGATCCTCGCGCCGATTTCGCTTCGTATCGAACGTTTGCCTTCATGGAGCCGCTCGGCACGGATCGCGCGGGGTACACCACACTGTTGACGGAGCGACTCAAGCGTGCGGCGGCCTTGCAGATGGAGTCCAAGGGTTACACCTATAGTGCGATCAATCCTGATTTGCTGATTAATTTTCAGTCTCATGTGCAGAGTCGAACGGAATACGTGGCGCCACCACCCCCCATGATGATGTGGGGGTATGGTTTTGGCTACGGTTCTGGGTTTTATGGCGGCTGGCCGGGCTATGCTTTTGGACCGGACGTCATTCAGTACAACGAGGGCACACTGAAGGTTGACCTGATCGACCCCAAACGCAAGCAAATGGTGTGGGAAGGTATCGGAACCTCTGTTTTGGGTAACGTGCAGCAAACGCCCTCCGATGTCATGGTCCAGAACATGATGACAGCGATTTTTGCGCGTTATCCGTTTTTGGCGGGTTCGGGTGTGACAGTGCCTAAGAAGTAGAGCACTTCGAGGCTTGTGCGCTGCATTTGGTTCATGAATGAATCATAAGTTATCTTGAATGCCTCACCCTAAAGCATTGAAATTTAAAGAAAGTGACGATTTAAATTAGAATAGAAGATCTTTAATTACCGTGGCACTCGTCGAGTGCCTCCTTATGGACATATTGATTCTTGTTGCGCTCATTCTTTTAAACGGTTTGTTTGCGATGTCTGAAATCGCACTCATCACGTCAAAGCGAGCAAAACTTCAAAAGGCTGCGGAGACAGGCGATGCTGCAGCAAAAGCCGCGCTTAAACTCGCCGCTGATCCTAATCAGTTTCTCTCCACGGTTCAGGTCGGCATCACATCGATCGGCGTGATGAGCGGTATTGTGGGTGAAGCCGCTCTCGCCAAACCTTTAGCGCTGTGGTTTCAGACGCTAGGCGTCGATGTTGCCTACTCCAGCTACTTGGGTACGGGCATTGTGGTGCTTGTCATTACGTATTTTTCGATTGTGATTGGTGAACTTGTTCCCAAACGCTTGGGTCAATCCAATCCAGAAGTGATTGCCCGGCTGATCGCAAGGCCGATTGCCATTCTTGCGATGGCCACGCGACCCTTCGTCAAGCTGTTGTCGGGTTCCACTAAGTTCGTTCTCCGCATCCTGGGTGTCAAAGAGAGAAATCAAAACGAAGTGACACAAGAGGAAATTCAGGCGGTGCTTGAAGAGGGCACGGAAGCTGGGTTGATTGAGACGCATGAGCACACCATGGTTAAAAATGTGTTCAGGCTTGATGATCGTCAGATCGCTTCACTGATGGTTCCGCGCGCGGATATTATCTACTTGGATATTCAGTATTCACTTGAAAAAAATCTCGAGATAATCGAGCTGACGGATCACGCGAGATTTCCGCTTGTGAACGGTGAGCTTAATCAAGTGCTTGGCATTGTTAACTCAAGAAAACTGCTTTCCAAAATCGCCAAGGGCGAGAAGTATGAAATGGTCGATGGGATCGAGGAGGCTTTATATGTCCCTGAGACCCTCAATGGCATGGAGTTGCTGGCGAACTTCAGATCTTCTGGTCGTCAAATGGCCTTTGTCGTCGACGAATATGGTGAGGTATTAGGTCTCGTCACGCTGCAGGATTTGATTGAAGCCATTACAGGGGAGTTCACGCCGCGTGATCCAGCAAAATCCTGGGCCGTGCGGCGCGACGATGGAACATGGCTGCTCGACGGCCATATTCCTGTGCCTGAACTGAAAGATTGTCTTGAACTGTCTGTCGTTCCCGAGGAAGAAAGAGGGCGCTACCACACACTGAGCGGCATGTTCATGCTTCTCAGTGGCAAGCTCCCCATCGAAGGCGATAAGGTTCGCTGGGAAGATTGGCAGTTTGAGATCATGGACATGGACAGAAAAACAATTGATAAAGTCCTGGCCACGAAAATTGTGGAGCAGTCAGAAACGCCTGCTCCAGCGGATCAAGACGGGTAGGTCAGGTGGATTTTTTATCCAACTGAGACGCGCGTGTCGGGCTTGTGCCAAAGCCACGACGTTGTGGCTCAAAATATGCGTACAGGTCAGCCAAGCCCACAAACATGGACTCTAAAAGTTCCTCGCGGGCTTCGGCCTTGATCGGTGGTGGGCGCATCTCCGGATCAGGGTGGTGCTCATGGGCGAGCATCATCATCGGCACGAGCAGTTGGCTCAGCGTTTCATCATCCATCAAGTCCGACCAGCTTCCATCGTCGCTCAGTGACACGCCTATCAAGAAGCCCTCTGCCCATTCATTACCTGCGGTCACACCGTCCTCGTCCACGATGAGAGGGGGTACGTAAATGTTATCTGTCTTGACGGTGCTTTGTAGCTCGTCCGCAATGGTGTTCCAGTGACGCATCATCAGCTCCATGATCTCGCCCGCCTGTTTATCGTTCTTAAAAGCGTCCTTTTTATCCATGATGACTTCGATGTATTGACTGAACGGCACCAGAGCAGGTGCGCTGATCAAGGCGCAAAAAAGTCCATCGAGTGCTTCGAAACTTTTAATCGAACCATGCAAGTTAGATAAAAACTCATCAAAAGCTTCGAGTTCTGTTGGTGTCAGTGGATTGTTCTTGAGGTGTTGAGCCATGGTGCTCCCCTTATGCCTAATGTGTAGACGACACTGTAGCAAGTATTTCTACGTCTACTGTTTTTACGGCGATGAGTCAACGAGCATGCTATAAGAATTTCCACCTCATTTTCATACTTTTTACAGGTCAATGTTTCGTGAAAAATTTAAATTTTGCAGCTTGTTTGGCTGTTGGCGTGACTGCGCTCTTTCCGTTGACCTCGGTTGCCAATCCCGGGCTCAAACTGAACCCCTTTGCTGGATTTTATGGCCAGTTTGCAACGGGGTATGAGTCGAACTCCTTCACAAATACGACTACTCGTTACGAGAATTTCATCCCACCCGAATTCATTAGTCGTGGCACCAATGTCGCCGGTAATCAAACGGCTTCTGGTATGCCTTTGATTGTGGGGGTTGGTTACAACTTTGCAGTCAGTGAAAAATGGTTGCTAGGTGTGGGTGTCGATTATTCATTTTTGTCTCAGACAACGAGTCCGTTTTCTGCGCGAAATCCAGCCTTTATTGGTTCCAGGCCCGCTATGGGGCAGCAAATCAAGGCCTCTGACCGTGTGAATTTATTTTTGACGGCCGGTTATGCGGCGACCCAGACCGACTTGCTGTATGCGAAAGTCGGTTACTCCAATCAGCAGCTTCAATTTTCACGCCCTGCTCAGGACTCGTCGACAGGGTATGCGTTGAGTGGGAGTCAGAGTGGGTATGTCCTGGGACTGGGCTATAGAAAAGTGATCGATGGCGGTTTGTATGTATTCGCCGAGGCCAACTATATGCAGTACGCGAAAGTGTCGCTTAATGGGTCGACCGTGACGCAAAGCGGGGGCGACAGGGTGGTCACAAATATCAATCAAAATCCCGCATCGAGTGCCGTGACTGCGCTGATTGGTCTGGGTTATCGGTTTTAAAAAAATTTAGAGATGCTTTTTGCAAATCAGAGATTCAATCTCCGATTTGCAAGAACATACAGTGACAGACACTCCCCATGAAGTCTCAAGAATACTAAAACTAAGTTTTACCCATCAATTAATGCATTCTATAAAATCAAAAAACAAATAAAAGTGATAGAAAACGTTGATTTTGTATCTGTTGCAGATATATAAAATGCATTATATTGATCTGGTAGGACCTAAAAAAGATAAAAGGAGACAACAATGGGTGGTTTCAAAAATTGCATAAACGGGTTGCTCACGGCGACAGTCTTGGCGTTGGGCGCTGGGTCGGTTGCACACGCTCAAGCGAATTATCCAGTTAAGCCAATACGGCTTATCGTGCCGCTTGCACCGGGCGGGGGTGGGGATATCGTGGCACGTCAGCTTGCTGCGGGTGCCTCTGAGATCCTTGGCCAACCAATGGTTGTGGATAACAAACCAGGTGGTTCAACCATCATCGGCACCTCGGAGGCGGCTAAAGCTGCTCCCGATGGTTACACCTTGTTAATGGCTACAAGTAGTCACGTCATCAATCCGGGCATCCGTCAACTTCCCTTTGATGCCGTCAAAGACTTTGAAGGCGTCTCACTGATTGCAACAACACCAGCTTTGCTCGTTGTGCCGCCCAATTTTCCTGCTAATACCATTCAGGAGCTGATTGATCTTGCGAAAAAGCAGCCTGGGGTGTTGACGTATGGTTCCAGTGGCATTGCGAGCTCACCGCATCTGAGTGGCGAATTTTTTAATCTCAAGGCCGGCACAAATATCCGCCATGTTCCCTATAAAGGAATGGGGCCCGCATTGACGGATCTGATTGGTGGGCATGTGACTATGGTTTTTTCTAGTGCTGTCTCGGCAATGCCGCTGGTTCAGTCCGGCAAACTCAAGGCGATCGCGACCACTGGCCCAAAGCGCACAAAGGCCTTCAGTAATATGCCAGCGATTGCTGAGACATTGCCTGGTTATCAGAGCCAAATTTTCTACGTCATCTTGGCACCAAAAGGCACCCCGAAGCCAATACTGGATAAGCTGAATCAGGCTATATCAAAAGTCGCGATGACCCCTGATTTTGTTGACAAGATATTAAAAACGGGTGGGGAAGTCGTGGCCGGATCGCCCAAGGAGGCCATACAGTTCATTGAGGATCAGGTCGCCGAGTACAAAGATATCATCAAGAAGGCCAATATTAAGGTTCAGTAATCATCTCGGGTTCCTCGGTCATGATTCATTACAAAACGAAGCAAGAAGCAATCGGCGGCAGAAAGCTTGTGCGATCAGGGACAGGGGAGGAGCATTGGCGAACCGACTTCCTGATCGCGCAAGAGTTGAGCGGCGACTTGAACAAGACATCTCCGCAGGCGTTTCTGATTGAGATGACCCCTGAGGAAGTGATTCAGCCCCATTTTCACGAGGTCGAGCAGTTCCAGGTGTTCCTCGAAGGTGAGGGCCAACTGGGTCGATCGAGTGACGGGATCAGGCCAACGGTTGTGCATTACACGGATGCGTATACGGGGTATGGTCCTATCACCGCGAGTGAATATGGGCTGTCCTACTTTGCGTTACGTCCGCGCAAGGACCCGGGTGCGATCTATTTGCACAAAGAGGGCTACCGTGAAAGGTTGCGCCCGTCACTCAAGCGCCATTTCACAATACCGGTGATCAAAAGTACTGAGCCGGTCCTTGCCCATTTAAAGCAACCTGTTGTTGAGTCACTTTTTGATGAGACGCAATATGTTTTGGCGGATGGCTTAGCGGGCTCTATTGTTCGCTTGGGGCCTAGACAGGTCTATGACCAGACTTGTCCCGAAAAGACGGGTGGTCAATACGTGATTGTTTTGCAAGGTCAGCTCAATACGCTTGACCATCAAGAGGTCGATCAGAGTTTTCAAGGCTGGACGGTACTTTTTGCTGAGCCTGGAACAGGCCCCGTGTCACTGGTGGCTGGTGATCTCGGGGCGGAGTTTCTGGTGCTGCAGTTCGGTCAAAGGTTGTGAGGCGAGCATTCATCATGAGTCAATTTCGACTCAACATGTGACGAGAGTGTATGAACGAATCAATTGGGGTGGTTGGATTAGGCAATGCGGGTCTTGCTCTCGCCGGGGCTTTAGTCAGGCAGTATGAGGTATTTGGTTTTGACCAAAAAGCGGCTCGCATGCAGGAATCGGAAAAGTCAGGCATCAAGCCCTGCGATTCAGTAGAGGAGCTCGTCAAAACTTGCGACATTATTTTTCTATCTCTCCCAACGCCAGAGGCATCTCGCGCCGTCGCGCAAAGCATGTCTTCGATCAGCCTAACAGGAAAGCTCTTGATCGAAACCAGTACGGTCGATCCCAAGGATGTCACATGGTTACTTGAGTTTGCGCAGTCACGAGGCGCAAGTGCGATGGATGCAGCTGTTCTTGGAGGCATCCATAATCTCGCCGAGGGGAAAACAACGTTTTTAGTGGGGGCCGCTGAGGGAGATTACGCGCGCGTCCGTACGATGCTCGAAAGTGTGTCAAAGAAGATCTTCTATATGGGACCCGCCGGCAACGGCATGCGCATCAAGCTGATTAACAATGCCGTGGCGCACACAACGATGGTGGTGTTGCTCGAGGCAGCGGCCATGGCTGCCAAATCCGATATCCCTCTGGAAGTTTTCTATGAATTGATGAATAGTGATTCAGGTCTGACGCGTCCGCTCACGCATCGACTCAAAGAGCGCGCCTATCGCGGTCAATATGAGGGAGGTATGTCGACGGCCAACGCAAGAAAGGATTCTTTGCTGGCACTTGCGATGGCGCAGGAGTTGCATGTCCCTGTATTCACCATGCAGGCCTCGCACACCGTGTATGAAATCGCGATGCAGCAAGGTTTGGCCAATCTGGACTATGCGTCGATTGCCAAACTTTGGGAAAGTTGGGGCGGAGTATCCTTCAAAACGAAATAAGTGCGTTTATTTGCGCACAGGTGCCCAGCTAAAACTTCCAGGTGTCGCTTCGATCACAGCTCCGCTGGCGATCAGTTTGTCACAGACTTGATCGTCAAGACCGAGCTCATGCAAAATCTCGCGCGTATGCTGACCGATTTCAGCCGGAGAAAGTGTGTAGAGACCGCTTCTGTTGTCGTTCTTTTGAGGGAACTCAGGAATTTCAAAGTCAAGTTCGCGGAATTTGACTGCGCGTAGTGTTCCGGCTTGACGCGCTTGGGGGGCGTCGAGCACCCGTTCTAGTGGTAAGACCTCAGTCGAGCCTACTCCGGCGATTTTTAACTTTTGCATTGCCTCATCGAAATCAACGCGACTCATCGCTTCACGCACGATCTCCTCGACAGTTTCCCGGGCTTTTTTTCTCTCCCTCAGTGTGCCGAAATCTTTGGTTGCCGTATCCGGCAGTTGTAACGCTTCACAGAATTTCGCCCAGTGCGCGTCGGTCAACATCAGCAGGTAAATCCACCTCTCATCCCGTGTCATATAGGCGCCATAGCCGGGCATGCTGAACTCTCCACTAGGCTCGCGCTCGGCCTTTCCGAGAAGTTGCGTTTTGAGTTGCACACCGACTAAGTCGCGCGCGGCAATGTGTAGTCCTGTCTCATACAGTCCTATCTCGACATGAGTTTCTTGCTCGCGGTTTTCGGCGCGCTGCAGAAACGAGCCAAGCATGCCAATGACCGCATAGGCGCCAGCAAACTGATCGTGATAAGACGGACCCAGGCGACTTGGCCGGCCATTGATGCGATTACTTTCCATGGCACCAGTCGCTGCCTCAGCGACTGGGTTGGAGGCTAAGTCATTTTCCTGCGGGCCCGGTCCATATCCTCTGATGTGGCAATAAATTAGATTTGGATTAATTGTTGCGCAAGCTTCACGGCTGACCCCGAGTTTGGTAGCGGCTTTGGGTGCGAGATTGTGGACCAGGCCGTCTGCTGATTTGAGTAACTGATAGAGCACATCCCGACCGCCCTCGAGGGATAGGTCCAGGCAAATGCTTCGTTTGCCATGGCTGTAGGCAATGAAGGTGCCGCTTGGGCCTCCACGAACAAGTTTGCGTGTGGGGTCGCCGGCGGGGGGCTCCACTTTGATGATCTCGGCACCGAGTTGAGAGAGGATGTGGGTGGCGAAGGGGGCAGCCAGCATCGAGCCCAACTCAATAATTCGACGGCCTGCCAGAGGTAATTGATGCATGATTTATTCACTGTTTACCTAGATAATGCATTCTACACAGCACTAACAGGCCAATACTTGCTAATTAATCAGTATTTACCCTCTGTTGAAATGCTAATTCGATTATATACAATGCATTAAATTGTAACGAATCAATCAAGCACAACAGGAGCACTGACAATGAGTGAAGGGTCAACGCAGGTGAACGCAGGGGTTGGTGACGCACCCGCCGAGGGTCGTATCACTGACAAAGCGATCGAAGACGCACGAAAAATGATTGGGTTGCACCTGCGACCAGAGGGACCTTATCTCCAAGATGCCACGCCCGACACATTACGTAACTGGTGTAACGGAATCGGTGATCTCAATCCTCTCTATCGTGATGTGGGATACGGACATGCCACGAGATACGGCACGATGCTGGGTCATCCCATGTTTCCGATGGCATATGGTTGGCTCGGCCGCACACGATGGGGGCTGCCCGGTGTGCATGGTTTTTATACCGGTAACGATTGGGAGCTGATGCGTCACATCAGACCTGGTGACCGAATCACGGCCGTAGAGAGAGTTCTGGGCGTTGAGGAAAAAGAGAGCAAGTTCTCCGGTCGCCTGGTGATGCAATACGTTGAAGCGTATTACTACAACCAGCGCAGCGAGTTGGTCGCAAAGGCCTTGGGGACTTGTACGCGCCATGAGCGTAAAGCAGCGCGTGACACGGGGAAATACAAAGAAATCACCCAGCACGAATACACCAACGAAGAGCGCGATCGCATCGATCAAATCGTGCTGGATGAGGTTAAAAATATCCGTGGCGCGAGCGTGCGCTACTGGGAAGATGTGCAAGAAGGCGAGGAGCTCCCGACCATCGCGCGCGGACCGCTATCGTTGATGGATACGATGGGATTTTTGGTGGGCTGTGGTCGCGGGCATACGCATGGCGTCGTTTTGCAGGCCGCAGTCAAGCATCCCGGACATTTTTTCCGCAACCCCGAAGCAGGTGGAGGCGTCGAGTACACCGGTATCGGCCATCATCGTGAATCGGTCGCTAAAGAAGTCGGTGTGCCTGGCACGTATGACTATGGTCCGCAGCGTTCATCATGGATGTGTTCGCTGGTGACAAATTGGATGGGGGACGCGGGCGTCATCAAACGCGTGCGCACGGAAATGCGTCGCTTCAATATTATGGGTGACACCACCTTCTGCAAAGGTAAAGTGGTGCGCAAATATGTGAAAGACAACACGGGACTCGTTGATATCGAAATCGCAGCAGAAAATCAGCGTGGAGAAATGACAACGCCCGGTTTTGCGACGGTCGCCTTGCCCTCACGTAATGTCAATTTGCCCGTGTTTATTGACGGTTCTGGAGTGAATCTTGATCTGCCGCTGATCCGTTAGCCACACCTCAAGGTCAACCTGAAGCGGAGAAGATTTATGCAGTCTGACGATGCGCTGAAACCTCCTAGTACGCCTTTAGCTGGCATTCGCGTGCTGGAGCATTGCGAAAGCGTTGCCGGTGCCTATGCAGGGCGATTGTTGGCAACCTTGGGCGCCGAGGTGATCATGTTGGAGTCGCCGACAGGGTGTCCTCTGAGGTTTTCTCCTCCGTGGTTTGACGAATCTGGTGAAAGTGCCTTGTTTGCTTACCTGGCGGTGGGCAAACAAAGTGTTGTGGCGGATTTGCGTACGGAGCAGGGGCGGGAGATTTTGGCCGCTCAGTTAAGTAACTGTGACATTTTCCTCGACGATACGCCGGTACGTGAACGTCCGGTATTGGGCCTCTCTCCTGAAAATCTTAAGAAGCGATTTCCGCAGCTTGTGCATGTCAGTATTTTGCCCTTCGGCGCAGTGGGACCTAAGGCAGATTGGGTCGCAGAAGAGATGAATTTGCTTCATGCGGCGGGTGAAGGCTACCTGTTACCCAACGGTTTATCTAATGAATTGTTTCCCGATCGTGCTCCCTTGAAAATCCATGGTCATTTTGCGGGATACCAGGGTGGAGCGACAGCCGCTCTGGCAGCAATGACCGCGTTATGGAGTGTTCCAACATCTGGCGGGCAGTATGTCGATGTCTCTGTTCAGGATGCCATGCTACTGGTTGGCGCCTTCGCTGTGCAAAGACTGGGTGATGGTTCGGTTGAGCACCGTGCGACGCGAAAGTTCAGATACGGCGGAGTTTTTAAAACAGCAGACGGTTATATCGAGCTATTGACTCTGGAGGATCGGCAGTGGAATTCTCTGGTTGAGTTACTCGGCAACCCAGCGTGGGCCTTTGAGCCTGCTCTGCAAGATCCTCTGGAGCGCAGTCGTCGCGGTGACGAGATCAATACGCATATTCGCGCTTGGATGGTGTTGCACAAGGCTGAAGACATTGTGCGTGAGGCACAAAAGCTGGGTGTACCTATTGGTAAATACAGAACCCCACTCGAGGTGAGTCAGGGCGAGCACGAGCGAGATCGCGGACTATTCGTAGACGCATTTAGAGAAAATGGCAGTCCTTTTGAAGTCTTGTTGGCGCCCTTCAAGTTTCTCTGCTCGCCACTGATTGGTGGCGGGAAAGTACCTGCACTGGGCGAAATGACGCGGGAGTTAAACGTATGACGGTTCTTAAAGCGCCTTTGGCAGGTGTGCGGATCGCGGACTTCACGATTCATGCGGCGGGTCCATTTTGTACGCATTTGCTCTCGCAATTTGGTGCGGAGTGCATCAAGATTGAGAGTAAAACGCGTCCGGATGCGTTTAGAAAGCCACATGCGGTTTATGGTCGGATGTCAGCTGCGACGTTTGATCAGGTGACGGCCAATAAATTGTCGGTGCGTCTGAACTTAAAGCAGCCCGAAGCCATCGAGATCGCAAAAAAAATTGTCTCGATCTCCAATGTGGCTGCGGAAAGCTTCAGGCCGGGCGTGGCAAACAGACTTGGTTTGGGTTTTGACGTATTGCGTGAGTGCAAACCCGATATCGTGATGCTCTCGCTGTCTTCCTGTGGACAAAGTGGGCCAGACTCGCATTTCGCAGGGTATGCGCCGCTCTTCGGGGCCTGGGGTGGGCTCGGCTGGATGAGTGGTTATACAGACGGACCGCCAGTAGAAATGCGTCATGCCATGGATCACTCTGCTGGCTTGCATGCCGCAATGGCGACGATGGCGGGGCTACATCAGCAGCGACGCACAGGCAAAGCACAACATATCGATCTGGCTGCACGTGAGGTCGCATCGGCAATGATTGGTGAGGCGCTTGTGCAGGCGCAGGCCGGGATCGAACCGCAACGCGTTGGTAATGGCGACTTGCGGATGTCACCTCATGGTGTGTATCTGACAGATCAGCCCGATCGCTGGATTACGCTCGCCATTCGCGATGACCAGCAGTGGATGGACTTTCAACAAATCGTCGGCCATCGGTGTGACGATCCAAGGGTGAGCAACGCTGAGGGGCGGTTGGTGCATCGGGATCAGGTTGATCAGATGGTCTGCGACTGGGTTCGCCACCAAAATGCCGACCAACTCGCCGCACGTCTACAGGAAAAAGGGATCCGTGCTCATGTCTCCTGGAATATGCTCGACGTTGCGGCAGATAAACATTTACAAGAACGCAAAGCGCTTCAATGGGTCTCTGCACCGGGGATACCAGAGCGACTGGCTGTTGGTTCTCCGGCCCGTTTTAGTTCAAGTCCCTATGTTGGGATACGAAGATTGACGCCTGAGCTGGGGCAAGACGAAGAGTATGTTTTTGGCCAGTTGTTAGGCATGAGTTCTGCACAGCAGGCTGAACTGGTCTCCAGAGAGGTCATCTGGTAGAACAGTCCGAACTTGCTAGTAAGTGGATAGGGTATTACGCCAAGGATCCAAATGTGTCGTAGCAGTAAAATGTGTATTAATTGAAGCACATGCTACTAAGGGCAACACATGGATTATCGAACCAAGGAAGAACAGGTCGCCGATTATCTGCGAGAGCGAATAATCTCTGGCGTCTTTCCTCGTGGGTCAAGGCTCAAGCAGGCAGATCTTGCTGAGCAGTTGGGTTTGAGCATTACGCCTGTGCGTGAGGCACTGAAGTTGTTGGCTGCCGAGGGGTACATCAGTGGCGACTCATACCGAGGCGCGAGGGTGGTGCCTTTTGACCCCTCAGCGTCTGCTGAAATTCTGACTTTACGCCTACTCCTCGAATCCCAGCTTGTCCGTGCCGCAGTAGAAAAAATCACCTCAGCGGACTTGGAGGCGTTAAGAGCCCTCGCAGACGAGTTTGCAGCGGCGTTCACCTCAAATGATCGTGCAGTGGCGCGCGGTGTGAATTATCGATTCCATAGGCGTTTATATGACGTCGCCGATTTGCCCCAGACCCTGCATTTTGTGCAGATCCTGTGGGCGCGATACCCGTTTGATGTCATCAACGGGCTGACCAATCGAGGAGATGAAGCCATTAAAGAGCACGAGGCCATCCTGCAGGCACTTATTTCGGGAGATGTTTCTGCTGCAATATTTTCGATGAGAAAACATATCGAGTCTGGCTGGGAGAGGCTCAAAGAAGCTAAGACCCATCAATAAAGCGTGTGAGGTTTAGAGATGAGCAAAGCACTTGCATCAAACGAAGCTTTTGTTCCTGTCGAGGACGGCTATCGGGTTTGGACCAAAACGGTGGGCGGGGGTGATGCATTAGAGCGGACTGCTTTGCTCGTGCTGCACGGCGGACCCGGCATGGCGCATGACTATCTCGAGGGTTTGGCTGCGCTTGCGAGTCCCTCTCGGCGCATTGTTTTTTACGATCAGTTGGGCTGCGGTCGTTCTGATTGCCCTGATGAGCCGAGTCGTTGGGTGTTTCCACGTTTCGTCAAAGAAGTCGATCTCGTGCGGCAAACACTTGGTTTGAAAGAGGTCGTGATCCTGGGTCAGTCTTGGGGCGGGATGCTGGCGATTGAGTACATGCTGACGCAACCCGCAGGCGTGGCGGGATTGATTCTTTCAAACTCATTGGCCAGTGCACCCTTAATGGAAGAGGAGCTGCTGCGATTAAAGCGCGCATTGCCGGCGCCCACTCTTGCCATATTAGAATCTTGTGAAAAAAGTGGTGCAACGGACTCGGCCGAGTATAAACAGGCCTCGCTCGCCTTTTTTAGTCGACATCTTTTGCGCATGGATCCCCTGCCAGCCGAAATCGCTGAGGCGCTGATGAGCACCAATCAGGTGTACGAAGTTATGTGGGGGAAAAATGAATTCAATGTGTCTGGAAACCTGAAATCTTGGGATCGCAGCGGTGATCTTTCAAGGATTGATCTCCCCGTCAAAATCATCTCGGGTGAGTTCGACGAATCGACACCCCGACAAAATGAGGTGCTCCATCAAGGCCTGAAAAACTCGACGTGGACATTGATGCCGGGATGCTCGCATCTGCCCAATTTTGAGAATCCAACAGAGTATCTCGCAATCATCCAGGAGTTTTTGGACGAGCTTGTTTCAACATCTGCCTCTTAGGCAGAGTTTCTATCACTTACTGAGCCCCAGCGCTTGCCGACAGTACCCAACGTGCCGACAGTCGCTGAGTCAGGCTATCCAAATTTCAGTGCTCAGGAAAAGTTTTTGGCTGTCGAATCTGCCAAATGGGGTGACGTTGCAAAGTCGATTAAGTTTGAGCTGAATTAGCCGGATCGGTGAATTGACTTCATGGGTGTTTTGAACAGCAGATCATTGATTGTTTGCTGTCCCGCGACTAAGGTGCAAATGGGGTCGGCGTCAAGCTTGATACCGATCCAGCATCGCCGATGCTCGGTCTGTCGTTGGATATGAAAGGGGTACTCCCATGAACACTCTCTTGAAAGGCGTTTTAGGTGTTGTATTGCTGGCTGCAACCCACCTCGCGCATGCGCAAGCATTTCCCTCTAAACCCGTAAAGCTGATTGTGCCCTTTCCCCCAGGTGGCGGAACGGACATATTGGCGCGTCCGATTGCGCAAAAATTATCTGAAAAATGGGGGCAACCTGTCATCATTGAAAACCGTGGTGGCGCGGGGGGCAATATTGGTACTAAAGCGGCAGCCGAGGCCGCACCTGATGGCTACACCTTGATTATGGGCGTGCTGGGGACACACTCCGTTAATCAAAGCTTGTATGCCAATGCTGGTTTTGATTCGACCAAGGATTTTGCCGCTATCACCATGGTGGCGAATACGCCGAATATTCTGGTCGTGCATCCCTCTGTCCCAGCTAAAAACGTTGCTGAACTCATTGCGTATGCGCGCGCGAATCCGGAAAAACTCAACTATGCGACCCCTGGCAATGGAACGCCTTCGCATCTTGCGACGGCAATCTTTGAAAACATGGCTGGGGTCAAGTTGACACACGTGCCTTACAAAGGCAGTGGTCCCGCGATGACTGACATGCTCGCCGGGCAGACCCAAGTCTGGATCGCAAACGCACCTGTTGTCTTGCCGCATATCCAGTCTGGAAAATTGCGCGCACTGGCGACGACGAGTGCGCAGCGGCCAGCAATGTTGACTGATATCCCAACCTTGAATGAGGCGGGCTTGAAGGGCTATGAGGCTGATACCTGGTATGGAATCTTTGCACCAGCTAAAACCCCTAAGCCAATTTTGGACAAGCTCAATGCAGACATTGTCTCGGTTCTGAAGTCAAAAGAAATCACAGACCGGTTTGCCGCTGAGGGTGCAGTCGTTGTTGCAAACAGTTCAGAGGACTTCACTAAAAAAGTCAGTGATGATGTGGCGAAATGGAAAAAAGTCATCACGGAATTAAATTTAAAAATCAACTAGTTCAGGATCTATATTTATCGATGTTTTATTCGCAGAAGTTTGGGCAGTTTGCCGCCAATGCTCAGTATGCATCTTTACCAGCGGATGTTGTGGCGGGTGCAAAACTCAGAATCCTGGATGTGATTGCAGCCGCGTGCGCGGCCATTCAGCTTGGCAAGGAGCGTGAGTTGCTGCGAATGCTCGACACGACCGGATCGGTCAGTGTGTGGGGATCAAACAGTTCACGCTCGATGCGTGATGCCGTCATCATCAATACGGCCAGTGCCCATGCTTGTTATTTTGAGGACGGTTCGCGCTACACGGGTGGGCATCCCGCATCGGCGGTTATCCCAGGAATGATCGCGCTCGCTCAGGGTAGGCAGGTTTCTGGCCAGGCGTTACTGACATCGATTGTTGTTGGGTATGAGTTGTTTTTGCGTCTCGGCCGTGCGATCTATCCATCGACAGTGAAAAGGGGATTTCAAAGCACATCAATATTAGCCGCACCCTCTTGTGCCGCTGCTGCTGCCAACTTGCTGGGACTGACCGCTCAGCAATCAACGGATGCGATTGGTATCGGTTGTAGCCATGGCGCAGGTTTGAAAGAGGCCCTCAAAAGTGCGGATAGTCAGCCTTTTCAAGTGGGTCGGAGTGCTGAGGGTGGCGTATTGTCTGCGCTCTATGCGCAACAGGGCGTGCATGGAGCCCCCGAGATTTTTGAGCAAGGATTTTTAAAGGCCTTTTCTCAAGATCCTCAATTGCAAGATCTTGATGTGGATCTTGGCAGTCGATGGAGTCTGGAGGAGACCTATCTAAAAATTCATGGAGGTTGTCGCGGTAATCATGCCCCAGTGGATGCGATTGCACTGTTGATTCAACAAAATATATTTGCGGTCGAGGATATTGAACACGTTGAGGCACATGTTGATTCGGTCACCTATGCCGCAGCAATCGAGCCACCTCTCAGCGGTGAGGATGCCCAGTTTTCTATAGGATTTTCAATCGCAGTTCGGCTTCTCAAAGGCGATGCCTTGCCGGCGCGCTATGCAATGACGACACTCATGGAGCCTGCTGTGCGGTCTTTGATCGGACGTATTCGCGTGATGCCCTCCGCTGACCTCGATGTCGGCTATCCGGATCGGCGACCGAGTGTGATTAAGATACAGCTGCGTGATGGACGCAAATTGGAGCAGCACTTGGATCACGCGAAGGGGGAGCCAGAAAATCCGACTTCGATTGATGACATTCGAAAAAAATATCGTGGCTTAGCTGAACCAGTGTTTGGGTCTGCTGCCGATCAGATCGAGGAAATGGTTTTTTCGCTCGAGCAACACAGCAATATTGATGCATTGGCGCAATTGCTTCGCGTCTCTGCCTTGACTGAAAGGGCGTTGAAATGATGTTATCTGAGCAACACGGGGCCTTGCCCGATTACGAAATTATTGCGCTGAAATACGCGAGCAGGCCGGCGTTACGCGCCGCGAATTTTGGTGGGGGAGATCCGCACGATGGTCCGATGCCCCTGGATTACTATTTATGGGTCGTGCGCAACAAGGACGCGGTTTTTTTGATTGATACCGGGTTTGCGCAAGACATGGCGATCAAGCGTCATCGAACCTTGCATCGAACGCCTATGCAGGCGCTTGAGTTGATTGGCATCACGCCGGAATCGGTCAAGGACATCGTCATCACTCACCTGCATAATGATCACATTGGGACCTTCGACGCCTATCCGAATGCCCGATTTCATTTGCAGGATTCAGAGGTTGAGTTTGCGACAGGTCGCCACATGGCATGTGCGGTGCACAGCCGACCTTACGAGGTTGATCATGTCACTGGGGTCGTGAGACTTGTATACAAAGACCGCGTGGTCTTTCACGATGGTGATGGGATGATCGCGCCGGGGCTGAGTGTGCACCGTGTTGGAGGTCATACTGCGGGCATGCAGGTCGTGCGAGTGCACACGGCGAGAGGCTGTGTGGTTCTCGCCTCGGACGCGAGCCATTTTTACGAACATTTCATGACCCGACGCTTCTTCCCTCTCGTATTTCATGTTGGCGAGGTGATGCAGGGCTATCGACTGTTGCATACACTCGCCGAGTCGGAGGATCACATTATCCCGGGGCATGATCCGCTGGTGATGGATTTATATCCTGCTGCGACACAAGCGCTGGAAGGCATCGCCGTACGTCTTGATCTGCCACCTAAGGCTTCAATCGCGGCGACGTTGGCGGCAAGTAAACGCTAACGATCCCAGTCGGGGTTATCCGTGATGTGTTGCTTTAGATAGTCAATAAACACGCGGACTTTTGCGGATAAATGTCGGTTGGGCAGATAGACAACGGACACTGGCGGTCCGATTGCGCGATAGTCGTTAAGAATGGAGCGAAGTTTCCCTGTCCGTATCGCATGGCCTGCAATAAAATTGCTGATCATGACGATGCCAACACCCGAGCAGGCTGCTTCCAGCAGGGACTCGGCGTTGTTGATGTTCAGTCGGCCCGAGACGGTCTTGCTGAAGATGTGAGTGCCCTTTTGAAAGTGCCACTCGCGATAGCGTCCTGAGTTCATCATCACATAGGATAGGCAATGGTGCTGGTCCAGCTCGTCAGGTGTTTGCGGCTCTCCGTGTTTTGCCAGATATTCGGGTGAGGCGCAGGCCACGAACTGGAGATTGCAGAGGTGTCGTGCGATCAGGCGATTGTCTGCGGGTTCACCGATCAGTACGGTGGCATCGATGCCCTCGTAGGCCAAGTCCACGCTTCGGTCGCTAAGCTCCGCGTCGACGATGAGATCCGGATAGAGTTCGATGAATTTGCTGAGAGCCGGTACGATAACCTGACGTCCAAAGCCGACCGGTAGGTGAATCCGCAGTCGACCGTTTGGCGTGGAGGTCGCTTGGCTCAGTGTATGTTCAGCATTTTCAATATCCAGCAGGATCTGTTGACACTGTTCGAAAAATCGTGCCCCTTCGTTGGTCAGGCTGACAGATCGGGTGGTGCGGTGCAGGAGCTTGACGCCCAGCTCGAACTCTAGCCTCGTGATGGCCTTGCTGACGGCCGAGGACGTGAGCCCGAGTCTATGGGCCGCAAGGGTAAAGCTTTTTGTCTCTGCGACACGAGAAAATACACGCAGTGCATTGAGGTTCTCCACGTACGCTAGCCCCTTTGTCTCAGACTCATGAACTGAGTTCAACAGTATTCTGAATTTTTGCCGAT
>JAURZO010000105.1 GCA_030653405.1 Zwartia sp. | reverse complement strand
CGCGGGATGCTGAGATAGCACCACAATGGTGTCCTTGAAATAGCCACCGAATAACAAAGGATCTACAAACAGAGCGCCTGCGATCACCGAAGGGATGGCCAACAGTGCGAGCGGCAAAGTAACAACCCAGGGCGACTCGTGCGGCGTGCCGCCATGGTGGCCATGATCGTCATGGGCGTCTTTGGCATGTGCGTCTTTTGCATGTGCGTCTTTGCCATGTGCTGCATGATCATGTCCGTGATCATGGGCACCAGAGGTATCGAAACGCTCTTTGCCGTGAAACACAAGGAAGTAGACACGGAACGAATAGAGTGAAGTGACGAAGACACCAATCAAGGTGGCATAGTAGGCAAAACCAGAGCCCCAAACGGTCGAGGCACCCGCCGCTTCGATGATGTGCTCTTTGGAGTAAAAGCCCGAGAAAAATGGCGTGCCAACGAGTGCCAGCGTACCAATCAGGAATGTAATCCAGGTGATCGGCATATATTTGCGCAGACCACCCATGTTGCGAATGTCCTGATCGTGGTGCATGCCCATAATGACCGAGCCTGCACCAAGGAATAGCAGCGCCTTAAAAAATGCATGCGTCATCAGGTGAAAGATCGCGACGGAGTAGGCTGAGGCACCCAATGCCACGGTCATATAACCCAACTGAGAAAGCGTCGAGTACGCCACCACCCGCTTGATATCAGTTTGAATGATGCCCAAGATGCCGAGAAACAACGCACCAATCGCACCGATGATAATGATCATGGACAAGGCTACGTCCGACAATTCGAACAGGGGCGAAAACCTTGCCACCATGAAAATACCTGCAGTCACCATCGTTGCAGCGTGAATCAGCGCTGAAATCGGTGTGGGACCTTCCATCGAGTCGGGCAGCCAAGCATGCAGAGGCACTTGAGCAGATTTACCCATCGCACCAATGAACAGACAAATACATGCCACCGTCAGTAACATCCAGTCCGTACCTGGCAATGTATTTTTAGCCAGCTCATCTGCCTGCTTAAAGATTTCACCGTAGTGCATCGTGCCAGCGTATGCAAACAGTAGTCCGATACCAAGCACAAAACCAAAGTCTCCGACCCGGTTGACCAAAAAGGCCTTCATGTTTGCGAAGATCGCCGTAGGCTTGGTGTACCAGAAACCAATCAGAAGGTATGAAACGAGACCTACCGCCTCCCAGCCAAAGAACAACTGAACCATGTTGTTTGCCATCACCAGCATCAACATGGAGAAGGTGAACAACGAAATATAGGAAAAGAAACGCTGGTAGCCTGGATCTTCGGCCATATAGCCAATCGTGTAGATGTGCACCATCAGCGAGACAGAGGTCACGATGACCATCATCAACGCTGAAAGTGGATCAATCAGAAAGCCGATTTCAAGTTTGGCCTGCCCGAGCATCATCCAGGTATAGACCGTTTCGTCATAGCGCAGACCATTCAGCACATCGATCAGCACCAGTACCGAGCCGACAGCAGAAAATGCCACCAGCGCAATGGTGATCATGTGGGAGCCGCGACGCGAAACCATACGTCCGAGAAAACCCGTACCAAACAGACCTGCCAAAATCGCACCGAGCAGCGGGGCAAGTGCGATAGCCAAATAGAGATTAGGTGAGCTAAACATATTCTTCTATTTCCCGATTAGCCCTTGAGGCGGTCAAGTTCATCAACATTGATGGTGCTGAGATTGCGAAAGAGCAACACCAGAATCGCCAAGCCGATTGCGGCTTCGGCTGCGGCCACCGTCAAGATGAAAAACACGAAAACTTGGCCGGCCTCGTCTCCCATCCAGGTAGAAAACGCGACAAAGTTCATATTCACAGCCAACAACATGAGTTCGACAGACATCAGCAGCACGATCAAATTGCGCCGGTTCAGAAAAATCCCGAACACACCAATCGCAAAAAGGATGGCGCCGAGCACCAGAAAATGGGGTAGTGTCAACGTCATCATTTTTGATCTCCCGACTTCGCATTGACCGCTTCCTGGCTTGGCAGGTCAACTAAGCGCACGCGGTCCGAAGCGCGCACGCGAACAGAGGCTCCGGGATCGTTGTATTTGACGTCGCGACGTTTACGCAGCGTCAAGGAAATCGCAGCGATCATACCGACCAACAAGAGGACGGCACCGACCTCGACTGCGTAGGCATATTCTGTGTACATCAATTCGCCAAGCGCACGGGAATTGTTGTAATCATCCCCCATGTCAGCAGCAGGTCCGACCTGCCCCCACGAAGTCGCCAAGACAAAAGACATCTCGACCACCATGATCAAACCAAC
>JAURZO010000102.1 GCA_030653405.1 Zwartia sp. | reverse complement strand
AAGGTGCTCCGTATGCGTTTCGGTATCGAAATGAATACGGATCAAACGCTCGAAGAGGTCGGCAAACAGTTTGACGTGACGCGTGAGCGTATTCGTCAAATAGAAGCTAAAGCGCTGCGTAAATTGCGACATCCTAGTCGTTCTGACAAGCTAAAAAGCTTTTTAGAAGGCCAGTAAGCGACGATGATTGAGTAAGTTTTTTTGGACTTTTCGTTTTGAATAATCGTCAGCCTAGTATGGCTGACGGTGTTCTGTTAAATTACGAAACTATGCAAATTCAAATTCTGGTTGTTCATCCGAGCCCACTCGTACAGGCTGCGCTTAATTGTCTGATGAGGACGGATGCTTCGTTTGGTGTCGTCAAAACTTTCAGCAGGGGCACTGAGCTCGCTGAATTTTTAACGATGACAACGGATCGGTTCGATGTGGTGTTACTGAGTGTGGAGTCCGAACAGCCTTCGCTCATGATCCGTATTGCTGCCATGACCGACGCCAAGGTTATCCTGCTTGCACTTGAAAATGAACCACTCGATGTTGAAGCTTGGCTCAAAGAAGGCGCACGCGGACTGATCGGCACGCATGCTGATTTTGCTCAGTTATCCAAAGCGATTAACAAAGTGTATTCCGGTGAGTTTTGGTTTAACCGCCAGATTACGTCGCGCATTTTCAGCGGTCTTGGACAATCCAAGGAGTTGAGCGATGAGCAAAGAAGGATTGCAGAACTGACAAACAAAGAGAAACTTGTGGTCAGGGCCGTGGTGGATGGCGGTGGCAAGACTTTACGTGAGACGGCCAAAGACCTGCAGATCAGTGAAAATACGGTACGTAATCACTTACGCTCGATTTATAGCAAGCTTGGTTTGGCCAATCGTCTGGAGTTATTTGTGTTTGCTCAACAGCATTTGGGTCAATAAGTCCGGGTCTCCGGTAAAGGTTGAACCTCTTCCGAGCGGTTTGCCCTCTTAAATTCTCTTTATCTTTCGATTATCAGGCTCATGCAGGATGTTCTTGCGTGAGCCTTAACTTTTTTGGAAGCGTTTTTCCATCATAAGTGACATCAATAAATGAGGATTTGTGAGAGTTTTAATAGAATATTTCCTCAAAAAATCATAGTAGAAATGTGCGATGAGTCGCTCCTCATCGCACGAGGTTCGAGGAATTTTGAAATATTTAGAAATATATAGAAATGTCTCGCAATATCTTGAGGTTTTTTGTTACTGATAGATTAAAAAAATCAATATTGTTGGGTATCAAAATACTATTCAAATTGATACTGTCGTGTCGTGTTTGCATTGCAACAAACTAGTGCCTATCTAATCGATAATGATTTCCTCATTGCTTGTTACAAG
>JAURZO010000094.1 GCA_030653405.1 Zwartia sp. | reverse complement strand
ATCGGCATAGGGGGCAATCATAATTGATTGCGCCCCTGCCACACCACCCGGCATGCGGGTCCGCACCGGGCGGTTCGAGTGGTTGAGGTTATGAGAGACGGGGTAGACCCAGTTTGTCGTAATACCCAATCGTCAATACACGATTGAGCATCATGTCGCTGTTACGCCACCAACGCCTTGAGTTTGCTGCCACGCGCCGCGCCACGACAGGCGTCGCGCCGAGTGCCAGCAGTTCTCGGTACATGGTTTTGCCTCGCTTCCAGTGTTTCAGCTGCATGGCTCGCAGGCGGTGTCGCAGCCATTCATCGAGCGTTCTCCAAACCTTTGGCGTTTGCGCAAGCCCAAAGTAAGCCTTCCAGCCCAGCAGATACGGCCTGAGCTTTTGGACGACTTCACCTATGCTACGTCCGCCCGAACGTCGGGTCAGCTCCCTGATCCGCTGTTTGAACGTTGCCATCGGCTTATCCGCCACACGACGTCTGACCTCCCGCCCCTTGGCTACCCAGAAGCTGTAGCCTAGGAACTTACGACCAAACACGCTTGCCACCGCACTCTTGGACTCATTGACTGTCAAGTGCAGCCTTGCATACAACCGTCACAGCAGTGCCATGGCCCGCTCGCCTGCACGGCGGCTGCGAACGTAGACGTTGCAGTCATCCGCATAGCGTGCAAAGCAATGACCTCTGCGATCCAACTCATTATCCACTTCATCGAGCAAGACGTTTGCCAGAAGCGGCGACAGCGGCCCGCCTTGCGGCGTGCCTTGTTGCCGTTCCTGCACCACACCATCCTGCATAATGCCGCTGTTCAGATACGCACGAATCAGACGGATCACTCCGGCATCCGCAATACGTTTCTGTAAGCGATCGATCAGGATGTCGTGATTGACCCGATCAAAGAACTTCTCTAGGTCGACGTCTACTACGACTCGACGACCCGACTGCACGTACGACTGTGCGGCAAGTACCGCATCGTGCGTACGCCGTCCGGGCCGAAAGCCATAGCTATGCTCGCTAAAGGTGGAGTCAAGAATTGGTTGCAGTACTTGTAACAGCGCCTGCTGGATCAGACGATCCACAACCGTCGGGATGCCAAGCTCGCGCTCGCCACCATCGGGCTTCGGGATCGTTACCCGTCGCACCGGACTTGGCCGGTACGTCCCCCGCAGAATTTGTTGACGGATGACAGGCCACGTGTGCACCAGTGCGCGGGCAGTCTGATCAATATCCAGACCGTCTACGCCTGCAGCACCTTTGTTGGCTCGCACCCGTTTGAACGCCCTCTGCAGGTTCTCTCTCGTCAACGCTGCCTGCAGCAGCGTTGACCCTGTGTCTCCGGTAATATGTCGCGGGCAATCCGGTTCGTCGCTGATAGGTATTTGCGCGGCTTCACCGCGCACAGCCCCCACCCGCCCCGGTTTCCCGGGCATCTGACGCACTCCGACTCGCATCGACATGACCTTAAACACTCCCTCTCGTTCGGTCCTTCGTCAGAGGTTTCGGCCTCCCCGGCCCAGTCTCTGACTACTACGACCTCTGCTGACTTCTCGCTCCGATTCGACATCGTCACCCTTTCAGGCATGAGGCGAGATCTCCCCAGGTAAGAACGCACTCCTTCACTGCGCAACCGCCGGATTTACACCGCTTCGCCTTGATCACGAGAGCTTTGCAGTTTATAGCCCGCTCGCCCTGCTCGGCAGTGCCTTCTATCCAGTTCTTGTTCATCGGCTCGCAGCTTCGCTCTACGCTTCCTTCCCACACTCGGTCACCCTCATGCAGTTGCGCTTCGCTTCGTTCGCTGTGATCAACTTACGGCGGGACTTGCACCCGCAAGAGTGCGCCCATGCTGGGCGCACTAAAAAAAAGCCCAAGACTTTGCAGTCTTGGGCTAAATCCACCAAAGGAGGAGGGTGGAGGAGACAACTTTGGCAAGTTCAGGAGATCTAACTAAAGGATCTCAGTGCCAGAATCAATGTCGCGCTAAACAACCTGTGGTAAGTACTAACGCTTTGATTCACTACACTGCTGACTGAACTTCCATAAACAAATATTAACTGAAAAGTTGGTGCAGCGCAAGATTATTCTTATCACCTCTTTAAAAATAGGCCTTTACGTTGCTTTTGTGCATCGCAACAACAATATTTACGCATTCAGTCAGATCTTGTATGCCGTGCCAGTCATCAGTCGAGCCATCATTTGCATCGCTGCGCGAACCGGCTTTGGTACTGTCGCGGCGCCACGATGCTCAGCACTCATCCGATGCTTAATTTCATCTTGTTTCATTTTTTCAACGATTTCGCGCGAGCGTCCGTCTGAGACCGGGAGCTCCGTCAAATGACTATCCAAATGTGCCTCGACCTGTCGTTCGGTTTCTGCCATGAACCCTAAGCTTCGCTCGGCACCCGCACGACTCGCCAAGGCCCCCAGCGCGAAAGATCCGACGTACCAAAGCGGATTTAATAAGCTTGGGCGGCTATCCAACTCTTTAAGGCGTTGCGCGCACCAACCCAGATGGTCGACCTCTTCAGCAGCAGCCTCTAAGAAAAACTCAGCTTGATCGCGATCCCTGGATGCAGCCGCCTGGCCTCGATAAAGGGCTTGTGCGCAAACCTCCCCCACATGATTGACTCGCATCAAACCAGCCGCATGGCGCCGGGCCTTATCGTCCAGATCTGCGTCCTGTCCCGCAACCAACGGTCCGGCGGGATTAGGACGGGAGGCCGTCACGCCACCACCCAGCACCTGCAAGGCAACATCCAACTCAGCCAAAACAGAGTCAAACCAGCCGTGTCTGCGCACAAGCCGATGGGAGCGTGTAACAGGTACTGCCTGCGCTGTGTTCGAATGCCCTAAGGGCGTTACTGGATTTAAATCAGTCATGAAAACACGTTCCTTACAACAAGAACCTTTATTTTACTGTCTAGGACCAGGCTGCCGAGTCAATCACTTTTTGGCGATGGGAATAGGCATTGGGGCAGTGACGCTGCTCAATTAAATGGTGATTCATGCCGAACTTAAATGAGTATTTATCAAATTTGAATCAGGCGGTTATGATTCTCACTTGATCGCAGGAGACTCGAGATGGAAGTCAGAATTGATTGGGGCGGCCCGGATGGCATGCTCTTCGTCGGTCAGACCGGCACCGGACATATCGCAGCCATGGATGGCGCCCCCGAAGGCGGCGGACATAATCTGGCACCGCGTCCAATGGAGCTCTTGCTGGTCGGCACTGGCGGCTGCACCGCTTACGATGTCGTGCTGATCCTCAAGCGCGGCCGACACGCGATTACCGGGTGCTCAGTGAAGCTGCAAGCCGAGCGCGCTGATACGGATCCGAAAGTTTTCACAAAAATCCACTTCGTCTTTACGGTGACGGGTCAAAATCTGCCGCGCGCTGCGGTTGAGCGCGCCATTGCCCTATCGCACGAAAAATACTGCTCCGCTTCTGCCATGCTGGCACACTCTGCGGTGATCACATGGTCCGCTGAGATTATCGATACTGCGGCACCTGTATGAACCAATATGAAACCTTCATGCGGCACGTCTACACCACAGGCGTGAATAAAACAGACCGTACCGGCACCGGAACGCGCTCGGTTTTCGGTCACCAGATGCGTTTTGACCTATCCAAGGGGTTTCCTTTGGTCACGACCAAAAAACTGCACACCCGCAGTATTTTTGTCGAGTTACTGTGGTTTTTACGGGGTGACTCAAACGTGCGTTGGCTGCAAGAAAACGGCTGCACGATCTGGGATGAATGGGCGCGAGAAGATGGTGACCTCGGCCCCGTCTATGGGGTGCAGTGGCGCTCTTGGCCGACGCCTGACGGTGGACATATCGACCAAATCAAACAAGTGCTTGAGCAAATCCGCACAACACCTGACTCTCGCAGACTGATTGTGTCTGCCTGGAATGTCGGCGAAATTAAAAACATGGCACTACCGCCCTGCCATGCGTTTTTTCAATTCTATGTTGCGCAGGGCAAGCTGTCTTGTCAGTTATATCAGCGCAGCGCGGATATCTTTCTCGGTGTGCCATTCAATATCGCCAGTTACGCTCTGTTGACGCATATGGTCGCGCAACAATGTGGCCTCGAGGTCGGTGACTTTATCTGGACAGGTGGCGACTGTCATATTTATAGCAACCACTTTGAACAGGTTGAGCTTCAGCTCAGCCGAGAGCCCTTCCCCTATCCCAAACTCCGTATCCAACGTAAGCCCGATTCGATTTTCGACTATCGATACGAGGACTTCGTCATCGAAGACTACTCGCACCACCCTCACATCAAAGCGCCGGTCGCGGTCTGAGGCGGCGTTCTACATTTTCAAGCGCAAAGGTTTGATACGCACATGCAGCTCTCGATGATCGTCGCCTATGCTCAAAATCGCGTGATTGGGCGAGAAAACACATTGCCCTGGAAGCTCTCGGGTGATCTGGCTCACTTCAAACGAACCACTCTTGGTCACCCTATCATCATGGGCCGCAAGACATGGGACTCGCTCGGCAGACCCCTGCCCGGCAGGCTCAATATTGTCATTACCCGGGATCAAAATCGATCCGTCCCCGGAGTGGAGTTTGTGGCCAGTCTTGCTAAAGCGCTTGCTCGGGTGAAGGATGTGGAACAAGCCTTCATCATTGGTGGCGCGCAAATTTATCAAGAAGCACTCCCTTACGTCCATCACATTATCGCGACCGAGGTACTCGCTGACATTGAGGGCGACGCTTTCTTTGCGCCGCTGGACGCCATGCAGTGGAAAGAGGTTTCTAGAACACCTCAACCTCCAGAAAACGGACTACGCTACGATGTAGTGCACTATCAACGTGCCAATGATCATGTCCCAGTCGCCCTGACCACATGATCGCAAGCATATTGGTGAACAGGACAGATATGATTAAGAAACTGATCGGTGCGGGTGTTGGACTGGCCGTGCTTGTCATCGGCTATAGCGGCGCGAGCTGGTGGTCTGGCATGCGCATTCAGTCGCGATCTTATGCCGCTGTTGATACGATCAACATTCACCTTGCCCGGACATGGTCCGATCAAATTCGCGTCACGCTACGCGACTATGAGCGTGGTGTCTTCTCGAGTCAGTCTTCTTATTTGCTCACATTCCCGCAAAAGCCAGGGGCTGAAACTACACAAAAACGCGAAGTACTCTTCCTCAACCAAATTGATCACGGACCCTTCCCGTTCAAGAGCATTGTCTCGGGAGACTTCACACCCATTGGCGCGCTGATCGACACTTCGGTCGCTAGCACCGCCTGGACCGAAGCACTTTTTGCCGCTACGCAAGGCCGCCCTTTTGTCACGGGACAAACACGACTCTCTTCAGACGGCGTGGCGCATCTTAAATGGACCGCCCTCCCCTTTGACTTACGCCAGGATGCCTTGCGCACTCAATTTGGCGGCGCCCAACTGAATGCTGAAATCAGCCCGAGATTTCGCAACAGAAAGGGGGAATTGAATATTGACTCCCTAAACTTTACGGATGGACGTGCAACCATTGACCTTAAGTCCGCCAAACTGCAAACCGACTCCCGTAGGGGACCCGCTGGAATTCAACTCGGTGTAAATAGTCGCGAAATTGGCAGTCTGACCTGGTCATCCATACATGCCCCGACCATTGATCTGCAAAAGCTTTCGATCCGAAGCGAGCTTAAGCTACAAGGTACGGATGTCGGTGGCGAGACAAATATCGACATCGCCGAACTTAGCATCGCACAAAACAAGTTAGGTGCATTTAGATTGACCGCGTATTACGACCAGCTCGATGACCGTACGCTTGAACCGTTGCTAGAGCTCTACAACCGCGTTGTCACGCGCACTGCCGTCAACATCCTGGAACCCGAATCTCTTAGTGCGGCAGAGATTAAAAAACTCTGGGCCCACATCCATGGGCTGCTCAAAAACAACCTGGATGTTCGTCTCGAACCTCTCGTATGGGAAACTGCACGCGGCAAGAGTCAGCTGTCACTCAATTTGGCCCTCAAACCTGCAGAGCTCGCAAGTGGTGGCGTGGGACTCCGTGAAAGCCCGATTAATACCCTGGACGCAACGCTCACCATTTCACAACCAATGGTTGAGGGTCTTGTCCTTCAAAAGTTTCAGACGCCAGGCACGCCTGCGGCTAGAGCCAAAAATCTCGCAGATCGCGAGATGAAAAAACTGACCGACACTGCAGTTCAGCTTAAGCTCGGGCGGCCACAAGGTGGCAAGCTGGTCGCACACTTCAACGTGCAAGACTCCGAGCTTCGAATCAACGGACAGCGTGCTCCCGCCGAACCTCTGCTCAAGCTTCTCAGCACACTGACGTCACCAACCTGGTTTAACAATCGCACCCCGGCAGGCCAACAAGGTCCTGATGAATCAGCTGCCATTCAGCATCTTGACCCTGAGGTGATGAGTGACATTTTGAGTCGCTCAAACTTTACCTACGAAGAATCCAGAGACGCTGATGGTGATCTCGTCCTGAAAGTCGCTCCGAGTGATTCAGGTGCAGAAAAAATTGAAATCGTCTTCATCGGTTGCCGCAAGGATCCGACTTGTGAAGACGTTTTACTACGTGCAACATACTCGCCAGACCGGGGTGCTGCACTCAAGTTCGTCAACGACTGGAACTTGCGAAATCGCTGGGGCCGGGCATTTATTAACGAGACTAAAGCGCCCGTGCTCGAAATGGACATTAGTGCCTATGGCGGCATCGGACAAGACGCGATCGAGTCGATGGTCAGCACGTTCTTTAAGCTGGTGAGAGACTTTGCTCAGGAAAGCAAAGCAGCAGAGACTGCGACGGACACCAAGCCCGAGCAGGCTCCCCGCTCTCAATCCGCAGAGGAAACACCCAAACAGGAAGCGCCTGCTCCTGTCGCGAAATGACGCGTGCGCGTCTCTAGCTCTCTGACATTTTGACCATGATGACTGGCTATGATGCTCAGCCTGGAAAAGAAAATGCCACTGAGTGAAGAGACACACTCAGTGGCATCTGTCCGCTATCAGCAAGTCCTACTCAGCGTATGCTTCGACGGGCAAGCACGCACACACCAGATTACGATCTCCCCACGCATTATCCACGCGACCGACTGGTGGCCAGTACTTGCTATCGCGCAAACTCGCGAGAGGGTAAGCCGCCTGCTGGCGAGGATAATCGTGGTGCCATTCTTCGGCCAATAACATCTTGGCCGTATGAGGCGCATTTTTGAGCACGTTATCGTTTTTATCGCACTCACCACTCTCGACTTGAGCGATCTCTTGACGAATCGAAATCATCGCATCGACAAAACGATCCAGCTCGGCCAAACCTTCGGACTCGGTTGGCTCAACCATCAGCGTACCGGCTACGGGAAAGCTCATTGTTGGCGCGTGGAAGCCATAATCCATCAACCGCTTGGCGATGTCCTCTGCGGATATGCCAGAGGCTTCCTTGATATCGCGCATATCGAGAATGCACTCGTGTGCCACTCGACCGTTGCGACCCGTGTAGAGCACCGGATAATGGCCTTCAAGTCTGCGAGCCACGTAGTTGGCGCTCAGAATGGCGACTTCGGTTGCGCGACGCAATCCCTCCGCCCCCATGAGAGAAATATAAACAAAGGGGATCGGCAAAATGCTGGCAGAACCAAAAGGAGCCGCGGAAACAGGACCGACAGGCGTTCCGTCGGGCAACACGCCTTTCTCACCCACCACACCAGGCAAGAACGGCGCTAAATGCGCGCGCACGCCAACAGGCCCGACACCTGGTCCACCGCCGCCGTGCGGAATGCAGAAGGTCTTGTGTAAATTCAAATGAGAAACATCAGAGCCAAACTTACCGGGCTGGGCTACGCCGACCATGGCGTTCATGTTGGCGCCGTCCATGTAAACCTGACCGCCCGCCTCATGAATCAAATCGCAAATGGTTGTGATGGACTCTTCGAAAACGCCATGCGTGGAAGGATACGTCACCATCAAGGCCGCAAGGCGATCACCGACCTTGGCGATTTTGGCTTTCAAATCGTCCAGATCCACGTTGCCATGGGCGTCGGAACCGACCACCACCACATCCATACCGACCATATTGGCAGAGGCTGGATTGGTGCCATGCGCGGAGGAAGGAATCAAGCAAACGTCACGCTGATGTTGTCCATTGGCGCGATGGTAGGCGCGAATGGCCAGCAAACCTGCATACTCACCCTGCGCACCCGAGTTGGGCTGCAAACTAATAGCATCGTATCCAGTGATTTCGCACAGATCTTTGGACAGACGCTCAATCATGGTCTGATAGCCGCGCGTCTGCTCGGCCGGCGCAAAAGGATGGATCGCTGCAAACTCAGGCCACGTCACTGGAATCATCTCAACGGTTGCATTGAGCTTCATGGTGCATGAGCCAAGCGGGATCATGGTGCGATCCAGCGCCAGATCCTTATCCGCCAGCTTACGCAAATAGCGCAACATGTCTGTTTCAGACTGGATACTTGAAAAAACTGGATGACTGAGAATAGCCTGCTTGCGCTGCACGCTGGCTGGGATGCCCGGCAAGCCATTCACAGAGAAAGGCAAGGCCGCCGCAGATTTGCCAGTCACGCCGGCAAACACACTCAGTAAGGTCTCAAGGTCTTGTGCAGTCACTGTTTCGTCGAGCGAAATACCGAGCTGTGTGGCGCTCACACTGCGCAGATTAATCTGTGCGGCGCGCGCAGCCTGCAGAATGGCATCGGTGTGAGAAGCCGTCTCAAGTAAAAGCGTATCAAAGAACGTCTGATTGGCGACGTTGATGCCCATCGCAGTCAACCCATGCTTGAGTATGGCTGTCGCTTGATGCACGCGGGTCGCGATCGCTTTGATACCCTTAGGTCCGTGCCACAACGCATACATACTGGACATCACAGCCAGCAACACTTGTGCCGTGCAAATATTCGAGGTCGCTTTTTCGCGACGGATATGCTGCTCACGGGTTTGCAGCGCCAGACGCAACGCCTGATTGCCCTGAGCGTCTTTTGAGATCCCCACTAGACGGCCTGGCATATTGCGCTTGAACGCATCTTTGCATGCCATGAAGCCGGCATGAGGCCCGCCAAAACCGAACGGCACTCCAAAGCGTTGCGCTGATCCGATCGCAATGTCAGCCCCCCAATGGCCTGGTGGCTCAAGTAGCGCCAGCGCAAGCAAATCTGTCGCACACGCGACCACGCCACCTTGCGCGTGGACCTGCTCTGCCAGAGCACGATAATCTGATACTGCACCCAGCGAATGGGGATACTGGACTAACAAACCAAAACAGGCGGGGACACCGTTCTGCTCATCACCCAGCACAACCTCAATATCCAAACCATCCGCACGTGTACGAATGACCTCGATCGTTTGTGGATGACAATGCTGAGAAACAAAAAACACCTTGCTCTGTGACTGGGAGGCGCGGCGCGCCAAGGTCATCGCTTCCGCAGCCGCAGTGCCCTCATCCAGTAAAGAAGCATTCGCAATATCAAGGCCCGTCAAATCCGCCACCATCGTCTGATAGTTCAGAATGGCTTCGAGTCGACCCTGAGAAATTTCAGGCTGATACGGCGTGTAGGCGGTGTACCAAGCAGGATTTTCGAGAATATTGCGCAAAATCACATTGGGCGTATGTGTGCCGTAATAGCCCTGGCCAATGTAATTACGAAATACTTGATTATCCGATGCAATCTTGCGCATTTCAGCCAGCACATCCGCTTCGGAGCGGGCACCGGGCAAGTTCAGCTCGCGCGACATGTGGATGTTTGCGGGCACCACTTCACGCATCAGCGTATCGAGGTCAGGCGCATCGATCGCGGCAAGCATTTTTGCCTGATCTTCTTGGCCCGGACCAATGTGGCGAGGAATAAATTCGTTCGACGTATCCAGTGCTTGGGACATGATATTTGCCTTAACTTGCGTCAGCGACAGCCTGATAACCTGCTGCATCGAGCAAGCCATCAACGTCGGCGGGATTGTTTGCCTTAATTTTGAAAATCCAGGTGCCATAAGGATTGGCATTGATATTTTCAGGAGCATCATTGAGAGCTTCGTTGAAACCTACGATTTCACCTGCAACAGGCGCGTAGATGTCAGAGGCAGCCTTGACGGACTCAACCACGCCGGCTGTGGCACCCGCTGCAAGTTTGGCACCCACATGGACGTCGCCCACAAACACCAAATCACCTAACTGCTCCTGGGCGGGTCCCGTAATGCCGACAATCATGACATCGCCTTCTGCCTTGATCCATTCGTGTGTACTGGCATATTTACGATCGCTAGGGATGCTCATGGAAGTCTCCTGAAAATTTGTGAAATAAACGATTCAAAAAAGGTGGGTCAACAATACAAAATATGGGGTTAGCGCAGCCAACTCTTAGTGCGGACTTAACGATGCGTCACGACCTGTCCCTGGCGCACGAAAGGCAACTTGCAAACCTCTGCGGGCACCCATTTGCCCCGGATATCGATTTCAACGCGATCACCGGCGACCGTGCCTGTCGGCAGGCGACCAAAACCGATCGACACCCCCATGGTTGGGGACATCGTGCCGCTTGTGACCTCGCCCATGCCCTTGGCCGTGCGCACAGCCATATGCGCACGCATCACGCCACGGTCCAAAAGTTTGAGTCCGATGAAGGTGCGTGGATCTGCAAACTGCTCAATCGCATCGCGTCCAATAAAGCGACGGTCTGCGTCCTTGAGAGACACTGTCCAAGTCAACCCGGCCTGATTGGGATGGATCAGCTCATCCATATCCTGACCGTACAAGTTCATACCCGCCTCGAGGCGCAGCGTATCTCTCGCACCCAAACCGCAGGGCTGAACACCCTGGGACACGAGGTCGTGCCAGAGCGCTTCAACTTCTGTGGCGGGCACGACAATCTCAAAACCGTCTTCACCTGTGTAACCTGTGCGGGCCACCATGGTGTCGCCTGGGAACATCGCACCACAAAAAGCGCCCAGCGCTTCTGTTGTCTCGCGCCAGGCCGGACGTGCCGCCCAAACTTTAGCGCGCGCATTTGGGCCTTGTACGGCCACCATGGCCAGATCCCTTCTGGGGGTAACCGTGACGTCAAAAGCGCCAGCGGAGACGACACGCTGCATCCACGCGATGTCTTTGTCAGCCGTGCCGGCGTTTACCACGAGGCGCCACTGGGTTGGTGTGAAAAAATAAATAATCAGGTCGTCGATCACCCCGCCCTGGGGGTTCAACATACAGGAATAAAGCGCCTTGCCAGGCTGCGCCAACTTGGCGACATCATTGGCCACCAGCTTGCGCAAAAATGATGTCGCGTCTGAGCCGACCACATCAACATTCAACATGTGCGAAACGTCAAAGATACCCGCATCGCGCCTGACTGCATGATGCTCTTCGATTTGGGATCCGTAATTTACCGGCATATCCCAACCGCCAAAGTCAACCATGCGCGCACCCGCCGCGACATGAACGTTGGCAAGGGCGGTGCGCTTTAATTCTGCAGACATCGTGACACTCCGGCAAAAAGCAAGAAAATAGAGGTGGTGCCCAACAGATCGCATGCGCAAAACGCATAGGATCCAACAGGCGGCCGCCCCTCTGTCCTTTTGCCTGAGAGTTGCCCCGCTGCTTGGCGGGTGTGCACCTTCGGCGCCCGTGTTGACCAATTGGTCGCGGGTCTCTCCAGAGTGTTGTGCTGAAAGAAAAAGTGCTTCTTTCAATTCATATTGCGGTATGGGGAGCCTGAGCGATTCTGGGCGAATTGCGCCTTCGGCGGCAAAATGAACATCCGATCAGGAAGTCCGATGCGCTCTCCCGCAATATGCGATCACAGCAGTAGCAGTATAACGCGAAACCAAAGCCGACCACAAGTCCGGCCCTGTCGGGAGTCTGGGTTAAAAGCTGCGTGCGCAGGCCACGGCTGAGGCCCACGCCCACTGGAAGTTATACCCACCCAACCAGCCCGTGACATCAACGGCTTCACCAATGAAATGTAATCCAGGCACGGTGCGGGCTTGCATGCTGCGCTGGTCCAACCCGCGCGTATCGACACCCCCGCGCATCACCTCGGCTTTTTTATACCCTGCAGTGCCGGTAGGTACCAAAGACCAGCCGTGAATACGACGTGCGAGTTCTCGGAGCAAACGATCCGGTGCATCAGCCAGTCGAATGGTGGCCTGGTCGCCCAACCACTGTTCAGCGAGTCGTTTTGGCCACAAGGTGGCCAACAGCGTCCCTAGCTGTTGCTTGCCGCCTGATTTTGCCTCGAGCAGTCTGCTCTCCAGATCTTGGCCAGGCGCCAAGTCAAGAGAGATCGCCTCGCCAGGCTGCCAATAACTGGATATTTGCAAAATCCCCGGGCCAGACAGTCCGCGATGCGTAAACAACACATCCTCAAGAAACTCTTGAGTTTGACGACCTGCTCCGGCCGACACCGTTGAGGGCACGGCAACACCTGCCAGCGTCCCAAACGGCGCCCACGTCTCACTATCGAACGTCAGGGGCACCAGCGCAGGACGAGGCTCGATCACTTTGAGTCCAAACTGTCGCGCGAGTTTCAGACCAAAATCTGTCGCACCTAGTTGAGGAATCGCCAACCCACCCGTTGCCACCACAAGACGACACGCCTGAATCTCTCCTACGGATGTGCCGATGGAAAATAGCGGTTCACCGCCAACCTCTGTGCGCGTCACCTCAAGCACATCGCAAGGCATCCGCCACTGAACACCACCCTGATTGCATTCGGTCCGTAGCATTTCGATGATGGACTCACTGCTGTCATCGCAAAACAGCTGGCCTTTGTGCTTTTCATGCCAGGCAATACCGTGGCGACGCATCAGATCAATAAAATCCTGAGGCGTGTAGCCCGCCAACGCGGATTTACAAAAATGGGGATTCGCTGAAATGAAATTTTCAGGTCCCACTTGTTTGTTTGTAAAGTTACAGCGCCCACCGCCGGAAATCCGTATTTTTTCGGCCAGCAATCGGGCGTGGTCAATCAATACCACCGTGCGTCCACGCTGCGCAGCCACCGCGGCACACATCATGCCGGCGGCACCTGCACCAATCACCGCAACATCAAACTGCGGCATGCGCCACTCCGGAGTCACGCATCACAAGGCCGGCCTGATTCAGCATTGATCTTCGATCAAACAATCGACGTAGTAACGCTTTTCGCCGTTTGGCAACACATCCTCACCCAGACCGTGAATGTAGGTTTCAAATGACGGAAACATTTGATTGAACTCACGGGCAAACTGCAGGTACTGCACGATGGTTTTATTAAAGCGCTCGCCAGGGATCAGCAAAGGAATACCGGGAGGATAGGGCGTCAACAAAACGCCCGTCACACGGCCCTCAAGTTGATCGATCGACACACGCTCGACCTCCCGGTGCGCCATCCTGGCGAAAGCATCCGAAGGCTTCAGCGCAGGCACCATGTCGCTCAGATACATTTCTGTGGTCAGACGCGCCACATCGTGCTTGCGGTATTCGGTATGGATCTGTTGACACAGATCGCGCAAACCCATCCTCTCATAGCGACGGTTACCCTTGCAAAAGTCCGGCAAAATACGCCACATGGGCTGGTTGCGGTCGTAGTCATCTTTGAACTGCTGCAAAGCAGTCAACAAGGTGTTCCAGCGACCTTTGGTGATACCGATCGTGAACATGATGAAAAAGGAGTACAGCCCGGTTTTTTCCACCACCACGCCGTGCTCAGTCAGGTACTTGGACACCAGCGCCGCAGGCACACCCGTCTCGGCAAAACTTCCGGACATGTCCAGCCCAGGCGTCACAATCGTCGCCTTGATGGGGTCGAGCATATTGAAGCCTTCGGCGAGATCACCGAAACCATGCCAATGGTCGTTTCCTTTGAGGATCCAGTCAGACTGTTCGCCCACACCATGGGCGGCCAGATAGTCGGGGCCCCACACCGTAAACCACCAGTCATCATCACCGTATTCGAGATCGACCTTGCGCATCGCGCGACGGAAATCGAGCGCCTCGCGAATACTTTCCTCCACCAACGCCGTACCGCCCGGGGCTTCCATCATGGCGGCCGCCACGTCACAGGAGGCGATAATCGCGTACTGCGGCGAAGTCGACATGTGCATCAGATAGGCTTCGTTGAAAATATTACGATCAAGCTTACGGGTCTCAGACTCCTGCACAATGATCTGTGAAGCCTGAGAAATGCCTGCCAAGAGTTTATGCGTCGAGTGCGTGGCAAACACCATGGCTTTGGGGCTGCGAGGACGGCCGGCGCCGATCGCGTGCATATCTTGATAAAAACTGTGGAATGCCGCGTGAGGCAACCAGGCCTCATCAAAGTGCAGCGTATCCACGAGGTTGCCAAGCTTTTCCTTGATCATTTCGACGTTATAAATCACGCCGTCATAGGTGCTTTGCGTCAGCGTCAAAATACGAGGATTTTTATTTTTAACGTTGCGAGCAAAAGGATTGGCGTCGATTTTTTTCTGGATGCTTTCAGGTTCGAATTCCTCAAGGGGAATCGGTCCAATAATGCCCATGTGATTGCGCGTTGGTCGCAAAAACACCGGGATCGCCCCCGTCATCGTAATCGCATGCAAGATGGACTTGTGACAGTTACGGTCCACCACCACGATGTCATCTGCCGCCACATTGGCATGCCAGACAACCTTGTTCGAGGTTGATGTGCCATTGGTCACAAAGTAACAGTGATCGGCGTTGAAAATCCGTGCGGCATTTAACTCAGACTCTGCGATCGGCCCCGTGTGGTCAAGCAACTGGCCGAGCTCATCTACGGCGTTACAGACGTCGGCGCGCAGCATGATTTCACCAAAAAACTGGTGAAACATCTGTCCAACCGGGCTTTTCAAAAATGCCACACCACCGGAGTGGCCAGGACAGTGCCAGGAGTACGAACCATCCTGCGCGTAGTTCACCAGCTCGCGGAAAAACGGCGGCGCCAGACTGTCAACATAACTGCGCGCTTCGCGAATGATGTGTCTCGCCACAAACTCCGGCGTATCCTCGAACATGTGAATGAAACCATGCAACTCGCGCAAGATGTCATTTGGAATATGCTCAGCCGTGCGCGTCTCACCGTAGAGGTAGATCGGAATATCCGCATTCCGAAAACGCAACTCACCGATAAAAACACGAAGATTTTTGATCGCCCCGGCCACATCCTCGGGCGAATCGACGTCAAATTCTTCATCGTCGATCGACAGAATGAATGCGCTTGCACGACTCTGCTGTTGGGCGAAAGAGCTCAGATCGCCATAGCTGGTGACACCGATCACCTCCATGCCCTCGGCCTCAATCGCTGTGGCGAGCGCGCGCACACCCAGGCCAGAAGCGTTTTCCGAGCGGTAGTCCTCGTCGATGATAAAAATGGGGAAGCGAAATTTCATGCGAAGGACTCCGCAAATAATTTATGAATGAATGAGGACGAGCTTACCGCCCGACTATGACAAATAGTAACGCCCGATGGTCACCACGCGCTGCAACGCGCGGACAACCGCCTAAGTACGCGGCAAGGTAACGCCACGTTGACCTTGATACTTACCACCCCGATCTTTATAAGACGTGGCGCAAATCTCATCGCTTTCAAAAAACAGCATCTGTGCGCACCCTTCGCCAGCATAAATCTTGGCTGGCAGGGGGGTTGTGTTGGAAAACTCAAGCGTGACGTGACCTTCCCACTCGGGTTCGAGGGGGGTGACGTTCACAATAATGCCGCAGCGGGCATAGGTACTCTTACCCAAACACACCGTGAGCACGCTACGAGGAATACGGAAATATTCGACCGTGCGCGCAAGCGCGAAAGAGTTGGGAGGAATGATGCAAATATCCCCTTTGAAATCGACAAAAGACTTTTCATCAAAGTTCTTCGGATCGACGATCGTCGAGTTGATATTTGTGAAAATTTTAAATTCGTTGGCGCAGCGCACGTCATAACCATAACTACTGGTCCCGTAGCTGACAATTTTTCCAGATTCATTCGAGCGCACTTGGCCCGGTTCGAAGGGTTCGATCATCCCATCCGATTGCGCCATGCGGCGGATCCAGTTGTCGCTTTTAATGCTCATTGACCAGGCGCCTCTAAATTTAAGTCGAGAGCGCGGATTTTACCCCCGTCTGAGCCGCTTCGCGCCGACGGGGGCCCGATCTACCTGAAATCAGGTACGTTTGACGGAAATTACACCAAACTTATCACTTAAATCCTTAGGCAAAGCGGCGACTTTGGAGGCAAGCCTGGCCGCAATGGCGCTATAGAGCTTGGCAGCCTCGCTATCAGGCTCAGAAAGAACCGTTGGCTTACCCGCATCCGCCCCGACGCGAATCGCCATCGACAAGGGCAATGCGCCGAGCCACGGCACTTTGTATTCGGCAGCCATGCGCTGACCGCCGCCTTCGCCAAAAATATGTTCTGCATGGCCGCATTGGCTGCAGATATGGATCGCCATGTTTTCAATCACGCCAAGTACCGGCACGTTGACTTTTTCAAACATACGCAGGCCCTTGCGCGCATCCAACAGGGCCAAATCTTGGGGGGTCGTGACAATCACGGCACCCACGACAGGCACGCGCTGCGAGAGTGTCAACGCAATGTCACCCGTCCCGGGCGGCATATCCACGATTAGGTAGTCAAGATTGTCCCAGTTGGTGGAGCGAAGCAGTTGCTCAAGCGCCTGAGTGACCATCGGTCCACGCCAAATCGCAGGATTATCTTCGCTAATCATGAAGCCAATCGAGTTCGCTTGGATACCATGGCCGATCACGGGACTCATGGTCTTGCCATCCGCACTGTCAGGACGCTGGGAAACCCCTAACAACGTCGGTACGCTGGGACCATAAATATCCGCATCCAAAAGACCGACACGGGCACCCTCCGCTTGCAACGCAAGCGCCAGGTTGACCGCCGTTGTGCTCTTGCCCACGCCACCTTTGCCTGAAGCCACCGCGATGATATTGCGAACACCTGGCACCAGCGCTACCCCGGGTTGAACGGCATGCGCGACCACTTTAGTGGAAATACTGACCTCGGCTTGCGCCATTCCGGCTTCATTGAGTGCCTGTAGCAAGTTTTGGCGCAACAATTCAGTGCGGCTCGCCGCCGGATAACCCAAAACGACCTGAATGCTCACTCGCCCATTCACAATCTGGATCTGCGAATCTTTGACTGCGCTACCAAGGGCCACGCCCACCATCGGATCGATCACCTGGTTCAGCACCGCACGCACGTCTACTAGCGCTACACTCATTTAAATTCCTTTGCTGTTTTTGTTTCTTTGATTCTTTGTTCAGGCCATGGTATCGATATGATTGAACTATTTCGCCGCATTATCCGTCTTGTGGTGTTTCTTGTGGTGGCCTTTGTTGGTCTGGTCATGGCGCTGATCCTCACTATCTCCACCATCGTCGCAATCGCCATTTTGCTGGTGGTGTCGCGCGTGCGCGGCAAGCCCTTCGCAGTGAAAGAATACTGGATGGCGAGCAAGTCCAAGCGCAAGTCCATGTCACCGACGGGTACATTAAACCCTAAGGACGTCACAGACGTGGAGTCTCGCGACATTCGCTGACTGACTGCATGACCTGATTTCCAAGGGTTCAATCACCTTCGTTCGCACTATTTCACCGTTTTTTAAATCTGATCACTTTTTGTCACTATTTGTCACTCATGTCCCGAACCATTTTCGTCACGACCGCACTGCCCTACGCCAACGGCTCATTTCATATCGGCCACATTATGGAGTACATCCAGGCGGATATCTGGGTGCGTTCGATGCGTATGGCAGGACACACCGTTCATTTTGTTGGCGCAGATGACACCCATGGGGCACCGATCATGCTCAAGGCAGAGGCCGAGGGCATCACGCCACAACAATTGGTCACACGTATCGCGGCCGAACGCCCGCAGTATCTTCAGGGTTTCCACATCGCCTTCGATCATTGGCACTCAACCGATTCGCCGGAAAATGTCGAACTCTCTCAGGGCATTTACCTCAAGCTGCGCGAAGCGGGTCTGATTGAAACACGCGAGATCGAGCAGTTCTTTGACCCGGTCAAGGGCATGTTCCTGCCCGATCGCTATATCAAGGGCGAGTGTCCCAAGTGCCATGCAAAAGACCAATACGGCGACTCCTGCGAGTCTTGTGGGGCCGTCTATACGCCCACGGACTTGATCGATCCCTATTCGACACTGACTCAAGCGAGTCCGATCCTCAAAACCTCCGAACATTTTTTCTTCAAACTGTCCGATCCACGCTGCGTTGAGTTTCTGCAGTCCTGGACAAACGGTAGTAATGCCCAAGGTTACAAGCACCTGCAGACGGAGGTGCTTGCGAAAACCCGCGAATGGCTTGGCAATGGCGAGGGCGACTCAGAAGTCAACCTCGGGGACTGGGATATTTCACGCGACGCGCCCTATTTCGGAATCGAAATCCCGGACGCGCCCGGTAAGTATTTTTATGTCTGGCTTGATGCACCTGTCGGTTACCTCGCATCGCTCAAGGCTTATTGCGCCAAGCAAAACATCGATTTTGATGCCTTGCTCACACCGGGGAACGCCACGGAGCAGGTGCACTTTATCGGCAAGGACATTGTTTATTTTCACGCACTGTTTTGGCCTGCCATGCTCAAGTTTGCTGGTCGCAAGACACCAGACCAATTGAACGTGCATGGCTTCATCACCGTCAGTGGTGAAAAAATGTCAAAGAGCCGAGGCACCGGCATCTCCCCGCTACGCTACCTGCAACTCGGCATGAATGCTGAATGGATGCGCTACTACATCGCAGCAAAACTCAATGCTCGCGTCGAGGACATCGACTTCAATCCTGATGATTTTGTCGCACGTGTGAATAGTGATTTGGTCGGCAAATACATCAACATCGCGAGCCGCGCCGCCAACTTCATCAGTAAATATTTTGACGGCCAACTTGCGTATCCAGGCGATGCCGCTTCGCTTTCGTCACATTGGACACAAGCGGCCGAGGCGGTACGCGGCGACCTGGAAATCAGAGAGTATGGGCGTGCGATTCGCGAAGTGATGGGTCATGCCGATCAAATCAATCAAGCCTTTGATGCCGCGCAACCCTGGCTGATTGCCAAAGGTCTGGCCGATGCTGACCCAGCGCAACGCGATGCGCTTCAACATATCTGCTCGACGGCGCTGGCTGGCTTTAAAGCCCTGTCAGTGATGTTGACACCTATTTTGCCGGTGCTGGCGCAGCGCGTCGCGACGGACCTTTTTGGCCAGCCACAAAGCTTCGTGTGGTCGGATGCAGGCGTACTGCCCACGCACATCAACGCCTTCAAACACCTGATGCAACGTGTGGAGCCAACGATGCTGGATGCGCTGTTTGAGCTGCCCGCGGATGCCGCTGGCAAGGATAAAGCTGGGGCTGAAAAAACCGGAAAGGCGAAGGCCGGAGCAGCGACGGCGGCTGGCGACAAGAATGCCGCGACGATCGCAACACCTTCAGACACACGTCTTGGTGCAGACGCAGCGGGCTCGCTCATTCCGGGTGGCGAGCCGATTGCTGAAACGATCACCATCGATGATTTTTTTAAAACAGATATGCGGGTCGCACGCATCGTGCATTGCCAACGCGTAGAGGGATCAACCAAACTACTGCAGTTAACGCTTGATCTTGGCGAAGGGCGCCATCGCAATATTTTCTCGGGGATTCAGTCGGCTTATCAGCCTGAGCAGCTCATCGGTCGCCTGACGGTTGTCGTGGCTAACCTGGCGCCAAGAAAAATGAAATTCGGCGTGTCTGAGGGCATGGTGCTCTCCGCAAGCCATGCCGATCCGAAAGCCAATCCAGGTATTTATGTACTGGATCCTGAGTCCGGCGCACAACCTGGCATGAGAATCCGGTAAGGACTGCCCAGCCTCCAACTTTTAAAGAGGCTGCGGCTTAAGTGTCGGATCGAGTGCCCGGCGCTCGTCAAACACAAAGCAATTACCCCGATAACCGATCCCACCGGTTTCTTCGAAATACTTGAGAATCCCGCCATCGAGCTGATAGACATGCTCGATGCCGGCCTCGCCCATGAAAATCGCCGCTTTTTCACAGCGAATACCCCCGGTACAAAAACTGATAACCGTTTTACCGGCAAGCTCTTCCTTGTGGTCAAGGACCGCCTGAGGAAACTCAGTGAACTTGGTGATGTGCCAGTTAATCGCACCCTCGAACGTGCCCGCTTCTACTTCAAAGTCATTGCGAGTATCGAGCAGCACCACTGGGCGCCCGTCATCATCCTGGCCTTGTGTGATCCAGCGAGCTGCCGTCTGTGCGTCAACGGCCGGAGCGCGCCCTGCCTCTGGACGGATCGTCGGATGATTCATACGGATGATCTCGCGTTTGATTTTGACCAGCAACCGTTTGAAGGGCGTATCGTCTGAAACGCTGAATTTGACTTCGAGATCGTGAAAGGCCGGGTCCTGACGCAACCAGCATAAAAACTGGTCAATATGAGTCTGCGTACCCGCCAAAAACAAATTAATGCCCTCGGGTGTCAACAGCACTGTCCCCTTCAGTTCATCCGACTGCGCCTGCGAGATCACCGCGAGGCGTCGGTCCTCGAGATTGTCCAAGGCGACGAACTTATAGGCGGCAATATTAATAATCGGGGTCATTTGATGAAAAGAGTTGTCGGCGTAGTGCTAAGAAATGTTGTAGATGATGAGTCTTGAGATTGATGCGCGGGAAGTACTCGGCTCGTACGCTCGCAAGACTAAGCGAACGTTGGAGCGGGTGATGGGAATCGAACCCACGCTTGAGGCTTGGGAAGCCGCCGTTCTACCATTGAACCACACCCGCATATAAGCATTTGATTTAAATAACTTATATCTGAAAATGTGCGCAACACATCATCATGATTTCAGATTTTACCCCTAAAATCATTCGCTCAACTCCACCTTTCCATTGGAAAGCGTCCGCAAAATTGGATCTACTTCAACTTTGTTCTTTAATTCCTTAAAGCGCGCTTCCCAGCCCACCAACCAGGGGCGCAGAGCGTTGGCGAGCATGGGACGGGCGACAAAATAGCCCTGTGCCAGATCACACCCTTGCTGGCGAAGAAAATTCCAGTCTGCGAGGTCTTCTACCCCCTCAGCAACCGTCTGCATACCGAGTTGCCGGGCAATGCCAAGACTGGCTGTAAACATCGCGCGCCGGGTGTTATCCCGATCCGCGCCATGCACAAAACTTTGATCGATCTTGAGTTCGTTAAAAGGAATATTACGCAACTGTGTCAGTGAAGAATGACCCGTACCAAAGTCGTCGATGGAAAGACCGATACGATTGAGGCGCAGGCGAGTGAGAACGTCCAAAGGCGCGAGGACATCTGCCATCAGTCGGGACTCCGTGACCTCCAAAATCAGGTCCTCCGCAGCGACGTCGCAACGCAGAATTTGGCTCAGGACGAAATCCGCAAAATCAAGCCGCGCAAGGTTATGCATTGAGACATTGACAGCCACACGCAACACCAGACCCTCGGCACGCCAACGACTGGATTGCTCAAGCGCCTCAACTAGCACGATGCGCGTCAAATCATCAATGAGTCCATTGTCCTCGGCCACACCAATAAAACTGTCGGGGAACACCGCCCCATCAATGGGGTGTTGCCAGCGCACCAGGGTTTCAACCCCGCAGAGTTCGCCACTGGCCACAAGCACCTTAGGCTGGTAGTAGTTCACCATTTCTCCCCCTGAAATGGCGCGCCGTACTTCGTCTGCAGAATAGGCCTTCACGACCTTGAACGAAGTCTCGGGTATCGCACAACGCCAGCGCTCCAACAAGAGGCTGAGCGTCTCAGTTTGTACCGGTTTACTCAGGTAGCCAAGCACGCTCAAGTGGTGCGCACGGGCAAGACGCTCCGCAGTCTCCAGGATGCGCTCGTCTTCGCCGCTTACCAGCACCAAGGCACCTGTGTAAGCGATATCTGCCAGACGGCGAATAAACTCCACCCCGTCCATATCGGGCATATTGAGGTCAAGAAAAATCAACGGCTGGCCAACCTGCGGCGCTTTCAGCAGATTCAGCGCCTGTTGGCCTGAGATGCAGGCGTGCACCTGATCAAGCCCAAGGATGGCGAGCTGGCTTGAGAAGAGTTGGAGTTGAAATAAATCGTCATCCACGATCAGAATATTTGCGGCTACCACGATCAACTCCTTTAAAGACTCAAGGCGTCGAGGACCGCCGCAAGAGCGTGTTCAAACTCAGTGGCTAACTTCTGCATAACATCGGCCTGACCGTCTTTGCTAGCCTGCTCCAACCGTTGGCAGACTTCGCCCAGATCCATGGCACCCACAGCCCGAGACGAAGACTTAAGTTTGTGGGCACAGCGGTTCACGGCGTTCCAGTCTTCCAACAAAATCGCAGCGCGGATTTCTTCTGCTATTTTTAGTGCAGAAAGTCGGTAATCTGTATAAAGCTGAGCCATTTGTGCAAAGTGGGGGCCAAACTGTTTCAAAAGTGCGGTCCTATCCAGCACGGCTAAGTGTGGCTCTGCTGTCGGTTCAGCTGCCGGTACGACCGTGAGGTTCTCAGCAAGGGCTTGCTGAACGGAGTTCGGTAGCCACTTCTCCAACATGGCTTGCAACTGATTCAGGAGCACCGGCTTTGTCAGATAGTCATCCATGCCAACCTCCTTGCAACGTTGCGCTTCACTTTTCAGCGCATTGGCAGTCAGGGCGATGATGGGTAAATGTCTTTGCACGCCCTCCGCACGTCGAATGGCGCGGGCAAGATCATAGCCATCCAAGTTCGGCATTTGAAGATCCGTTAACAGCAGCGAGTGATTTCCTGTTTGCCACCGGGTGAGCGCATCCCGGCCATCATGTGCCAGCTCGGCGTCGTAGCCGAGCAGCGCCAACTGATACAGGATGACTTTCTGATTGATCTCATTGTCCTCGGCAACCAGTATCTGCACGCCACGGCGTTGAGTAATGATATGTGCGGGCTGCAGTTTATTTGGGACTCGCGCTCCAACACTTTGAGTCAAGTCCATTTGCCCAAGGGGATCAGGCTGCGCCGGTGCCAGGTGTAGAGGCAGACTCACCGTGAACAATGAACCGACACCTGGCTCGCTGTTCACACGGATGTCGCCTCCCATCATTTTTGCCAACTGACACGATATGACGAGCCCCAGGCCAGTTCCGCCATATTTGCGGGTGGTGGAAATGTCAGCCTGAACGAAAGAAGCGAATATTCGAGCCAAACTGTCCTTATCGATACCAATCCCGTTGTCGGAAATTTGGAATTCCAACCGCACGCATTTCGGGTCGCTATCCACCATGAGCACTCGAACTGACACCTGACCCGGACGCTGCGTTTCACTAGAAAATTTAATCGCGTTGTTGATGAGATTGATCAGTATCTGACGCAGCCGTCCAGGATCACCCATGAGTCTCTCTGGGATGGCGGGGTCAGTGAACAGAGTCAACGTCACCATTTTCTTTAAGGCCAGACGTGCGAGGATTTCACCGACCTTTTCGACTACCTCAGCGACACACATCGGGATGTGATCAATTTCAAACTTGCCGGACTCGATCTTGGAGAAATCAAGAATATCGTTGATCACATCCAGCAAGGCAAAAGATGAGTCGCGAATAATGTTTGCCATCTCCATTTGCGCAACACTGAGGCTGCTTTGTTGAAGCACCTCGATCATGCCAATGACGCCGTTTATTGGGGTACGAATCTCGTGACTCATGTTGGCCAAAAAGGTGTTCTTAGCCGCATTGGCACGCTCGGCTTCGGTCTTGGCAGCAGCCACCTCCTGCTCCGCGACCTTGCGCTCCGTGATGTCACGCACGACCGCGGTGTAGTGACGTTCGCTGCCAAGCATCATCTCGCAAATCGAGAGATCAAGCGGAAACGTACTGCCATCCTTGCGCAGCCCGATGACCTCTCTCACGGCACCACTGATGCGCGAGTCACTGCTCGCGTGATAGAGTGCGAAGCAAGCGTCTTGATCACCCAGAAGAGGTTGCGGCATCAACATGCTGACGTTGCGCCCAATCACCTCCTTGGCGGCAAAGCCGAAAATCCGCTCTGCGGGCGGATTAAAGGTCTCCATCCTGCCGAGCTCATCCAGGGTAATGATCCCATCCACCACGGTATCGAGTATCGCCTGCAGGCGGGCGGCAATATCGCGCACTGCCGCCGTGTCAGCCCTGGATGCCTTGGCGCCGCGCTCGCTTTCGAGCAACTCCAACTCGCGCCGCTTGCGCTGTGTAATATCCAGACGCATCACCACTACACCGTTCGCAAGCCCGTCGGCCAGAGGGCTCGCTGTCAGTAAAAACCAGCGCTGTCCGGTAGGTGACTGTAAACAATATTCCAGCGAAAAATGTGGGGTCTTGCCCTTCTGTACTGCACGGATTCCTGCAGCAGCCTCATGAGCAGTGATAGCGAAGTTGCCCTGCGTGTTGTCGCAACCATCAAGGTAATTGGCACCGACCTCATACTCCGCGTATTGCGATGCGTTGGCATGACCAAACTGTTGCCAGGCCTGGTTGACAGAAACGATGCGTCCCTGGCTATCAAGCAAAGCGACATGCGCAGGCAACGCATTCAGGATATCTGACTGTCTGATGGTGTCGTTGTGACGTAACTCTTCTTGCACATGACGCAGCAGAAATGTATGGCCGTCGCTATCCACCACCCCATCCACCTCGCCAGCCGTCAGTTCCTCCAGACGTTGACTCGTCGCATGCAAGGTTTCAATTAAAGAGGCAATCTCTTCGTTAGTATCAAGTGGTTTGTTTGAATCAGCAGACTTCATGTCTCAGTGGTGTCTAACAGACCAAAAGTCTGTAACAAGGGCTGGACCTGGCTGAGCGTACCAACGATGCGTCGTGACGGCAGCGGTGACAAAGTGACCAGAGTCGGTGTCATAAAGATATGCTGGGCCAACGCACGTTTGGGTTCAAGAAAAACATCGACGATTTCGATCGAATAGCGACCTGCCAAGTATTTGCGGCAGAATGCGCCAAGATTAGCGATCGCTCGCGCTGAGTTTGGCGCATCACCCGCGACAAACAAGATGAATGAAAACTGAGTGCGCTGTTTCATAGCGGAGTTGTCCTTCCATCCGCGATCGTTGCATCGTCACCGCGCATTTCCTTCATTTGTGTGAGGCCGCGCGACAATTCGCCTTCATAACTTTTAGTGGAATGAACCAGTAACGCCTTTTCGAGTTGCTTGGCTGCCAGTTCCGTCTGCAGCGATTTCATGCGGACCTCAAGCTCGGCCTCTTCGGCATCAAGTTTGACCTGCTGGAGTTTTCCAGCAACCTCATCCACTTCAGTCGCGACTTTCTCGGCGCGCTCTTTTTCCCAGCGCTGGGTCCCCATCAACACCTCGCCACCCGCTGTGTAGGTATCGGTCAGCGTTACCCCTGCGTCGCTCATGATGAGCTCTCGGACTTGGTTCGAGTGTGCGGTGCCGCGCGACTTGATGACAGATAAGCCACGATTGCGCTCGCCTGCCTGCACCAGATAACTGAGGTGAATCCAAGTGTCTACTAACGCAGATATTTGCTGGGGCAATCCGTTTTCCACACGGTTAGACATCTCATCGACCAAGCTGGTGCAAATCAAGGTGATGCCTTCACGCTTGCACCAGTCAATCAGACGATCCGCCACACTTTGCGCAGTCATGTCGTTGCCTGATTTATACCAAGTCGATACCGGGTCAATCACCAGACACCGGGCTCCATGCTCTGTCGCCAAAGACTTGATACGCACCAAATACGACTCTGCGGTACCGACGATGGAGCGCGTCGAGATCATCTTTAAAAAGCCGTTTTTGACGTATTGATTCAGCTTGATGCCAACAGAGGCCAGGTTGCGCATGACCTCGTTGCAATCAGAGTCAAAACTCACGAATAAGGTGGGTTCGCTGCGCTGACAGGCGGCTTCGGCGAAAGATCCACTCAACGTGGTCTTGGCAGTGCCTGAATACCCGGTGATCAGAATGCTGGCACCGGGGTAATAACCGCCCCCCAACATGGTGTCGAGCCGCGCGATACCACTGGAAAAGCGCTCCATATTGACCTTGCCAGGTTTTGGGTCGGCCGTGGCGCGAGAGCGAATCACATCAACCTCCAACCCGCCATTGCCAATCAGGAATGGCGATTCATTCTCGTCAAAACCAGAGCCGCGGTATTTTTGCACCCGCAAGTTTCGATGGGCAATGCCCAGTGACACACGATGGTCGAGAATAATGGCGCAATCAACCATGAATTGCATGAAACCCAATGTTTGCTCAATACCGATGCTGGCCGTGTCAACGTCTCTTTTGGCGGTGATGATGCCCGTCAGTTCTTTCGCTAATAACCACTCGTGCAGACGGTAGATTTCGCGCCTTTTCGCCACAGGATCTGGCAGTAGCGCGAGCACGATGTCAATGGCGTCGAAAACAATCCGCTTCGCACCGACCGTTTTAGTCAGATCCTCAAGCGCCGCGAGCATCCCGGAAATATCAAAATCGCCTAACACTGCCATGTCGGACTTCGGTTGAGCGTCAAGAAATAATATTTTTTTCTTGCGCCTGAGCGCAGAAATCCCCCAACCAAAGCTCTCAGCATTAGCCTCGATTCGCTGCGCGGTTTCCTCGAATGCGACAAAAATGCCTGGCTCATCGCAATCGCGCGCACCATGTGCCAAGAATTGCAGCGCCATGATTGTCTTACCTGAGCCCGGCCCGCCCACGAGGAGTGTGGTCCGGCCGCGCGGAAGGCCGCCGCGGGTGATCTCATCAAACCCTGCGATACCGGTGGGGGCTTTGCTGGACTCTTTCACAGCTTGCGCCGGCTGGCTGGGCTTCATGCGTCACCTCGATTGAATGTGTCGTGCCTATAGTCTCCATTATTTGATTAATGATCTGTACGGTAAGCAACATTAGAGATCGCTTGAGCAAGTGCGCTAAACTTGTCTGTGTCAGTTGAAGTATCCGCAGCGGAAGGTCGCTTCGGAATCGTAAGAACATAAATTTATATAAATCAATGTGTTACGAGAATCGTCTGTCAACACCCACATGCTCGGCGACCATCTTTCTCTAGTCGTCCAACTCACTACAGTCTGTGATGAATATCGTTCTCAATGGCCAGCCCAACACTCTATCTGGTCCTCTCTCTGTCTCAGCACTCATCGACCAGCTTGGTTATACGGGCAAGCGTATCGCGGTCGAACGTAATGGTGAAATCGTACCGAAAAGCACGTATCCAAACGTGCAAATCGAGGCTGGCGATCGCCTAGAGATCGTTGTCGCCGTTGGAGGTGGTTAACGATGCATCCTCTTCATATTCGAAGTTTCGTCAATCGACGCAGCCACATGACGCGGGGCCAACAAGAGGCGCTTGATGCCTTTCTGGATAAATGGTCGATTGCGTATCGTCCGAAGTTATTGGATTTCAACGAAGCCTTTGAGCGTACCGCCCCAACGATTCTCGAAATTGGGTTTGGGATGGGGGAGACGACCGAGCAAATCGCTCTGGCTCGCCCCGAAGATAACTTTTTAGGTGTTGAAGTATTCAATGCCGGCGTAGGCGCGATGCTCAAACGCATCGAAGCATCAGGCCTGACAAACGTGCGTTTGATTCAACATGATGCGGTCGAGGTGCTGCGTGACATGATCGCGCCTGAATCGCTCGCAGGGGTACACATTTACTTTCCCGATCCCTGGCCCAAAAAGCGTCACCACAAACGCCGTTTGATCCAGCCCCCCCTGATTGAGTTGCTGGCCAGCAGGATGGCTCCCGGCGCCTACATTCATTGCGCAACCGACTGGGAGCACTACGCACACCAAATGCTCGAGGTGCTTTCAGGGGAAACGACGCTCGCAAATACTTGCGACGGCTTCGCACCCAGGCCAGACTACCGCCCATTAACCAAGTTTGAAAATCGCGGCTTACGCCTCGGTCATGGTGTGTGGGACTTGATTTTCAAAAAGCAGGCGCCCAAGTAGTCGGCGCCCAAGCTTTAGCGCCCAAAACCACCAAGCTTGCCCAAGCCTTTCATGCCGCCCATGGCACGCATCATTTTGGCCATGCCGCCTTTTTTCATTTGCTTCATCATGCCCTGCATTTGCTCAAACTGATTAAGCATACGATTGACCTCCTGGACAGGGACGCCAGCGCCGGTCGCGATCCGGCGTTTGCGGGAGGCCTTAAGCAAATCAGGTTTGGCCCGCTCAAGAGGTGTCATAGAGTTCAGGATGCCCTCTGTGCGTCGCAACTGCTTTTCCGCCTGACCGCCTTGCAGCTGACCTGCCGCCTGAGCAAACTGCGCGGGTAATTTTTCAAGTAAAGAGCCCATATCGCCCATCTTTTTGACTTGGACGAGCTGATCTCGGAAATCATTTAAATCGAATTTGTCGCCAGACTTCATCTTGGCGGCAAACTTTTGAGCCTCAGCAACATCGATATTCTTCTGCGCCTGTTCGACCAGGGATACGATATCGCCCATGCCCAAGACGCGTTGAGCCATGCGCTCAGGATGGAAAGGCTCCAGACCATCAAGCTTTTCAGACACACCAACAAACTTGAGCGGTTTTCCCGTGACATGCCGCACTGACAAGGCGGCACCACCGCGCGCATCCCCATCAAGCTTGGTCAGCACCACGCCCGTCAAAGGCAGTGCCTCACCAAACGCACGGGCCGTATTGACGGCATCCTGTCCCTGCATCGCATCAACGACAAATAATGTCTCGATCGGCTTGAGCAAATCGTGCAGCGCGCGAATTTCGCGCATCATGGCCTCGTCGATGCCTAGGCGTCCGGCCGTATCGACAATCAACACATCAAAATGGTGACGGCGCGCGTAATCGAGCGCACTTCGAGCGATATCCTCAGGCTTTTGCGTTGCATCAGAGGCAATCCACTCGACGCCCACCTGCTCGGCCACGGTTTTTAACTGCTCAATCGCGGCGGGGCGATACACGTCAGCACTAACAACGGCCACTTTTTTCTTGCCGGTTTTACGTCCGTGCTGGACATGATTGCCCTCGGATAGCCAACGCGCGAGCTTACCGGTGGTGGTCGTCTTACCCGCACCCTGCAGACCTGCCATCAAGATGATCGCGGGAGGCTGCATCGCCAGAGAAAGCTCGCTGGCGTCGGCGCCGAGATCGCCGCCCATCAAGGCGGTCAACTCTCGATGCACCACCCCTACCAGTGCTTGTCCGGGCGAGAGGCTACCCACCACCTCTTCTCCCAACGCTTTTTCTTTGACCCGCGTCACAAAATCGCGCACGACTGGTAACGACACATCCGCCTCGAGCAATGCGAGTCGAACCTCGCGCAACATATCCTGCGTGTTGGTTTCGGTCAGGCGTGCCTCACCCCGAATGGTCTTGACGACACGGGAGAGACGTTGGGTTAGATTTTCAAGCATGGTGACGGATTCGCTTATACACTAGACATATGTCTTACGGTATTGTATTTCACTCCCTCGCAGCATTGGCTTATGCCGCCCTAGGTTTCGGTCTTTGGCGCTCAATGTCGTCCGAATCCCCTACGATCCAGGCTGGCCGCTTCGCGCGACTGGGCCTTTTGCTCGCCATCATCCTGCACGGTATCGCCCTGCGAGAGACGATGCTACACGATGGGCATCTGCGGGTCAGTTGGTCGTTGGCGCTGTCAGCCGCCATCTGGATCGGTATGGTCGTTTTCTGGCTTGAAAGCCTGATTATCCGTATCGATGGCCTGCAGTTGCTGCTGCTGCCCGTCGGAGCTATTGTCTGCCTGCTCGCGGGCTTATTTCCGCAGTCACAAGTGCTCGCCCACGCCGGTGATGCGGGCCTCAGGATTCATTTGCTGATTGCGCTGTCTGCCTACGCCCTGGTCACCATCGCGGCGCTGCAGGCCATGCTGATGGCCGGCTTAGACCACCGTTTACATTTTCCTCAAGAGGATCGCGCTCACTCGAGCCCTGTCCGGCGCGCGATTGGCCGTCTGCTTGATGCGCAGCCGCCGCTGCTTGCGCAGGAGCAAATCCTTTTCCGCTTGATCTGGATCGCCTTTGCCGCTCTGACGCTCACAGTAATCTCCGGGGCGTTGATTTCCTTAGCCCTAGTGGGTAGATGGCTACCGTTTGATCACAAGTCGATTTTTACTTTGCTTGCTTGGTTAACTTTTGGCATTCTCCTTTTGGGCAGATACCTGCGTGGCTGGCGTGGACGTACTGCCCTGCGCTATACCTTGGTGGGTTTTGCTTTCGTTGTGCTGGCCTACACGGGCTCGCGCTTCGTGATCGAAGTTATTTTGCAAAGGAACTGAGATGGGCAAAACCCTCTTTTGGGTGGCAGTATTTTTCGGCGTATTGCTAGCCAGTCGCTTTCTCACGCATCAAGCTGCTAAAAAACGCTTTCGTCAAGAGCAAGATGCTAAAAGTCGTCAAAACAATCCACTGCCAGGCGCCGAAGCGATGGTGCGCTGCGCCCATTGTGGTGTGTTTTTACCTCGCTCGGATGCACTACTGACAGGCGGAGAAACCTGGTGCAGCCAAGCCCATGCTCAACTCGGGCCCGGCAAGACCCACTGACTGGTGTTTGACGAAACACGATGAAACTTGATGATCAAGGCTGGCTCGAGCAAACAGCATCCATCTCGCTGCGCGCATCTCCAAACTTCAACGACCGCCCTCCAGGCACTGACATTTCTCTGCTGGTCATTCACAACATCAGCCTGCCTCCGGGTCAATTCGGCACGCCTTATGTCGCGGACCTCTTCCTTAACCAACTTGATCTAATGGCCGACCCTTGGTTTGAGAAAAACCTTGAGGGTCTCAACGTCTCTGCTCATTTTTTGATTGACCGGACAGGCCACATTACGCAATTTGTTTCATGCCGCGCGCGTGCCTGGCATGCTGGCGTTTCATGTCACGAAGGACGGGATCAATGCAATGATTTTTCATTAGGGATCGAGCTAGAGGGGACAGATACGCTCGCCTACACTGATGCACAATATCAATCGCTCGCTGCACTGACAAAGTGTTTGCGTGAGCAATACCCCCTGACTGCGGTCAGAGGGCATTGTCATATCGCGCCAGTCCGCAAAACAGACCCGGGCCCAGCGTTTGACTGGCCCCGCTACGCTGCGCTGGCTCAATGGCCAGCCGCAGCCCTGCCCACAGCCTAGGCCAACAGCAGCTGATTGACCCGGCGCACAAACGCCGTTGGATCGGGCAGGCTTGAACCATCCGCCAATAAGGCTTGTTCAAACAATAAGCTCGCCCAATCGTTAAACGACTCATCAGATGCGGACTGAACACGCTTGACTAAAGCATGCTCGGGATTGATTTCGAGCACAGGCAAAATGCTGGGAGCCTCTTGGCCCGCAGCCTTGAGCATACGCTGCAAGTGCGGACTCAAATCATTTTGCCCCACCACCACGCAAGAGGGTGAATCAACCAGACGCAACGTCACACGCACCTCTTTGACGCGATCCTTGAGTGATTCCTGCAAGCGTTCGACCAGCGGCTTGAACTGCTCGGCCACCTCGGTCTGGTGCTTCTTTTCCTCATCGTCCGCCAGCGCTTCGAGGTCGAGACCGCCCTTGGCGACCGAGACCAGCTTCTTACCCTCGAACTCGCGCAAATGCGAAAGCATCCACTCATCGACGCGATCCCACATCACGAGGACCTCGATGCCTTTTTTACGGAAGATTTCCAAATGCGGGCTGTTGCGTCCCGCCGTGTAGCTGTCCGCCGTCACGTAATAAATCTTATCTTGCCCTTCTTTCATCCGGGAGACGTAATCTTCGAGCGTGACGATTTGCGCATCGGAATCGTCTTTGGTCGAGGCAAAGCGCAACAGCTTGGCGATACGCTCAAGGTTAGCCGTGTCCTCACCCGTGCCCTCTTTGAGCACCTGACCAAACTCCGTCCAGAACGTCGCGTAGTCCTCTTTCTTGTTCTCGGCCATGTCCTCGAGCAAGCTCAAAATACGCTTGGTCGAGCCTTCGCGGATCGCTTTGACATCCCGGCTTTCCTGCAGCAACTCGCGTGACACGTTCAGTGGCAAATCAGCCGAATCAATCACGCCGCGCACAAACCGGAGGTAGGACGGGAGCATTTGCTCGGCATCATCCATGATGAACACGCGCTTGACGTAGAGCTTGACCCCACGACGCGCATCGCGATCCCACATATCAAACGGGGCATGTTTAGGAACATACAGGAGCTGGGTATATTCGCTGCGACCCTCGACACGATTGTGCGTCCAGGCGAGTGGATCATCAAAGTCGTGCGAGACATGCTTGTAAAACTCGCGGTACTGCTCGTCGGTTATCTCGGATTTGCCACGCGTCCACAAGGCGTTCGCCTGATTGACGGACTCCCACTCGTCCTTCTTCACTTGCTCAGACTTTTCCTGGTCCCATTCTTCTTTGCGCATCTCCACGGGCAAAGAAATATGATCGGAGTAGCGACGTAAGATTTCGCGCAATTTCCAGCCGCTTAAAAACTCGTCCTCATCGGCGCGCATGTGCAAAACCACGTCTGTGCCACGTTCAGCCTTCTCGGTCGCGTCAATCAAAAACTCGCCTTGACCATCCGACTCCCAGACAATCGCCTGATCCGCAGGCAACCCGGCCCGGCGACTACGCACCGTCACCTTGTCGGCCACGATAAACGAGGAATAAAAACCCACGCCGAACTGACCAATCAACTGGGCGTCTTTCTGCTTGTCACCCGTCAGTTTGGAGAAAAATTCGCGCGTGCCAGATCGTGCGATCGTCCCGAGGTTGGCAATCGCCTCCTCGCGGGATAAACCAACACCGTTGTCAGAAATCGTAATGGTGCGCGCAGTCTTGTCATAGTCCACACGAACATGCAACTCTGCGTCACCCTCGAGCAGCCCGGGATGATCGATCGACTCGAACCGCAGCTTGTCGCACGCATCAGAGGCGTTAGAGACGAGCTCGCGCAAGAAAATTTCCTTGTTGCTGTACAAAGAGTGGATCATCAGGTGAAGAAGTTGCTTTACTTCTGCCTGAAAACCCAGCGTTTGAGATGTCTCGGAAGTCGATGTTGTCTGATCCATATTACTCACCATAAGTTATCCACAACTTGCCAAGTCCGCAGGCACTGGTTTGCCTCAGACGGACTGATAAAAGAGTATTTGGGGCGCAAAATGCTTATTTCAAGAGCCGATCAAGCAAATCCCTACGCCGCAGGAACAAGCTGGGCAATCAGCTGACCCACATCTTGGCACTGCTCAAGCTGATCGATGAGATCAATCAAGGGCTCTGGGGATCCCATCGGTTCGGCTGACAGCGACCAGCACCTTATAAACTTCTTGAGCTGAGCTTCGCGGCTCAAGGGCCGTTTCGGACTCGCGAGCATCGCATCGATCGCGTGTTGCAAGATTTTGCCGTCCTTGAGACGAACCGTGATCTGTTGGGGCACCAGGGCATTGGGGTTTGGATTGTCATCCTTTTCCATCCGCACCTTGAGGGAGAGCGCATAGGTATCCGGATCGCTCAAGGCGTCACCACGAAAATGCATGGGATCTAGCGCGCCATGCTGCAAAACCTTGGCCAGCACAAATGGCATACAAAGTCGCGCGTAGTTGGGCGTAGGCGTCGGCTGTGGGGGGCGATTCACGAGATGATTCAGCAAAGAGGGGCCTCGCACCACGATCTCGGCAACATCGGCGGCGGCAAACCCCGCCTGATCGCGCAATACACTCAAGCCCTCAATGCCTCCATGTGTCGCACGACCACTTGGGTAGGGTTTGTGACTCAGCTCAGTTAAGCGCCAACGCTCCCCTAAATCCACCATCGCCGATTCCAAATCCCACTCGGTCTCAAACATCGGCAGGTACCCAAAGCGCCCCGTCAGCGGGGTCTGCAAGCTGGGAAAACCCGCCTGAGCCAAGTCACAGGATTGCATCGCCGCACGGGCATTAACACCGATTTGCAAGGGCAAGACCACGCTGCCCTCGGTGTGCGCCTGCATCGTCCCGCTCACTTGCGCGAGCTGGTGTCCAAAGGCGGCCAGCGTGGTTGCCGCATCAAAGCCACGCAAATTGGCCAAACCCGCCACTGCACCGAATCCACCAGAGGCTGCAGGTCTAAAAAAACGCAACCCTAACTTGGCGGCCATTCCAATCGTACAGGCAGCATCCACGCCCGCGGCCAGTGCTGTCAACAGTGCGCGACCGGTCACGGGACCCCGCACTTGCGCCTCAGCGAGCAACACGGGCAAGAGAGTCGCCATCGCATGCAATACGGCACCCTCGTGCAAACAGTCGAACTCTTGACAGTGAACCTGATAGGCGTTCACAAGCACCGCTTGCGTGGGTGTCAACTTGGTGCGTCGCCCCCATAGCGAGACCTCCTCGCCTGCGCCCCAGCGGCCCACTGCGGATAAAAGCGGGGCGATCTCGGGGGTACTTCCGCCCGAAATACCGACACCAAGCGTATCGAGCAGAAAGATTTTTGCCTTTGCAATTGCCTGGGGAGAAATCTGCTCGAAACGAACGCCCGCGACGTGCTGTGCGAGCAACAGGTCAAGACTACTTTTCATTGGCTTTATCACCCGTAGTGTGCACCACACGCTGTGGGAAGGGGATCTCGATATTGTTCGCATCAAAGGCCAACTTAAGTCGCCGCAGATATTCTCGGCGAATTGGCCCATGCCACAAAGCAATGACTTTGATACGAGCCTTGATCATCACGGCCGAATCCGCCCACTGTTCAACGCCTGCGATTTCAATATCATCCAGAATGCGTTGACCAAAGTCAGGATCTTCACGCAATTCAGTCGAGACCTCTCGCATCAGGGCAAACACTTGCTCAATGTTGGTGCGATAGGAAACACCAATATCGATGACAGCAAATGCAAAATTTCGGCTCAAGTTGGTCACTGTGGTGATCACGCCGTTCGGTACAAAATGAACTGAACCTTGATAGTCTCGCAGCCTGACATAACGCAAGGTGACTTCCTCCACAAACCCGGCCTTGCCCGCAACTTCGACAATATCTCCCTGCCTGATCTGATTTTCAAGCAGCATCACGATACCGGTAAAGTAGTCTTTGACCACACTCTGGGCGCCAAAACCGATCGCAATGCCCGCCACACCGGCTGTCGCAAGCAAGGGGGCGATCGAGACTCCGATTTCCGACAAGACAAGCATGATGGCGACGACGATAATTGTGACCGAGGTGATGTACCCGAATACTCGCCCCAAGGTCTCAACACGTTTTTTCTCCTCATCATCCTGACTCGCGTTCGCAAGACGGTTCTGAAGCGCGCGAATGGAACGCATCACCAAACGACGAAACAGCCAAGCCAGTCCGAGAATCACAACAACATTGAGCAAGGAGAGCGTGGCTGTTGCCCAAATAGGAACAGTCGAACCGAAATTGGATGTAAAGAACTCTTTGAGGGTTAGCTTAAACATAAGGTGGTATCTATCACTATTTTTAGACGCTTTAAGCGCCTGGCAAAGCAGTATAGAGCAGAGACTTGATCAAGAATCCTTGCAGTAAAACGCAGACGAAGCGTCTGGCCAAAAAGATCGACCAATGGCGCGGAGTTGTGAAGGTTTACGACACCAGACTCGACTCGACATTAGATTAAGCGACCGAGTCGCCGAGAGCTCAATTCATCTTGATTTTGAGCTCTCTAATCACGGGATCCCAGCGCTTGAGTTCGGCCTTGATGAAGTCGTTTAGAAACTCAGCCGAGGAACTCGCAAGTTCGATTGACGCGAGACGATCACCGAGCTCTGGATTCGACATGATTTGCTTGATCTCAGTGTTGAGCTTAGCCACGATCGCGGGCGGCGTTCCCGCTGGCGCCAGCAAGCCAAACCACTCCGTTGTCACCACATCCAATCCTTGCTCCTTGAAGGTCGGAATGTCAGGCATCGACGCGTAACGCTTGTCTGACGAAATACCCAATGCCTTCAGCTTGCCGGCCTTAAGCTGAGGCTGTACCTGTCCGAGCGTGGCGAATGTCATCGCCAAGTGCCCCGACATCACATCCATCATCGCAGGCGTGCCACCCTTGTAAAGGATGTGCGTCATCTCCAGACCCGTTTGCTTTTTAATCAACTCAGCCGTCAGATGAGTCATTGAGCCGGCGCCAGCAGAACCATAATCCAGTTTGATCTTGCCAGCTTTACCCAAGGCAATGAGCTCCTTGATATTGCTGGCTGGAAAATTTGGGTTCGCGACGGCTAATACCGGTGCGCGCGCCAACATACTCACTGCCGTGAAATCTTTGAGTGCGTCAAAGGGCATACTTGCCTGCATGGCGGGGTTGGTCGTGTGACTACTGACCGCCACGATGAGGGTGTAGCCGTCTGGCGGCGATTTGGCAACGAGCGTCGAGCCTATCAGAGTGCTGGCACCCGGCTTGTTTTCTACCAACACAGGTTGGCCCCATTTTTCCTGTAATTTCTGGGCAATGGCGCGGCCCAGCGTGTCGGTCGAGCCCCCTGGCGGATAAGGCACCACGATCTTGATGGGTTTATCGGGAAATTTGTCAGCAGCGCTCTGGGCGATGGCCAGTCCAGAGGAAAGTGTCAGCGCGCACAGCACTGATAACCCAAAGCAACGACGTAACTGATTGATTTTTTGACTACGCATTTTGTGTCTCCCGGGGGGTGGGTATTGATTTCTTTTTGTGACGCTGATGCTAGCTGATGCAGGCAAAGATGTAATGGGCATTTGCCCTGATACATAGAGGTCTGACGGGTCACACACTCGGACATCCCGCCCTCAAGCAAATTTTTTAAACCATCGTATAATCACGTTCTCGATCCACTGTGCTTTCAGCGCAGATCCCCCAAAGCCCGGGTGGTGAAATTGGTAGACGCAGGGGACTCAAAATCCCCCGCCGCAAGGCGTGCCGGTTCGATTCCGGCCCCG
>JAURZO010000057.1 GCA_030653405.1 Zwartia sp. | reverse complement strand
ACCTGGCCGCGGGCGAGGCGTTGGAGATCACGGTCAACTACACGGTGACCGATGACGAGAGTGCCACGGACAACGGCTCGTTCACGATCACGGTGACGGGCACCAACGATGCGCCGGTGGCGACGGCGGACGTTGGTGCGGTTGATGAAGATGCGACGCTGACGGTGGATGTGGGTTCTGGCGTGTTGAAAAACGATCGCGATGTGGATGCGGGCACGACGCTGGTCGTGAGCGGGATTCTGTCAGGCGCGACGGGTACGGCCACGGCGGTGACCAGAGAAGGCGCGGGCGTGGTCACGAACGACTACGGCACGCTGACGATAAATGCGGACGGCAGCTACAGCTTTGTAGCCAATGGCTCCGCGTCGCAGGCGTTGACGGCGAGCGAGACGGCGGACGTGGTGTTTACGTACACGGCGACCGACGGGACGAGTCCGCAGACGAAGACACTGACGATCACGGTGACGGGCACGAATGATCCTATCGCAGTCTCAAACCCAATCATTAACGAAGCTTCACCTTATGCGTTCTTTATTCTCACTGGTTATCCAAACCAACCCTTGACTTTAGAGCTTGTCAGCGGAACTGCAACAACGGCTGATTACGGCACTGTCATTCAGTACTCGATCGATAGTGGTTTGACTTGGTTAACTTATACGGGAGGAAGCATATCTCTCAGTTCCACGAATGGCACGATGCTTGTTCGAACCCCGATCAATCAGGATGCTACGAATGAACCGGATGAAACATTCGCGCTGAGGGTTACGAATACGAGTGGTTTCTTATACGAAGGCACCGCCACGATTCAAGACGACGGTAATGGCATCGTTTACAACGACAATGGCACTGAAAATACTAAGGCCATAAGAGATGATGACAGAACGTCGTCCTTACCTACTATCACGGTCAGCAGTCTAACGGTCAGCGAAGCATCGCTGTATGCAAACTTTACCGTTACGCTTTCAAGTGCTACTGCTTCTGACATCAACTTCAATCCTGTTCTTACGAGCGGCACAGCGATTGCCGGTACGGACACTGGAGCGGTATTGCAGTATTTCAACGGATCCAATTGGATTGACGTTGATGCAGGTGGTGTGACGATTCAGGCAGGTCAACGTAGTGTAAACATGCGTTTTGCGCTTGTTCAGGATAGTGACTTTAATGAGGGCACGGAAAATGTCTTTGTAAGCACTGGTACTGTTGTCGGTGTTCAAAATGCGATAGGGGCCATTGGCATCATCAATATTTCTGATGTCGAATCATTGCGCGATCCAGTCATTACTGATGTATTAGAAACGCCTACCGATCCCACACCCTTTGATTTGTTGACCGCTAAGGGTGACGACCAATCAGTGACGGTCGTTGGTGAAAATGCCAGTCTTGTGACACTGTTTAATGTCTTTAATGGCGTCTATACCCAAGTCACCGGCGTGACGTATGTCACGACCGAAATTTCTCCCGGCCTTTACGTATTGAACTTTTCCGGAAGCTTGATTGAGGCGGGTGAGTATGTTGTCAAGCTCTCTAAGCAGAATTACGAAAGTAATTATTCCAACAGCTTTACGGTTGACAGCACCCCTGGTTTGTATGACATCGCAGGTTTGCGTAAAAATGTACTTTTATCGATACCTGAATCAGGGCTAACAGACCAACTCACCGAGGGTGGTGTCGGTGGGATGGATCAAAACCGGTTTCCGAGTTTCTGGAATGGTACCAACTGGCTTGACTCGGACGGTCAAGTGATTCGATTTAATCTCGATTCATTATTGCTGTTTGATGCAGGCAAGTTGCCTGATGCTGTTTCTGTGACTAAAACACTGGGGAGTGGATCGACACTGGCGCTCAATACGCGAACGGGTCTGTATGTTTACAACCCCTCTGACACTGCAACCATTGATATCTTTACGCTGACAGCTTCCGACGGTAATAAGGGTGCCTCATTGACCCTGACCTTTGACGCTAAGGATACGCTTGATCGGGATGGTATTACAGGTGCAGTGGAGTCCAGACTGTCCGATCTGGTGGGTGGCGGTGTGACGGGTGACCTGAACAACGACGGTATTCGGGACGAAATTCAGAACGCGGTGACCACGCTTGCATGGATGACCTTTGATGATTTCAATGCTGGTATTAAAGGCTCTCTGAACGAAACGAAACCGATTATTTCACTTATTGTTGTCGATTCGATGCGCGGTAATAATGTTGATGCTACATCGCAATTGGCGAACGTCAGTGTGCTGAGTCAGTTCGATGATGCGGTAGGAGGTTCTAAGCCAATCAATGCTGATTGGGATCCGATTCAGTTTTCCATCGAGCCGTTGCAAAGCATGGGAATCTTGGATGCAGATCCTAATCGCCAAGGCGTGCAGTTACGTATTGTGATTGATATTGCCCGATCTGGTATTGCGGAAGGTGGTTTCAATGCATACATGAAATATGTGCCACAAACGACGATTGATTCCTACGCGGCAATCGGTGTCACACTGACTGATCTTGACGGCACTGCAGTGACCAAGGCTGGTTGGTATGACTTTACCCAGCGAACACCAGGTGGTGATGGTGCGCGTTTTGTTGTCGAAAGAGGTCAAATTATTGCGATTGAGATCGTTTTCACCGATAACAAGTTTGGTGACAATGACACATTAGTCAATAGGATTAAAGATCCAGGGGTGCCAGTGAGTGCACCTCCTGTTGTGACACCTATCGTTGTCCCGTCACCTGAGCCCATCCCAACAGCTGAGCCTGTCATTTTGCCTGTGGCTGAACCAGTCCTAGTAGCTGCTGGCGAACAAATCGCTTCACGACAGGCGTTTGGTTTGATTGCATATCCTCCGAGACTGATCAACTCAGCGCTGGATATCGATGAAGTCAGGTGGAATGAGGTTCTGTACTCAAAAGCTGAACGGGAATTGATGGGCGGTAACTTTGCGACACGCGCTCAGTTCCTTGACCCTTCGCTGAACAATACGTCACTCAAAACTGAAGCGCCGTTAGAAACAGCGTCACCACAGTCGTTTGCTCTTGATAGTCTGCCTCTGCGTACAGTTGTGATGCCTCCCGATGTTTCTGCCAGGGCAGGTCAATCAACGGTTTATGAGTTGCCCGTAGGTGTTTTCAGCGGTGGTACTGGTGCGATCCAACTTGTGGCAATGCTTCAAGATGGTTCACCGCTTCCAACCTGGATTAAGTTTGATCCAATCAAAGGTAATTTCACTGTAAATCCGCCGCGCGATTTTACGGGTCCGATTGAGATCAAAATTGAGGCGACTGATAGCAAAGGGGAAAAAGCACAAGCAGTGTTGAAAATTCAGATCCGAGGTCAAGTGATTGGACTTGTGGGTAAGCCATCAATTACGATGCAATTTGATGAGGTTTTGCGACGTAGTGCTTAATAGATGACTCAACCACCAAGTATTCGGTCACGATCCGCGCTGCAGAGTTTTCTCGAACTTGCCAAAAGGGCTCGTCGGGCAGAGTCTGCCGCGGAGTTGCAGTTCATGTTGGTCAATGAGACTTTCAATCTTGTCCCATACCAGCTGGCCGCGTTATGGACTGAGTTTGATGGTGTCGCGTGCCAATCCGGTGTTTCGAGTGTGGATCGACAGTCTTCTTTTGTGCTCTGGTTAAATGGAGTGCTCAAGCAACTCTCGATTGTTTCTGAGGCCTCTGTCGTTCAGCCGGAGATGTTGAGCGACGAACAGGTGGCGGAGTGGTCGGAGTGGCTGCCTGCCTCTGCCCTGTGGGTGCCAGTAGGGTCGGTCAACGGTGGTAAGACAGGACTCCTGCTTTGCAGAGAGGACCCCTGGTCGACGCAGGATATTGCTCTGATTGAGGAGGGGTGCGGTATCTGGAAGAGTGC
>JAURZO010000081.1 GCA_030653405.1 Zwartia sp. | reverse complement strand
CGCCGCCTTGGCATGGTGCATGGCAATCTCTACCCGTTGCAAGGCTTCGTGTGCCTCCTGACCCTCATCCTTGCCAATCAAAGACACGCCTATGCAAGCCGAACGATGATGTACCGCTTGACTCAGCTGATAGGGCTTACTGAGCGCAGTAAGGATATGTTGACAGCGCTGCAACGTTTCTTTATGCGCATCATCACCCTCTAAATCTAATTCGGGGACTAAGACAATAAACTCATCTCCACCGAGTCTCGCGACGGTATCTCCAGATCGGATGCAGGTCTTCAGTCGCTTTGCAACCTCTAACAATAAGAGATCTCCCTCACCATGACCTAAGGAATCATTGATGCTTTTAAAATCATCAACATTAATAAATATCAGTGCACCGATGGTCTGATGTTTGAGATTAGCGACAATCGCTTGTTCCAGTCGATCCATGAAAAGTCTACGATTCGGCAGACCTGTCAACAAGTCGGAATAGGATAAATTGTGAATAAGCTCCTGCGACTTTCTGCTCTCAGTCACGTCACGGGTCACAGAAAGGATACAAGGCATGCCGTCAAGCACGATCAAATGCCCAGAAACAATACCAGTCCAGATGCGACCATCTTTTGCAATAAACTCAGCCTCTAAATTAGTACAAGAGCCACGTTCGCGAATCGCGCCCAAAAGTTTTTGGCGTTCGTTTGGCCAACGCCAAATATTGAGCTTCAAAGATGTCTTGCCGATAATCTCTTCCCTGCTCCATCCTGACTGAGGAATGAAGCCGTCGTTGACTTCCAGAAAAAGACCATCATCCAATCGGCTGATCGCGAGAGCATCTGGCGTTGTACGAAACGCCGTTCTAAAACGCTCCTCACTTTGTTTTAACTCTAATACGGCAAGTTCACGGGCGTCTAGCATGTCATTGAGCTGGTGTGCAATTTGACGTGCCTCAAGCGGACCTGTCGCTTGAGCTCTGGCATGGGCATCACCTGCCCCCACGCGTGCCACCGTTTCAGATACTGATTCAAAAGGTTGAGCAATACGTCTTGCGACCCACCGAGTGAGCAAGCCGAGCACCGACATGATCAAAATGATAAATGCAAGGCGCCGCCATCCCTTTTTAATAATCGGGTCTAGTACTGATGCCTCATCAAGGCTGACAAAGAGACTCCAATCGGAGTCCTTGACAGGACCGAAGCTGACCAAGCGTTTACTTCCCTGATAGTCTGTCATGCGGAAGGAGCCCTCTTGCATCTTGACAGCCTGCTCAAAGGGCTCCTTGGCAAACACCTTTCCGATCAGAGCTTCGGTCCCTTCTGATGCAGCGATCATCACGCCATCGCTGTTGATGATGCCACTGTAAGTACCCCGCGGGACAACTTTTGAAGGCACAAAGGGTTTAAAACGCATCAGATCAATCGCCAACACCACCACGCCATTAAACTGACCTCTATCATCACGAATAGGATAGGCTAAGCCAGATACCCAATTGCCCGTCACAAAACCAACAGCGGGCTTACCAATCGTGAATGCATTAGTCCGAGCGGCTTCAGAAAAAAAATATTTCGGGTCAGGCCCCCGAGGCGCACCGTGCTGCACATATCTCCCACTGCACACTAAATTTCCGTGTCGATCAAGAGTGATTAAATTCGCATAAATGAAGGATAGATACTGCAACTCTGCCAACAAGCGATCACAGTTATTGACATCAAGTGACCTGATTGCAGGATATGCCGCTAATTTACTCAGCAGCGTCTCTGATTCCTCAATAAATCTCTCTGTCTCATGGACTGAAAATACCCTGGCTGCTGTCGCTAAATTCGTTTTCTCTGCCACCTCATCTTTATATTGCCTAAACGTCATGAACGTAAGTGCGGCAACCAGAGCAAACATATGAAATGCGAGGAGTGTCAGCAAAAGCGTCCGAATACGGTACCCTGATCCGAAGCTCCCTTTCGCATGATCAGTCCCGTTGAGCTTGTGCCTTGAAACATCCTGACTGCTCGCTTTCACATTCATGGCGGTCCTTCCTTGGCCAATCTTTCAACGCTTGATCGCATATTGTGATCATATCGAGATAACCGCCTTTGCAAGCAAAAATGTTACTAAATGTTACATTTAATGAAATTACGGAAGAACGTGATTCATACCTCGCGCCTACATTGACCACACCAGGTCTACTGAGCCGTCCATCCCCCATCAACGGGCAACGAAACCCCTGTAATACCGGCAGCTGCATCGCTACACAAAAACACCGCGACATCTCCAATTCGCTCGGGTGGAAGCAAAGTCTGATTAGGCTGTTTTTCACTCAACAGATCGCGGATCGCGGCATCACGATTACCGTTATGTAACAGTGCACGCTGTTGAATCTGCGGCTTCAAGATTGCTGTATCGGTCCATCCGGGACAAATACAGTTCACCGTAATTCCTTGTGTGGCGGTTTCTAATGCAACCCCCTTGGATACGCCGACCAACCCATGTTTTGCAGCCAAGTAGGCGGCTTTGTTAATCGAAGCGACGAGACCATGCACAGAAGCGATATTCACAATACGTCCCCAGCCCCGCTCCCTCATCCCAGGCACCGCAGCCTTCATCGTATGAAAGGCAGCGCTGAGATTGATCGCCAAGACCGCATCCCAGCGCTCGGTCGGAAAGCTCTCGATAGGACAAGTGTGCTGGATACCCGCGTTGTTCACCAAGATATCGATAGCTCCAAGCTCGCGCGCGCTGGCGGACACGAGGCTCTCTGCCTCAGTGGCCACAGCCAAGTTAGCCCTTACATATGCACAACGTACACCATGCTTCTTAGACAGATCTTGAGCGATCTTGGCGCCTTGCTCCTCGGCTTCAATCCCATGCAAAACAACATTAACACCTGAAGCCGCAAGCGCCTGAGCAATTGCCAAACCAATCCCTTGCGTTGATCCTGTCACAAGAGCTGTTTTCATCTGATTCTGATTTCGATCACTCATCTGTTGCTCCAGGCTGTAAGTTTTAGCTAGATCAATTGTGATTGTATTGCCGTCCTGCACATGCGTCATTACTGTTAATCTGGTCGCATATCTTCATGGCAGGATATTTCAGTTGAATGCCGAAGATCATGCCAGACAGCAGTGGAGGCACTCATGTACCGTATCGGACTCATTTTTCTTATCTTTCTAATGACGGGCTGCGTCACCTTGGATGATTTTAGAAAAATGTCACCCGCCGAGCGTGCCCGTCAGGTCTGTCAACGCCAAGAGTCTATCGTCACCTTGGAAAACGAAAAACAAAGCCTGATCGGCTCGATACAACAATCGCAAATGGATTTAGCGAGAGGGTTCAAAATATATCGACAGTGCTTCCCAGTCAAAGTATACGGACGCCCAACCGCAGTCTGTCGGGAATATGGATCACAAGTACGGTGCATTCAAACCCGCCCTGAGTTTTACGAGACCCAATGCATTGATACACCCGTTGGTATCAGCCCAGATTTAGAGAGACAAAACATCCAAGCCTGGACGAACACACTCGCCAACACGGAACAGCGCCTGAGCCAAGAATGGCAAAACTGTTCTAAATCTGTCGAGAGCATGCCACCAGAAGAAGCATACAAGTATTACCGCTAGTTCAAACGTCGTCCCAATCAGCTCTGATCAACCTGGTCTCACTGGCCCTGCGGTTTGGGCACTGGCCTGATACTCCAATTGGCTATTTTGTGGTGCATCAATGTTAAATTGCTAAGCATTAGTTGATCGCCATAATCTCATTTTAATCGTGCCACTGCACTCATGATCCTTTGACCTAGCCGGATGGCACAAGATGGAATTAGTTGACTATCTGTCGCTGTATCTGTTCGGACTGAAGTTCGTCGTGATCTTCATCGCTATTTTCATCACGATCAGCGGTGCCGATGACCTACTCATTGATCTGATCTATTGGATCAGGTGGTTTTGGCGCAAATTCACGATTTACAAACATCACTCCCGTGCTGACCAATCTCTGTTATTAAGCGTACCCGAGAAACCTTTGGCGATCATGATCCCTGCATGGCAAGAGACGGGCGTGATTGGCTCCATGGCTGACAAGGCAGCACGAACGCTGGATTACGAAAACTATCATATTTTCGTTGGCACCTATCCAAACGACCCCGACACACAACGCGATGTCGATGAGGTCTGCGCCCTCTTTCCTAATGTCCACAAAGTTGTGTGTGCACGCCCGGGACCCACCAGCAAAGCTGACTGTTTAAACAACGTCCTGGACGCCATCATGCAGTTCGAGCGGCGAGCTAATTTGCAATTTGCGGGATTTATTCTGCATGACTCTGAGGACGTTGTGTCACCAATGGAACTCAGACTGTTTAACTATTTAGTCGGTCGTAAAGATCTCATTCAGGTTCCCGTTTATCCGTTTGAAAGGAAATGGTACGACTTCGTTGGCATGCACTATATCGATGAATTCACTGAACTCCATGCCAAAGACGTGCCAGTGCGCGAAGCAGTGGTCGGACAAGTTCCAAGCGCGGGTGTCGGCACCTGTTTTAGTCGACGCGCAATTGAAACTCTGCTCATTGATGGCGATGGTATTGCCTTTGATACGCAAAGTCTCACGGAAGACTACGACATCGGCTTTCGTCTCAAGGCACGCGGTCTCGAGGAAATTTTTGTCCGTTTTTCTGTGCAAGACGAGTCGAAATCCTTTTGGAAAAAAACCCGAATTTTTGGTCAGAGTTTTAGAGAATCGAGCATCATCTGTGTGCGCGAATTTTTCCCTAATAAAATCGCGACCGCCGTTCGACAGAAGTCCCGCTGGATCATCGGCATCGTTTTTCAAGGCTATGTCACACATGGGTGGACACGCGATTGGCGTCTCAATTATTTCCTATGGCGCGATCGAAAAGGTGTCTTCACTAACTTTTTTAGTTTCGCAGCCAACATCATATTGTTTCAACTCATCATTATTTGGCTCTATCAGGCCTTTTGGCCTGACGCGTATCGCTTTCTATCGATCTTTGAAGAAAGCGAGCTCTTGATTCTGTTGTTATGGATCAACGCATTTTTTATGGTCAATCGGATATTTCAACGAACCCTATTCGTCACGCAATACTATGGATTGTTTCAAGGATTATTGTCACTGCCTAGAATGTTGCTCGGCAACTTGATTAATTTCCTTGCGAATTGGCGCGCAATCAAACAAGTCATCCAACAAGGCAATCCTCGTCGGGTCGCATGGGACAAGACCACACATGACTTCCCTGCGATTGGCGAGATCTCAAGAGCACGGCGAATGCTAGGCAGCATTCTGGTCAAACTAGGTTTCGTATCCGAGGAAGATCTCAAGACCGCTCTGTTAGAAAAATCAGAAGGCATGCGTCTTGGCACATGGCTTGTGCACAGTGGTCAGATCACGCCCTTGCAACTCGCTCAAGGGATCGCCGAGCAAGCGAATGTTTCCTTCCAGTCTGTCGATGCCTATCTTTTATCGACAGAGCTCATCGCTCGCGTGCCACCGGAGGTGGCGTTGCACTATGCCGTGTTACCAGTCAATCTTGAGGCTAACCGGTTAACAGTCGCGAGCGAGTCTTCGCTGAGCCCTATTGCTCTGTCGGCGCTACGCCGAAAACTCGGAATGGATATTACTTACATCATCGCTGAAATTGGTCAGGTGACGGTTGGTCTACGGCATTGTTATGCGCGCTACCGACTCTCAGACCCGCTTGAACAGTTAAATGCCGCTGTGGCATTCGGTCGGCTTCAAGCCAGCGATCGACATGCGGCTTGGCAATATTATGTGTCCAGACAAATCATGTTGGGTGAGGTGTTGCAGACGTTGGGGCGCATTGATTCAGCTGCGTTTTCAGCTGTGTTGTTGCAACACGCCAGCTCGGAGCTTCCCCTGGGCGAGTATCTTGTTGAAAATGAAATCATCACTCAGGGGACGCTTGATCATGCGATCTCACTGCAAGCCGAAATTCAACCTTCGATGGAGGCCGTCATCGCAATGTTTGATCCTGCTAACCGCCCTGCAGAAACTCTGAGATTCACGAATGAGACGTAAACAACTTACGCAACCATTGGCGCAATTTTTATCAGCAGGCGTGCTGCTCGCCGCGGCATTTCTAACAACGGAAGCCTGGTCGCGGGAAGACTGGTCGCAAGATCTCTCAGCGCGCCAACGTTTCACCGTATTTCCTCATGTTGATGCGGGATTCAGGGCGCTTGATCAAAAACGCTTTGACTCGGCGATCAAAGAGTTTCAACGCGCAACTGAGTTGGCACCCGATCGTCCGGCACTGATCGGCTACCTCGCTGAGACTTACGCTGAAGCGGGGGATCCTAACAAAGCAATTGCCCTGATCGACAGCCAGCTTAAAAAAACGCCTGGCAATCAAAAACTAGCACAGGCCAGACAGGTCTATGCCCAGCGTGTGACCAATGAGATGATCGCTCGTGCGGAATCTTTAAAAAACAATCCAACTGAGCTTCGTCGCTTTTTAGCAAACAACCGTCCAAAATTAGAGACTGTTCATGCTGAGTCAGTATGGCTCAATTTAATGGCGTCCGTTTCAACACCAACTGATAATTTACTACTCAGATACACACCGAAATTTTCAGAAAATAAGGTTCTCAAGGAACGCCTCTCACTCTTAATGCTTATGCGCAACGACGCACAACAACAAGCGAATCAACTGATCGACCAATGGCCAGCCTCCGCACTCACACAAACAACGATTGTCGATGGCCTAAGCTATCAGTTACTCAACGATGGCAATGCCGACCAAGCCTTGCGCTTGTTGATTCGCGCTTATCCTTTTTCCAATGCCTCTTCTATTGAGCGCGCTCGGCTCGTCACACGCATGGTGATCGCTGAATCGCGCGCAAAAGACAAAACACTGATGACGGCATTTCTAGCCAACCAGGAAAAGCACCTTGAAACCAGCGCACAAGAACGCGAGTGGTTGACCCTCGCGAGCTCGGCCTATGGTGACAACATCACGCCGCTTGCGAGTCACACACTCAAATTCCCTGACAATGCCAATGTTTTAGAGTCGGAAGTCCAGCGACGGCTCGGTGCCGGTGCAGAGTTACCACGTGATGTTTCCTGGACAACGTCTATTTCTCAATTAGGCAATGCAGGAGATCCCTTATTAGATGCGCTGACCTATCGGATGGTAGAGTCTGGGCAGAACACAACCGCATGGCATTTGTTGATGACGCGCTATCCCTTCAATGGCATGTCATCCTCGCTGCGTGAAAAACTTGTCTCCCGCATGGAGCTCATTGAGAGTCGTCAACCCGGCTTACTTGAACGTAGCGAGCAAGCACGTTTGTCTACACCCCTCGAAACAAGCGAGTTACGTCGATTGCAAGCTTCGATGCTTAATCGCGTGGGTGACTGCGCAGGTGTCAGAGCGGTACTTGGCGATCTGTCAGACCGCTACACAGCAACGGAGTGGTTAATGCTGGGTGAGTGTTACCAGAGACAGCAGCGATCGGGGCTAGCTCAGTATGCATTTGAGCAAGCGTTAAGTTTGCATCCCACACCCGAAACTGAACGTGCACTTGCGTATGTGGCCTTTCAAAATAAAAATAACAAACTCGCCGTGGATGCTTGGGAAAAGGTGATCGCAGCCGGTGCCATGTCAACGGACAATTGGTTCTCTGCCGCTGTAACAGCGCTCGCCGCCGAAGACAAAGATTTGGCGGCATCATGGTTAAAAGAATACGAACGCTCTCATGGCACCCAAACGGCGGAATACTGGGCTGTCAAAGCACGGGTTATAGACGATACTGATGTCGCCGCCGCAATTCAGGCCATGAAACGCTCAATTGAAATCGCACCGCTTGCCAGCAAGTATATGGAGCTTTCCGGGTGGCAACGCAAAGCAGGTGATCAACAAGGTGCCTTGGCTTCACTACAGACTGCTGTTGCGCTTACGCCAACGGATGGCGCGGCGAGGGCGGATCTCGGTTTTCTAGAATATAGCCTGGGAGACTTGCCCGGCTCGCAAGTACAAATGGAAGCGGCCCTGAAACTCAGGCCCAACGACGCACGCGTGATTGAGCAACTTGCCTATATCGATCAGCGTCTAGGAGAAAATGAGCAATCAAAGCACTATATCGAGCTCTCTGTTGATCATCTGATGCGCTATCCCCCAGAAGAACAAACCATCGCGCACACAGAGAGCTTATTTGCTTTGCGTCGAATGCATGAGGATCTTTCAAGACGCTGGACGCTTAGCCTGGACGCGATGAGTGGCACCTCACCTGCGGCCTCAGTGCAGTCACCCGTTCCTGGTCAAAACTTTAAAAGCTACTCACAAATCGAGTTTGATTACCGCTTGGGCGATCCGGCGATTAGAAATGGCAAGACGGTTTCTGTTTACGCGCGAGTCTTCGGTGGCAGTGGTCCTCAAAACTCAGCACTCCCGATTTACGCGCCTATGCTGGGAGTCGGTCTGCGCTGGAAGCCTTTCTCTGACTACGTTTTTTACTTAGCCGCAGAGAAACAAATTCCGTTGGATCACGGCACCAGTGCGCCTGCCAACACGATGCTTCGTGCGAGCGCTTCTTTTTTAAACTCAGGCGCCTACAGTGATGACTGGCACCCTGCCGGACCCGGATGGTTCTCGCAAAATCTGTATCTGGACTCCGCCTATTACCTGAGCAATCAGGCTTATGCGCTCACGGCGGACTACCGATTCGGATATCACCACAAGCTCGAGCAAGGCCAGACGATTGAGCCCTACACCCGCTTATTAGCGAACAAAATTAGTGGCGAAACCTCACCCGATATCCGTGTGGGTGCGGGCGTTCGCTGGAATTTGTGGGCGAACCAATCACGCTACAGCGCTTATGCGAATCGCTATTACGTTGGCCTGGAGCTCCAAGGTGCAATTAAAACCTATCAAAATGATCGATTTACTGCCTTAGTGACAATGGGAGTGCGTTGGTGAAAATAATGATGATGCGCTGGGCGATGATCGTGCTGCTACTTTGCGGTGCCTCTTTTGGTGCGCAGGCGTTTAACGCAATGATCTATCAACCCCTGCAGCGGGATATGAAAATTCCGACGACCTTTTGGCCAAAGACATTCACTGAATTGCGTAAGCGTGGTTTTGACACGTTGGTTTTTCAGTGGACACGCCATGGTGACATATTCTCAAGCGGTATCGAACAGCAGTGGTTGCGGGATCGACTCAAGGATGCCCTAGACGCAGAACTGAATTTAGTGATTGGACTTTATGCTGACCCAGATTCATTTTCTGCGTTGGACGGCTCTACCGAGTTGTTAGAGCCATATTTTTTACTTAATAACGAAAAAAATTTAGCGCTTGCAAAGATATGGTTGAGCTCGATTCCAGCAGAACGAATCGTCGGTTGGTATATCCCTATGGAAATTGATGACCGTCGGTGGCGAGCAAGTGGCGACGAGATTGTCTTGTCCACCCAACTACGACGGGAAGTAAATTCGCTTAGGAATCTCTCCAATAAACCCGTCTATATGTCAGCATTCTTTAAAGGGCATTCAGAGCCTTCAGAGTTTAAAGAACTACTCACATTAGTTCGACAGTCGACTGGACTCGGTCTTTGGGTGCAAGACGGACGCGGCACAAAAACCTTGCTGCCTTCTGAAACAGATTTGTATTTGAAAACACTCTCACATTGTGCCGACTCACCCGTTGCAGGCTTAGTCTATGAAATTTTTCATCAAGTCGGTCCGGATACAAATTTTAAAGCCGATCCGCTCGCACCAGCCGCGTTAACGAAAGCACTCCAGCAACGCGCACCTTGTGGCGGAGATAGCGTGTTTTTTGAACTCCGCTACCTATTCAAATTTCCTAACTGACCCGTGATTCAAGACTCATTAGCCACTCACTGACCACTGCACGATGATCTCGGCGATACGTTGAGCTGCTTGTCCGTCGCCATAAGGATTATGTGCTTCGGACATTTTTTTATAGTGCGTTTCGTCATCAAGCAGTCGTATGCATGAGGACACAATCTGACTGGTATCAGTACCGACTAACTCAACCGTTCCAGCCTCAACGGCCTCTGGACGCTCAGTTGTCTGACGCATCACCAACACAGGCTTGCCCAGACTGGGCGCCTCCTCTTGTATGCCACCACTATCGGTCAAGACAAAATAGCAATACTTCAGCAGTAGAGAAAATGGCTCGTATTGCAGCGGCTCGAGAAGATGAACATTCGGGAGATCTCCCAATCGGGACAAGACAGGCTCTCGGACATTGGGATTCAGGTGGACTGGGTACACAATATGTACGTCAGGATATTGCTTAGCCAACGCCTGAACTGCATCACAAATCTGAATAAATCCTGAGCCAAAATTTTCGCGACGATGACCCGTCATCAGGATGAAGCGCTGCGTCCGCCAATTAAAGGGCAACAGTTGATCAAGCTTCTGTTGATCTTGGTGACCAAGCGCGCGATCACCCTCAAGTCTTTTCAGCGTCCACAACAGTGCATCAATGACGGTATTGCCGGTTATATAAATGGCGTTTGACTCGACGCCCTCTGCCAGCAAATTGGCTTGACTGCTCTGGGTTGGCGCAAAATGCCAGTGAGCGACTTTGCTAATGACCTGACGATTAAATTCCTCAGGAAAGGGGGAATGCACATCATGTGTTCTCAGTCCGGCTTCAACATGCCCGACTGGGATCCCTGCGTAAAATCCCGCCATTGCAGCCGATAGCGCGGTGGTGGTATCGCCGTGCACCAAGATGGCATCTGGTTTCACTTCGCGTATCGTGTCGCGAATACCAAGCAAGACACGGCTCGTAATATCAGCCAAATCCTGATTTGCTTGCATGATGTTCAAATCGATCGCAGGCGTAATCTCGAACAAATTTAAAACCTGATCAAGCATTTGTCGGTGCTGCCCAGTCACGCAAACGATCGTACTGATCTCAGGTCGCCCCTGCAAGGCAAGAACAACTGGCGCCATTTTGATCGCCTCTGGACGAGTGCCAAACACGATCAAAATATTTTTCTTTAACTGTTTAACAGATGGTTTCATTCGCAATCGCTCGGCAAGGGCTTAAACATAGAATCTAGTTTAAATATCGTACCCTTTTTAGCAACATGCGCATTTTTTAAATTGAAGCGCTAAGGTGCCCCCCGGTCGACGGGGTTTGGTACGTAAGGTGAATGATCGTAAAATGCACACTTTAATAAGTCAGTCTCGGCGAATGTGAATTTATCGAATTCGTTGGCTCTCTTTTGGACACACCATCATGTCAGCCTCAGCGAAAGTTATATCTAGATGAACTCAGTCCGCCAAGAATGGTTTTCAAATGTCAAGAATGATCTACTAGCAGGGTTGGTAGTAGCGCTCGCGCTCATCCCTGAAGCGATTGCCTTCTCCATCATTGCGGGTGTCGATCCTAAAATCGGACTCTATGCTTCTTTCTGCATCGCCGTTGTCATTGCGTTTGTAGGAGGCAGGCCAGGAATGATTTCAGCAGCCACAGGCGCGATGGCATTGCTAATGGTGACCTTAGTCAAGAACCATGGGCTGGAATATTTGCTCGCCGCCACCGTACTGACAGGCATTTTTCAAATCATCGCTGGATGGATCAAACTAGGCGAGCTGATGAGATTTGTCTCTCGCTCTGTTGTCACTGGTTTCGTCAATGCGCTGGCAATACTCATTTTCATGGCGCAACTTCCTGAATTAATTGATGTCACATGGCATGTGTACGCCATGACAGCCGCTGGTCTGGCGATTATTTACGGCATGCCAACCCTCACCAAAGCCATACCATCCCCCCTCGTGACAATCGTTGTACTAACAATCGTTGCCATAGCACTTGATCTCGATATTCGTACAGTTGGTGACATGGGGGAGCTTCCAGACAGCCTGCCTGTATTTCTGATCCCTAATATCCCCCTCACATTAGAGACCTTTCTGATCATTCTTCCCTACTCGCTTACCTTGATGGTTGTAGGATTGCTTGAGTCGTTGATGACCGCCACGATTGTCGATGACCTGACCGACACCAAGAGCAATAAGAACCGTGAGTGCGTAGGCCAGGGGGTGGCCAATATCGCCAGCGGCTTCATCGGCGGCATGGCCGGTTGTGCGATGATCGGGCAATCAGTGATTAATGTGAAGTCCGGTGGTCGCGGTCGCTTGTCGACCTTTGCTGCAGGCATATTCTTACTTATCATGGTTGTATTCCTGAGCGACTGGGTCAGCATGATTCCAATGGCTGCGCTGGTGGCTGTCATGATCATGGTCTCGATTGGCACTTTCAACTGGAAATCCATCACCAGCCTGCGTGAACATCCAAAAAGCTCTAGCGCGGTGATGCTTGCGACTGTGATCGTCACAGTCGCGACACATGATTTAGCTAAGGGCGTACTCACTGGTGTACTACTGTCAGGATTCTTTTTTGCACATAAAGTCAGTCAAATTTTTAGGGTAAGGTCGCTTGCGCAGGACGAAGGGCGAACAAGAACATACACAATCACTGGACAAGTTTTTTTCGCAAGTGCCGAGAAATTCATCAATGCCTTTGACTACAAAGAAGTGATCGAAAAGGTTCGTATCGATGTCAGTCGTTCGCACTTTTGGGATATCACGGCAGTCAGTGCGTTAGACAAGGTCATCTTGAAATTTCGTCGAGAAGGCACTGAGGTGGAGATCATCGGTATGAATGAAGCGAGTACGACGATGGTTGATAAGTTCGCGATTCACGACAAAGATGACGCAGCCGATATACTGAAGGGACACTAAGCGGAGATGACAATGAAAAACGAAAAAAAAGTCATCGCCTGTGTCGATCAATCACGCTATGCGGAATATGTGACTGACTATGCTGGTTGGGCCGCGATGCGGATGCAGGCGCCTATGGAGTTACTACATATTATCGATCTCCATCCAGAAACTGCTACGAGCGTCGATCATAGCGGTGCAATTGGGATCGACACTCAAGACCAGCTACTTGTAGAAATGTCTGAACAAGATGCTTCAAAAAATAAAATCGCTCGCGAACAAGGAAGAATTTTCTTGAACCGACTGCGCGAGCGTGCACTGGCCTACGGTGTCGTTGCACCGGATGTCCGCCAGCGCCTGGGAAATTTAGAAGACACCTTGGCAGAACAAGAGAGGGATGTGCGCCTATTTGTGTTGGGTCGACGCGGCCAGTCTGCCGACTTGACTCAGCGCGATCTGGGAAGAAACGTCGAGCGAATTGTCCGCAGCCTGAACAAACCTATCCTAACCGTCTCTGCAGAATTTACGACACCAAGTCGAGTCATGATCGCATTTAATGGTTCTGCGCCCACCCGTCGCTGCGTTGAAATGGTGGCGGCGAGTCCTTTGTTCAAGGGGCTCCACATCCATCTTCTGATGTCTGGCGAAGCAAGCCCGGATGCGCGGAAGCAATTGCAGTGGGCAAAGCACATACTCGAAACCTCTGGCTTCGAAGTGGCTGACACTTTGGTTCCAGGAGAAGCCCAGGCGGCAATCTCTCAGGCGATTCAGAACGAGGGGATTGATCTTCTAATCATGGGTGCATATAGTCATTCACCCTTCAGAAGCTTATTCACAGGCAGCAGGACGGCTGAGTTGCTCAAGTCATCTACGATTCCTACGCTGCTCGTTAGGTAAGGCTCCCCGCATTGGCATGCTACGATCGTTTGGTAATAGTACATAGATTCTGGCTTAATGATTAATGACTGAAAATCACCGCATGCTATGCGCACTGCTTAAAAAGTTTAGTGTCATCGCAGCTTATTTAATGATTGTGGTGATTCAGCTCGCCCCAGGCTTGGCCCTACCATCACCTATCCCAACGATCGCGGCAGCTTCCGATCTGAAATTTGCGATTGAGGATTTAGCGGCGCGATTTGAAAAAAACACAGGACAGCGCCTCCGTTTGATTTTTGGTTCGTCGGGGAATTTTTACTCCCAGATCCTTCAGGGCGCCCCTTTTCATCTCTTCATGTCAGCGGACGAGAGTTTTGTATTCAAACTGGCGGATGCCGATAAAACACTGGATCATGGAAAACTCTACGCCTACGGAAGGATTGGACTGATGATCCCCAAAGGCTCTGCGCTCAAGGCGGACGGGGAACTCAAAGACCTGGGCGCTGCTCTGAAAGACGGGCGTTTGAAAAAATTCGCAATTGCTTCGCCCGAGCATGCGCCCTATGGCATGCGTGCCAAAGAGGCGCTACAACACGCAGGACTATGGCACGCGATCGAGCCCAAGCTGGTCTATGGGGAGAATGTCTCCCAAGCCACTCAGTTTGCAACTTCTGCCTCTACCCAAGGCGGTATCATCGCTTACTCCCTTGCACTGGCACCACAGGTCAGTCGCTTAGGAACCTTTGCCCTCATCCCCAATGAATGGCACAAACCGCTCGCCCAACGCATGGTTCTAATGCGTGGTGCGCCTGAGGCTGCTCGCGCTTTTTATCATTACCTTTCCTCACCCGAAGCACAAGCTGTTATGGTGAAATACGGTTTTGCGATGCCGGAGTAGTCACCCTCATGGATTGGCAGTCGTTTATTTTGTCACTCGAGCTGGCTGCCATCACATTGGCGGTACTTTTGCCGCTCGGCTTATGGCTCGCTCGATGGCTCGCAAAAACCACGTTTGCGGGTAAATCCCTCATTGAAGCCGCTGTCGTACTCCCTCTGGTTCTTCCCCCGACTGTTCTTGGGTATTACTTGCTAGTCTCTCTGGGTGCAGACTCGACATTTGGGCGTTGGATGCTGGAGAGCTTTGACATCAGATTGACGTTTAACTTTTTAGGTTTACTGATCGCTTCAGTTATATTCAATATCCCTTTTATGGTGCAACCCATCCAGCGTGCATTCGAGGCCATTCCTGTCAATCTTGCGGAAGCAGCCGCGGTCAGCGGGCTCAGCAAATGGCAGACATTCTTAAGGGTTGAGTTGCCCTTGGCTTGGCCGGGTATCTTGTCGGCGATGGTACTCACGTTTGTGCACACACTCGGAGAGTTTGGGGTGGTATTAATGATGGGCGGCAGCATCCCCGGCGAAACAAAAACCATCGCCATCAGCATCTATGATCGCGTTCAAGCCTTTGATCTCGCCAGCGCGGATCAAATGGCACTGACACTGCTCATGCTCTCTATTGTCGCTGTAGCCGCATCCTTTTTCGCGACTGCGCGCATCTTGAAAACAAGATGAACACCAGCCCCCAAAAATCAAATAGCGCTCTACATGTTCAGATTGAACAATCATCACCTATGCCATTGCATGGCAGTTTTCAGTGCGAGGCTGGCGAATTAATGGCGTTAGTCGGACCTTCGGGTGCCGGCAAAACATCCATGCTTCGTGCAATTGCAGGGCTGTTAAAACCGACGCAGGGAAAGGTCACGATTGGCGAACAAGTCTGGATGGACACGGAGAATAGTCAGTTCATCGCACCTCAGCATCGTCATGTTGGACTGGTGTTTCAAGATTACGCTCTCATGCCACACCTGTCCGCACTAGAGAACGTCGCACTGTCACTTCTTCATCTCCCCTCGTTACAGCGTAAATTAAAAGCGAAGTATTGGCTGGATCATGTGCATCTCTCAGAAGAGCAACAGCTTAGGCGCCCAAATGGATTATCCGGTGGGCAACAGCAAAGAGTCGCCGTCGCACGTGCGCTCGCGCGCGAACCGCGTGTGCTTTTATTGGACGAGCCCTTTTCGGCTGTTGATCAAATGAGTCGTCAAGGTCTTTATGATTTGCTTGCCGATCTACGAAAAGAACTCAATATCCCGATTGTCTTGGTGACCCATGATTTGGTTGAGGCACGACACTTGGCGGATAGCTTAGTCGTGATGGAGAGTGGCACAATCTTGCAGCAAGGCACCCCCGCACACATCTATCGTTCCCCACGCAATGCGCGTGTCGCAGATTTAGTCGGCGTACAAAATCGCTTTTTGGGTTGCTGGCTAGGGCCTCAGACAGAGCAAGACATTGCCGAACAAGTTGGTTGGTTGCAGTGGTGTTCTGCATTAGGCCTCCCAAGTGACATCAAGTTACGGATTCGAGACAAGGGTCGACTCACCGCAGGGCAGAACGTCACTTGGGTGATTCAAGGCGAGGGCATTCACGTCGCAGATCAAACACACGCCTTAATTCCTAGCGTTTCAAACGGAATGGTTGCAATTGAATCGAGCGTCAGATCAGTCCGTAATTTAGGTGAAACCACGCTGACCACTGTTAGCATTGAATTTCTTGAAGGCGTCACATTGCGCTTTATGCGCTCAGGTCCACAACGTCAACATTTATCAGTCAATCAAGTGGTAACTGTAATGCTGGACTGTGCTTGGGTACACGTCATGCCGGTGAAATAAATGGTGTTGATTAACCAAATACTTTAGAGGTCAGGAAACATACAAAATGTATATCCCCGCACATTTCTCAGAAACCAAACCCGAGACATTGAGCCGCATCATTCACCAATACCCTCTCGGCGCACTGGTGACGCATGGTTCTGCCGGATTAGACGCAGATCACATTCCCTTCGAGTTTGATGCAGCAGTTGGCACCCACGGAGTTCTATCTGCTCATGTTGCTCGCGCAAACCCACTGTGGCGGCGCTGTCCAACCGGCACACCTGTCATGGTGATTTTCAGTGGTGCCCAGGCCTACATCTCACCCAACTGGTATCCAAGCAAACACGAGACGCATCGATCGGTTCCCACATGGAACTACGAAGTCGTGCATGCACACGGAATTCTTTCAGTGCATGACGATGAAAAGTATGTACGTCGAGTCGTCGCACGCCTGACACACAGACATGAGGCGACAGAACCAAAACCCTGGAAAATGGGTGACTCGACACCTGAGTTTATTAGCAGCATGTTGAACAACATCATTGGTATTGAGATTGCAATCACATCACTTGTCGGCAAGGTCAAGCTCAGCCAGAACAGAGAAGCGCGAGACCGCATGGGTGCGGCCACGTCACTGGAACAGCTAGGAAAAGTCGAACTCGCCAAACGTATTCGTGACGCTTAGCTCAAGAGTGGAACACAACGAATGCATGGGTATTTTCAACATTAGCCCTTTAGGAACATCATGAAAAAACTCGAATTCATCAAGCGCAGTAATGGCAGTCATTGGGTTGGAGATGGCTTTCCTGTGCAGAATATTTTTTCGTACAACGATATCGCCAAAAATATCTCGCCATTTTTAATGATGGACCATGCGGGGCCCGTCGATTTTCCTCCCACCACACAAAAACTTGGTGTCGGGCAGCATCCACACCGTGGCTTTGAGACAGTGACGATTGTGTATCACGGAGGCGTTTCTCACCGCGACTCCTCGGGTGCCGGCGGCACGATTGGTCCCGGTGATGTGCAATGGATGACGGCAGCCTCCGGCCTCATCCACGAAGAGTTTCACAGTGAAGATTACGCTCGTCAGGGCGGTCCCTTTGAAATGATACAGCTATGGGTCAACTTGCCGGCCAAGGACAAAATGACTCGCCCAGGCTATCAGGGCATTACTTCCGAACAGATCCCAAGTGTTGCCTTGCCGAACGATGCCGGGACCGCTCGACTGATCGCGGGTTCTTATAAAACCGGACAAAACAAGACAGAAGGCACCGCACGCACCTTCACGCCAATGAACGTCTGGGATATGCGACTCACGGGTGGGCGTACCTTGTCGATTGAGCTTCCAGAGGGTCACACCACTGCGCTGTACGTGTTGAGAGGTTCTATGAACGTAGACTCACAAATCGTAAAAAAATCAGAAATGGCTGTGATGCAAAACACCGGCACAACTCTCAACGTCGAGATTCTCGAAGACGCTATTGTTCTGTTACTTTCGGGCGAACCACTCAATGAACCCATTGTGGGTCACGGTCCTTTCGTGATGAATACCAGCGAGGAGATCTCGCAAGCCATGCGCGATTTTAAGGATGGAAAATTCGGACAGATCGCCTAACCTTACTTTTTAAAAGACTAAGAGGTAGCCACATGTTTTCTAGTCGATTTTTTACGATATCAATTTCTCTCATGTTGCTACCCCTGCTACCAAACTCTGTACTCGCAGAGCGTATCACTTGCACCTTTGATGTGAACGACGAGAAGCCGCAACTCGAGATCAAACCCAGCACAGATATTTACTCAGTGACCAAGATCGATCTACCAGGAGGCTTTCGCTTTGCGGGCCAATATTTAACTGAGCTCAGCAAGTTCAAAGCCTACATTTACCACACCCCAAAAGATAGGTTCGTATTGCTCACGCTTCAAGACTTCAAGAGCTCTTCCTCTACATGTCCGCAAGATTTTGGTCAGCATCGTGTCTACGATGCTGCCGACGAACGCGAACTTCTTTTTCATTGCATCAAGACGTGCCAACGGTGATGAACATGGCGAAATGGATACGCGCGATACTCATTATGTTGCTGCTCCATACGGGCAGTGTCTACGCCCAAACCGAGTCGATCAAAATCGTATTTGTCGGTGACATTATGCTCGACGACCTACCTGGCAAATACATTGAGGAAGGCAAAGATCCGTTTGCTTCCTTTTCTTCTTTATTCAAGTCAGCAGACCTCACCATCGGCAACCTTGAGTGCGTCGTCGGGACAACCGGAATCAAAGAGGAAAAACCCTTTACGCTGAGAGCTCATCCTCGTGTATTGCCTCTGATTAAAAATTATTTCAGCGCAGTCTCTCTCGCCAACAATCATAGTGGTGATTATGGTCCAGAAGCTTTTTCCAAGATGCTCGACCTCCTTGATGAAGCCGGAATAAAATATTTTGGCGGAGGTAAAGACATTCGTTCCGCGCATGAGCCGGTGCTCTTCGATATCAAAGGCAAGAGGATTGCGATCCTTGGCTACAACTTATTTTTTCCCAGAAGTTTCGAAGCACTGGATGATCGACCCGGCAGTGCCTGGGCCGAGGATGATTATGTTCGCGCTGATATCAAGAATGCACGCGAAATCCACAAAGCCGATATTGTGATCACCTACCCCCACTGGGGCTGGGAAAATCAAAAATTCGCCTCAATCAATGAAGTGACACTTGCGCATCTGATGATAGATAGCGGTGCTGATGCGGTGATAGGAGGTCATCCTCACGTCACACAAAACATCGAGGTCTACAAAGGTAAAACTATTTTTTATAGTCTTGGGAATTTTGTTTTTGACAGTTTTGACACAGACGACACAAACACCGGATGGGCTGTCGAGATGACCATTGACGCTGACTCGACTATTTCATGGAAAATATTTGAAGCAAAGCTTGATGGCAATGGCATACCCCGTAACAACGGCCTGATTAAGCATTAAATACTCCGCTCACTGACCAAGCTGCGGCCAACCATCACTTGAGCCGCTTCACATATTCTCCGAAAGTAAACTCATTAATGGCATACTAAGCAGCCTGTACCCACCTTTTTGATTAGGATGACACCATGAGTAAAAATGCCGCCCAAGTGATCATTGAAGTCCTAGAATCAGCGGGGGTCAAACACATCTATGGTGTGGTGGGTGACACGCTCAATCATGTCACCGATGCCATATCAAAAAGTAGTATTGAGTGGGTACACACCCGACACGAAGAGGTCGGCGCCTTTGCTGCCGGTGCCGAGTCCTATATGAGTGGAGTACTGGCAGGTTGCGCTGGTTCTTGCGGACCAGGCAGCCTACATTTGATCAATGGCGTCTATGAAGCACATCGTAATCATGCTCCGCTGATCGTAATTGCCAGCCAACTGGATACGATGAGCCTTGGGCTGGATATGCCCCAGGAAGTCGACTTCGGAAAAGTTTTTTCTGACTGTTCTGTATTCTGTGAGCAAGTCTACAACGCCGAACAGGCAAGACGTATCGCCGTACTCGCCTGCCAGGCGGCTATCAGCAAAAGAGGACCAGCAGTGATTATTCTGCCGGTCGACATTAGCAGCACCGAAGTCAAGGATAGCGTCCCATTTTCAGTTCATTTTCCAAATCCGGTACGTCGACCCTCCGATGAGGAGCTCAAACAAACGGCTTCGATCATTGCCCAGGGTAAAAAAATTGGTATCTATGCAGGTGCTGGCTGTCAAGGCGCGCACGATCTCCTCGTTGCCTTGGCCAAAAAACTCAAAGCACCCATCGCGCACACTTCGCGCGCAAAAGACTTTGTCGAATACGACAACCCTTACAACCTTGGCATGACCGGCTTATTGGGTGTGCACTCGGGCTTTCATATGATGACCGAGTGCGATACGTTGCTGTTACTCGGTGCGGATTTTGCTTGGGGTCAGTTCTATCCCCAACACGCCAAGATCGTTCAGATCGACCGTGACGCAAGTCGGCTCGGACGTCGTCATCCTGTCACACTCGGACTTGAGGGCGATGTGATTGCATCTCTCGAAGCGCTACTGCCTCTCTTGCAGGAGCGTACTGATGACAGTTTCCTGAAAGAGTGCCTGGAGACACGCAAGAAGACTGACGCAACACTCGAGGCTGAAGAACAGCCAGGTAACGGCAGTGTGATCCACCCACAGTATCTGACCAGCTTGCTCAGCAAATATGCGGACGACGATGCTTTGTTCGCTGCCGATACGGGGACGGCCATGGTCTGGGCCCTGAGGCACTTCAAAACCAACGGCAAGCGCAGAACAATGATTAGCTTGCGCCACGCTACGATGGCGAATGCGATGCCAATGGCGCTTGGCCTCAAGAAAGCCTACCCGGACCGACAAGTCATTTGCCTGTCGGGTGACGGTGGTCTAGCGATGCTGATGGGTGATTTACTGACGATTCATCAGGAAAATCTTCCCATCAAAATCGCTGTGCTCAACAACGGCGCCTTGGACTTTGTCGAGATGGAAATGAAGACCGAGGGTCTCTTGAACAATTACACGGATCTTAAGAATCCAAGTTTTGCCAAGATCGCGGAAGCTGTGGGCCTAAAGGGTTTCGAGGTCACAAAAACCTCGGATCTGGAGCAAGCAGTACAGGACTTTTTATCTCATCCTGGTCCCGCCCTGCTTGATGTGCACACCAATCGTTACGAGCTCGTCATGCCTCCAACCGTGAGTACCGCGAACGTCGTTGGCATGGCAACCTATAGCGCCAAGGCACTCCTCGGCGGTCGCATCCGTGACGTAAAGGGCCTGGTGGAGAGCTCTATCGAAAGCTTCAAGAATAAATTTTCTTAAGCTTGCCTTTCCACCACCAGCTGTATTTCGACCATAAAACCATAATGCAATTCCGGCACGGGCACGACTGCTCGTGCCGGCTTATGCGCACCAAAAATGTCTGCGTAGATGGCATTAAACTGCGGCCAATTTTCAACACCAACAATATACGCTGTGCACTGCACCACATCGTTTAGCGTGGTGTTGGAAGCCTTAAGAATATTGGCACAGTGTTTAAAGCACGCACGTACCTGACGTTCAAAATGATCGTCCTCACCCTCGGCCGCTTTGCCAGGCAATACGCCCGACACAAAAATCAAACCACCCGCTTCGACGGCGTGACTGTAGTGACCGGCAGGAGCCGGCGTATGGGGTGACTGGATAAGTTTCATTTTTAAAAATTTCTATTCAGAATGATCAGATACTGCCTAAGCAATCAGTGCAACGGATTAATCACAGCGTGCCGTCATACCTCCATCGACAACAATTTCTGTGCCAGTGATAAAGCGCGCTTCATCGCTTGCGAGAAATAAAGCGGCGCTTGCTGAGTCTCGCCCATCACCCATAAAACCAAGAGGGATGCGGCTGACGCGCTGCGCCAACAACGCTTCAACATCACCACCTGCGCGCTGCTTCGCAATTCTGAACTCAACCATCGGCGTGTGTAGTTGACCTGGCACAACGGTGTTGACACGGATACCGTCACTAGCATATTGAACAGCCATGACTTTTGACATCTGCAACACACCTGCCTTGGAGGCGGCATAAGCGACTTGGTCACTACCTGTCCAGCGTATTCCTGCTGAGGACGCCATATTGACGATAGCACCACTTTTGTTTTTCCTCATGACTGGCAATACATACTTGGATGTAAGGAACACACTTTTTAGATTGAGCGCTATCTGCTGATCCCATACCTCCTCGGCCATATCATCGGGACCGCCTCGCGCGGAGCCACCCACGTTATTAATCAAAATATCGATCGTGCCAAATTTCTCAATACAAGCATTCACCATGCCTTGAACGCTTTTAGAGTTGGTGACGTCACAAATATAGGTCTCAATCGAGCTCGCAGCATCACCAGCACGCGTAATCGTTTCAGCCAAATTCTCAGGATTGAAGTCGACGGCAAAAACACGCGCGCCCTCCTCGACGAGCCTGACGGTCATAGAACGACCATTGCCCCATCCTGGACCCACACACCCAGCACCAACGACCAAGGCCACTTTTCCTGCGAATCTGTTCATGTTATGAGTCTCCGACTCGATTGAGATTGATTTTTTTACGACCGAGTGTAGGCGGATCAAGGTGAGGTGTAAACCGATTGCGCTTTACCTTGACTAATAATTGAGGGTAACGAAAGATGAGCAACAGCATGGTTGCAGTCAAATATGGTCACGAGTACACTTCGCCGCAGATCAAGGCGAATGATTAAACGCTTGTAATCGGCGGCGACAAGCAGCTATTGCGCACCAAATAAAACCGTCACTTTTTGAGAGTCGCACAATGGTAGAAACAATGCCAACGTTGCCATTATGGGTCGACGTATTTGCAATGGCTACAACGGCAGTTTACGGTGCGGCAACCGCTCGCAGTCGTAATGTGCCGATATCAGGCACACTATTTGCCGGCATTTTGGGCGGAGCGGCTGGAGGAATTGTCCGCGATCTCTTGTTAGGCTTGGAGCCAGTGGCCATTACCGGCCCGTACTATTTTCCTTGGATTTTGTTCGCATCCATACTCGGTGCCATCTTTTTTTATAAATTCATTTCAATGAAAATCCCATACCTCGTCCTTCGAGGGATTGCGATCGGATTGCTGATTTCTATTGGTTGCCAAAAAGCACTCATTCATGGGGTGCCCTTTATTTCGATTATTTTGTGTGGTGTCTTGACTGCCACTGTCGGCGGGATGGCGCTTGATGCCCTGACGCGTCACCGTTCAGCCGTTTTTAGTCAGGCGCACTGGTTTGCGACGGCGCTCATTCTTGGTAGCCTCGTTTTTTATGGACTGACTATCACGACCAATTTTTATATCGCCACCTTTGGTGCGACCCTGACTTCCGCCGCGCTTTACGTAACAAGCGTTCTTCGAAATTGGCCGTCACCAAAGTGGCCAAACGAAGATTCAGATATGTCCGCATGACCTCATCAGCAAGGAATAACGATGCCTGTTTTGAAAGAACCTTTTAAAGTCGCCGCGATTGAGTTCAACCCAGAATTTATGGAACTTGATAAAAATATTGTTGCAGCGACCGCGATTGCCCAAGAGGCCGCTAAAAACGGTGCACGTCTGATTGTGATGCCTGAGGCCGCTGTTTCTGGATATATCTATCGCGATCTGGAGCAATTTTTGCCATACATGGATACGGTGCCAGGCAAGACAACAGATTCGCTTTTAACCGTGACAAAAAAATACAACTGTTATGTCGCCATCGGTATCGCTGAAATTGATCGTGATACAGGCTTGACTTACAACACGGGTGCGCTCATTGGTCCCAACGGACTCGTTGGAAAATACCGGAAAAATGGCTTAAATCCTTCTGATGTTTTGTGGTTCGTCCCCGGCAATACGGGCTATCCTGTATTCGAGACTGAACTCGGTCGCATCACAATGATCATTTGTTACGACGACACCTATTGGGAACCTGCTCGTGTGGCCGCCCTAAAAGGTTGTGACATGATCGCGTATATTTGCTCCTCCGATCGCCTGCTGCCCCAACTCGGCGAACAAGCCGCTGGCAAACACTCCACCATCGCTGCAGTTCAGCACCAAAGCGCGTGGAATGGGCTCGCAATGATTGCGGCAGACCGTAACAATGCCGAGAGTAATCCGACAACGGGTGTGACTGTGACTTATGGCGGCTCCGCTTCGATCTGGCAAGCGGACGGCGAGCGGATCGCCCACGCCTCGGCGACGGACTACACAAAAACAATGACTAACAAACCATCAATCATTTATGGAATGATCGATCCCGCACGTTTCGATAATGATCAAAAGAGGACGCTCGAGCGTCGACGACCCGAGTTGTATAAAGATCTCGCGTTTTACCGGGCGCCAACAGATAGTGCTGCGACTAAATCTGCCTCGAAAGTCAACGCGGCAGCAGTGCAGTACCGCATCGACGAAAACGACTTTGAAGGCAACTTAAATCGCTGCAATACTCTGATTTCAAAAATGCAGAGTGGTGCAGCCCCTTTCAATTTGGTCGTTCTGCCTTCACTCTCATTTTGCGGCCCTGTCTCAAAAGAAAATTATGCCAACCTCGCTGAGAAAGCATTAGGAAAATCTACTCAGGCGGCGAGTGATTTCGCTGTGCGTTTAAAAACGCACCTTGT
>JAURZO010000072.1 GCA_030653405.1 Zwartia sp. | reverse complement strand
ACCTTATTTGATAAAACGCCTGCGCGAATCGGACTTGATGTGCAAGGCGTGGGCTATGAAATCGATGTATCCATGACAACGTTTTACGCACTCCCCGAGCTGGGTGCGCAAGTGACGTTACTGACGCATCTGACCGTTCGCGAAGACGCACATATTCTTTTTGGTTTTGCCACGGCACAAGAGCGCGCGACCTTTCGGGAGCTTGTAAAAGTCAGCGGTATTGGCGCGCGAACAGCGTTGGCCGTCTTATCAGGCATGTCCGTGGAGGAGCTGTCACAGGCGATCACACTTCAAGAGCCCGCGCGACTGATGCGCGTGCCCGGGATCGGAAAAAAGACAGCTGAACGACTGCTGCTTGAAATGAAAGGCAAGCTCGGCGCAGACTTGGGGCATACGCTCAACGCGCAAACGAACAATGCGTCCAACACACAAAGCGATGTCATGCACGCGCTCACGACACTCGGATATTCTGAGCGCGAAGCACTCGCAGCCACCAAGGGACTCCCCGAGGGACTCAACATCTCGGATGCGATCAGACAAGCACTCAAGGGATTGTCAAGATAAGGACATAGGCCATGATGACACACATCATCCATCGCTCGTTACGCCACACACCACCGGTCGCGGCAAGCTCAGACGGGATTTATATTGTTGATCAAGATCATAAAAAATATATTGATGCGAGTGGTGGAGCTGCAGTGTCATGCTTGGGACACGGCCATCCAGACGTGTTAGCGGCCATGCACGCACAGATCGACAAACTGGCCTATGCCCATACAGGCTTTTTTACCTCTGAAGTCACCGAGCAACTTGCTGATCATCTGATCGAACACGCACCGGGCGATCTCAGCGAGGTGTATTTTGTGTCAGGCGGCTCTGAGGCGATTGAGGCCGCACTCAAGCTCGCGAGACAGTATTTTGTCGAAATTGGTCAACCAGAGCGTACCGTTTTTGTCTCACGCCGGCAGAGCTACCATGGCAATACGCTCGGAGCGCTCGCCGTAGGCGGTAACGAATGGCGACGAAAGCCTTTTGCGCCTCTTCTCATGGAAGTGCCACGCGTGGCGCCATGTTTCGAGTATCGAGATCGTCTGCCTCATGAATCTCAAGACGATTACACCCGCCGACTTCTCGTGGAAATCGAACAGACCTTCCTCGCCACCGGGCCAGAGCGCATCATCGCCTTTTGTGCAGAAACGGTGGTGGGCGCGACGGCGGGAGCCGTGCCCCCAACCCCCGGCTATTTGCAAGGCGTGAGAGCACTGTGCGACAAATACGGCATTCTTTATCTTGCAGACGAAGTGATGTGCGGGATGGGGCGTACAGGCTCACTGTACGCGTTCGAGCAAGATCACGCACTACCTGACATCGTCGTGATTGCCAAAGGCCTCGGAGGAGGCTATCAGCCGATCGGCGCCCTGCTCGCTCGCACCCATGTGATCGAGGCCCTGCGCAAAAAAAGCGGAATGTTCCAGCACGGTCATACCTACTTGGGGCACCCCATTGCGTCCGCGGCGGCACTCGCTGTACAACGTGTGATCCAGCGCGACGGTTTACTCGAGCAAGTACAAGCGCGCGGCACCTACCTGACGCAAACGCTGAAGGCAGCACTCGGAGACCATCCACATGTCGGAGATATTCGTGGTCGTGGTCTCTTCATGGCCGTCGAGTTTGTAGAGGACCGCGCCACCAAAACGCCTTTCGATCACGCGAAAAAACTACATGCCGTGCTCAAACAGATCGCTTTTCAGAATGGTCTGTTGGTGTACCCAATGGGTGGCACGATTGACGGCCAACGCGGTGATCACGTCTTGGTCGCTCCGCCTTTCATCGCGAGCGAACAGGACATAGATCAAATTGTCAGCCTGCTTCGTAAATCTATTGACGAAGCCTTAGTCGCGATTCGTTAGAGCTGCGCTTCGTCAATGCTGTGCGTCGTTAAAGCTGAACCTCGTTAAAGCTGTGCGTCGTCAACGTCACGTTTCGTTAATCCACGCGCGCGCCTGACAGACGAACGGCTTCAGACCAGTTTTTGAGCTCGGCATCAATGACTTTTTGAAAAGCCTCGGGCGTGCTGTTATTCACATCACCCCCCATATCAATCAGTCTTTGTGTCATGCCAGGCTCAGCGACGATTTTCTGGATGTCGGCGGAAATTTTCTGACGTAGCGCATCATTCATCGTTCCCGGGCCATAAATGCCAAACCATGTGGCTGCCGTGAACCCGGGCAAGCCTGCTTCTGTCATCGTCGGTACATTGGCGATGGCACCCACACGTTTGTCATGCGCCAAGGCGATGGGGCGAAGTTTGCCAGACTTAATGTATGGCAAGGCTGCGGACAGTGTGACAAAAGCAACCTGCACCTGTCCGCCGATCAAATCGGTCAACATTGGTGTGTCGCCTTTGTAGGGCACGTGTGTCAAGGGTGTCCCAGTCTTGGCCTTGAAGAGCTCGCCAGCTAAATGCTGCGGCGTACCATTACCAGTTGACGCCATCGTCAGACCATTTTTCTGAGCTTTGGCATACTGAATCAACTCTTGCAGATTGTTGACCGGTAAGGTCGGATTGGCCACCATCACTAAAGGTATCGTGGAAATCAACGTGATCGGCGCGAAATCCTTAACGGGATCATATTTCAACTTGCTGTAGAGGCTTGCGCTGATGGTGTGCGCGGCAGTGGTGATGAAGAGCGTATAGCCATCACCGGGTGCGCGAGCGATTGACTCGGCCGCCACGGTCGTCCCCGCACCCGGACGATTGGTGACGACAACCGGCTGACTCCAGACAGCGGGGAGTTTTTCAGCCACCATCCTGCCAATCACATCGGTCGCGCCGCCCGCTGGGTAGGGCACCACGATGGTGACCGCTTTTTGCGGATAAGTCTGTGCAAACGCCGCACCTGACAAACTAGCTCCTACCAGTACAGCGCATATAGCCAACAGGCGATTTAATGTCATAACCGTCTCCTCTTTTAAACTCTTATCGTTTGCGCACTCAATATACTCAGTTGCGCATCGTCATTCTGATCTGATTAGCCAAGCTTTTCCTGCTGCTCGCGCCATGCCAACAAACGCGTCACCCCTTCGCGCATCTGCACGACAGGCTGCCATCCAATCACCTCACCCGCCTTGTCATGCGGAATATGAAAAGCGCCACCAGAGGTCAGACGCACCTTGCCTGGTGGATCGGGACGCACTTCCGGCTTGAGATCGCTCTTGCAATATTCAAGCACCAAGCTGACGAGTTCGCCAGTTGTAATCGGTGCGGGACCTGAAACGTTGACAGCCACATCAGTCGCCGTGCTTTGGAGTGCCGCGAGGTTCGCGCGTGCGACATCCGACACATGAACGAAGTGCTTCGTATCCTTGCCATCACCCGGCAATACGGGCGCCTGACCTTTGCGCACCAAGTCGTAAGTTTCCATGATGTACAACGAATTAGCCGCGCGGTAATGTTGACGCTCGCCGTAAACGGTGGAGTAGCGCAACACAACATAATCCTGACCAAAGGTCTGGTGATAGTGGCGACACAACTGCTCGCCCATTATTTTAGAAGCGCCATACAGAATGGCCGCCGGAGGGGCTCCGACAGAGTGGAAAGGAATATCTTCTGAGAGCGCACCCTTGATCCCTGAGCCGTAACCATAGACAGCGTTCGACGAGGCGAAGATGATTTTTTTAACCTGATTGACGCGACATGCTTCAAGCATGTTTTGCGCGCCACGGATGTTCACATCGACAGCCTGCCAAGGCGTTTGGGAAAAACCAAGTGTCATGTAGGCTGCGAGATGCACCACACCGTCAACACCCTCAGTCGCCATCAACAAATCCGGCAACCTCATCAAATCAGCGCGCACGATCTTTACGCGCGGATCATCCTGCAAATGCTTGATGGCCTCCATCGAGCCAAAAGCAAAATTGTCCAGCAGGAGAACTTCGCGCGCGCCTTCTTTTAGAAGCAGATCGGCGGTGTGGGATCCCACCAAACTGGCCGCACCCGCGATCAGGATACGTGAGTCTTTAATGTTGAGCGCTTTACCTTGTTTTGTTGTGGTCATGTTGTTTTACCTGAAATAAATGCTGGATCAAGCAGTAGGCTTGAGATAAACCGGTGCGATCGACTCAAGTGCGGTCGGCACGATGCCAAGCAAAGGATTCATTGGTTCCGTGCTGATGTTATCGACGCTCAAGGAGGCAAGATTGTCGCGAGACATTAAAGGCTGACCCGGCAGACGCTCAAAAAACCAAGCCTGCATTCGCCCGATTGACATTGGCAAGGCAATCACGGGACGAGGATGGCCGCTCCAGAGTGCCGCCAACTCGACCAGCTCACCAAGCTTGTATACACGCGGGCCTGCCAACTCAAACGTTTGACCGCACGCCCAAGGCTGTCCCAGGGTGTTCAAAACAGCTTGGGCCACATCCAGCACATAAACAGGCTGCATCTTGGCCTCAGCACCCGCAATCGGCAAAACCGGGAAAAAGCGGGCGAGCCGGGCGAACATATTCATAAATTGGTCTTCGGGACCAAACACGACCGACGGTCTGAAAATCGTATAAGCATCGCTGTTGGCGGCAGCATAGGCTTGCCGAATCGCCTGCTCACCTGCCGCTTTGGAGCGCAAATAACCACTGGGTGCCTGTGCATCTGCCCCCAACGCGCTCACATGAATCAAGCGCTTAACCCCATGCGCCAGACAAGCTTTGGCCACACGCCCGGGCAATTGAACATGCGCAAGATCAAAATCCGGTCCAAACGGCTGCCCGGCGCGGCTATGCAAAATACCGATCAGATTCAGCACGACGTCACAGCCGTTGACCAGGCGGTTCAGCGTGGCATCATCATGAATATTGGCTTCCATGACCGTCACAGTGGGATGAACCAATAATGGACGCGCGTGCTGAAACTGTCGCGTGGGGACATGCACCACATGGCCTTCGGCCACCAGACGACCGACAATCTGTCGCCCAAGAAAACCTGCACCACCAATGACTAGAACACGCATGGACTACTCCGAAAAAACTCAGGCTTGAGTCAGAAATCCTGCATAAGCCTTCAAGTCTACATTACCACCACTGATGATGACGCCAACGCGGGCGCCCTTTTCGATGGGGAGAACACCCTCCAGAAGCGCCGCCGCACCCAGACACCCCGTGGGCTCGACGACCAGCTTCATCCGTTCAGCAAAGAATCGCATCGCCTTGAGGAGCTGAGGATCCGTCACGGTCAAAATATCGGTGACGCGCTGCTTGATCACGCCAAACGTCAATTGACCGAGGTAAAGGGTCAGTGCGCCATCGGCGATCGAACGCGGGGGATCAATATGCACGACCTCGCCTTTTCGCAGGGACTGCTGACCGTCATTGCCCGCCTCGGGCTCGACGCCATACACCTTGCACTTTGGACTTAACGCACTTGCGGACAGTGCACTCCCCGCAAGCAGGCCTCCACCACCCAGACACACCAGCAAATAGTCGAGTTCGCCAACATCCTCGAACAGTTCTTTGGCGGCCGTACCCTGCCCCGCAATCACATGCAGATGGTCATAAGGAGGGATCAATGCCATACCCGTTTTTTTCTGCATTTCGCGCGCGATATCGTCGCGATTTTCTTTATAACGGTCGTAGCTGACGACAGTCGCGCCATATTCTTGCGTAGCGGCTTTCTTGGCTGCTGGCGCATCCAGCGGCATGATGATGGTAGTGGCGACACCGAGTAATTTGCCAGCCAAGGCGATCGCCTGGGCGTGATTGCCCGATGAAAAGGTCAGCACCCCGGCACGACGCTGCTCCGGGGAAAGATTCGCAATGGCGTTATACGCACCGCGAAACTTGAAAGCGCCCATGCGCTGCAAGTTGTCGCATTTGAAAAATACGCGTGCGCCCGTCATCCGGTCAGCGGTCGCAGACGTCATGACCGGTGTGCGGTGCGCAACACCCTTAAGCGTCTCGGACGCATGAACCACATCTTCGTATGTTGGCAACACAATGGACATCGCTTTCCTCTCATGATCAGTTCTGGGATGCTAGATAGTGTACGATTGTCCGGACTTCAATGCGCATACCGTATGTCTAACGGGTAATTTTTTTCGTTCATGAATGGCCATACAGTCTGATTCTCTCAGTTCCCGCGCCGAGGCCTCGCGTCTCGTCACGCCTCAGGCGACGACCCCTAACGAAGAAACCATCGAACGGGCGTTGCGTCCGCGCGCCCTTGAGGAATACGTCGGTCAGCAACGGGTACGCGAGCAATTGCAGATATTTATCTCTGCTGCGCGCAATCGTCAGGAGTCACTCGATCACGTCCTGTTGTTTGGCCCGCCTGGCTTGGGTAAAACAACTCTGGCACACATCATCGCCCACGAGATGGGGGTGAATATGCGTCAAACCTCAGGGCCCGTGTTGGAACGTCCCGGTGATCTGGCCGCTTTGCTGACCAATCTGGAACGCAATGACGTCCTGTTTATTGACGAAATACACCGTTTATCACCCGTCGTGGAGGAAATCCTCTATCCCGCACTCGAAGATTTTCAGATCGATATTCTGATCGGTGAGGGACCCGCTGCGCGCAGCGTGAAACTGGATCTGCAGCCTTTTACCCTCGTCGGTGCGACGACACGCGCCGGTATGCTGACCAACCCCTTGCGGGACCGTTTTGGCATCGTATCAAGGCTGGAGTTTTACACACCCGAAGAACTCACTCGGATCGCAACACGAAGTGCCGGCCTGCTGCAGGTCCCGATTACGCCGGATGGTGCTTCAGAGGTGGCCAGACGCGCCCGGGGCACGCCCCGGATTGCCAATCGCCTGCTGCGCCGGGTGCGGGACTACGCACAAGTCAAAGCGAACGGTACGATTGACGCCGCCGTGGCCAATGCCGCGCTCTCGATGCTTGAAGTCGATCCACAAGGACTGGACCTGATGGATCGCAAACTGCTCGAAGCCATTATCCATAAATTCGATGGCGGCCCCGTCGGGGTGGACAGCCTTGCCGCCGCGATTGGCGAGGAGCGTGACACCATTGAAGATGTCATCGAGCCTTATTTGATCCAGCATGGGTATTTGCAACGTACTCCGCGTGGTCGGATGGCGACACAAACCACCTGGCGACACTTGGGTTTGACCCCTCCCAAGGTACCCCCAACAGACGGTCCGCTGTTTACCTGATATCAGACTCAGCAATGCACTTGAGGATCAACGCGCCGTAAGCCTCAAGCTTGCGTGCACCGACTCCGTTGACATGCCCAAGCGCGTCTAGATTGTCCGGTTTAGCCAGAGCAATCTCCCGCAAGGTCGCATCATGAAAAATGACGTAAGCCGGCACACCGTGACTGCGCGCAATGTCCGCGCGCCAATGCCGCAGCGCCTGGAATATTTCCTGCGCGCCCGCGGGTAGATCGGGCTGTAGCGCGCTCGGCCTCCCGACAGGATTGCGCGCGACCCGGTCTGCTTCTCGCCGGAGCATCAGGGTGCGCTCACCCTTGAGCACCGCACGGCTTTCTTCGGTCAACGCGAGCGTACCGTAACCCTCTTGGTCCACCACTAAGAGTCCGTGGGCGAGCAGTTGGCGCAACACGCTACGCCAAGCTTGCTCGGAAATATCCTGCCCCACCCCGAACACAGAGAGTTTTTCGTGCTCGTTTTCCAAGACGCGGGGCGTTGATTTACCGCGCAAAATATCGATCAAGTGACCCGCACCGTAGCGTTGGCCACGCTCTTTCATGAGCCGATAAATGGCGGACAACATTTTCTGAGCGGCTACCGTGCCATCCCAGGCCTCGGGCGGCTGCAAGCAATTGTCACAATTGCCACACGGCTCAATCCGTTGACCAAAATACTGCAGCAACCGCTGTCGACGACAGGCAATCGCCTCGCACATGCCAAGCATTGCATCGAGCTGAGTCCCTAGCCGGCGCCTGAACGCATCATCACCGGCCGACTCATCGATCATCCGGCGCTGTTGCACCACGTCCTGCAAACCATACGCAAGCCACGCCGTCGCCGGCAACCCGTCCCTGCCCGCCCGCCCCGTCTCCTGGTAGTAACCTTCGACGGACTTTGGCATATCGATATGCGCCACAAAGCGGACATCCGGTTTATCAATGCCCATGCCGAACGCGATGGTCGCGACCATCACAATGCCATCCTCGCGTAAAAAGCGAGACTGGTTTTGCGCACGCACCTGCGCGCCGAGCCCGGCGTGATAGGGCAACGCCTCGATCCCTTGCGCGCACAAAAAGGCGGCCGTGTCATCGACTTTATTGCGGGACAGGCAGTACACAATCCCAGCATCACCGGCATGTTCACGCTTGAGCAATTGCAGGAGTTGCTTGCGGACATCCTGTTTTTCAACAATGTTGTAGCGAATATTGGGTCGGTCAAAACTGGCGACAAAATGCCGCGCCTCTCCGAGCGAGAGTCGCTGGGCAATTTCGCGGCGCGTCACATCCGTTGCGGTGGCCGTCAGCGCGATCCGGGGGATGTCAGGCCAACGCTCGTGCAGCACTGACAGTCCTAAGTACTCGGGACGAAAATCATGGCCCCACTGCGAAACACAGTGCGCCTCATCGATGGCGAATAAAGCAATCTTGCCGCGCTCAAGTAACTGAGAGCAGCGGTCGGTCAGCAGACGTTCGGGTGCGACATAGAGCAAATCCAGTTCGCCCTTTAAAAAAGCCTGTTCAACGTCGCGCGTATCCTGCCAGTCCTGCGTGGAGTTTAGGAACGCCGCCCGCACACCCAGCTCCGTGAGCGCATCGACTTGATCCTGCATCAGAGCGATCAGGGGGGAAATCACAATCCCGGTGCCTGCGCGGACAAGGGCAGGCACCTGATAGCACAGGGACTTGCCTCCACCTGTGGGCATCAGCACCAGCGCGTCTCCGCCCGCGATGACATGCTCGACTATCGCCTGCTGATCGCCGCGAAAAGATTCGTAGCCAAACACTCTGGACAGCACTTCCCCTGCGCCCAATTCACGGGGGCGTGATGAAGGGTCGTGCGGGGAAGATGAGGCTGAGGCGATCGCGCTGAGCTCAGACATGCGTGACTTTTTTGAACAACATGGTGGGATTGTAGAGGAACAAAGTAGGGGGATTTTCCCGACCGCCACGTCCTTTGGGGCGCCTCATGGCAAAATGTGTGTCTATTGCTTGTTATAGCTGCTCACAAATCTCTGTATGACCACTGAAACCAACGCCCCCGTTACAACTAATTTTCTGCGCAACATCATCGAAGCGGATCTGGCTTCCCAGCGCTTCGCAGGTAAACGCTGGGCCGGTCATCCTGGTTCCGCACAGGTCCAGGCCACTGGCGGCCTCGACACCGCGCGCATCCGTACACGGTTCCCCCCCGAACCCAACGGCTACCTGCATATTGGTCATGCAAAAAGCATTTGTTTGAATTTTGGTTTGGCGCGTGACTACGGTGGCGTGTGTCATCTGCGTTTTGACGACACCAATCCGGAAAAAGAAGAGCAAGAGTACGTTGATGCCATCATTGACGCGGTGAAATGGCTGGGGTTTGACTGGAATATCGACGGTCGGGAGCACCTCTACTTCGCCAGCAGCTATTTTGAGGAGATGTATGGGTTCGCCGAGGCGCTGATCGCGGCCGGCCATGCCTATGTGGACGAACAGAGTCCCGAGCAGATGCGTGCGATGCGTGGGACGCTGACCGAACCTGGCAAAAACTCGCCGTTCCGGGATCGTCCTGCAGCTGATTCGCTGCGTCTGTTGCGCGAAATGCGCGAAGGTAAACATCCTGACGGCAGCATGGCTTTGCGCGCGCGGATCGACATGGCCTCGCCCAACATCAACATGCGCGATCCCGTGCTTTACCGTATTCGCCACGCGGAACATCACCGAACCGGTAAAACATGGTGTATCTACCCGATGTACGCCTATGCGCATCCGATCGAGGATGCGCTGGAAGGGATCACGCATAGCATTTGTACGCTGGAGTTCGAAGATCAGCGGCCTTTTTACGACTGGACACTCAATCGTTTGCAAGAGCTCGGCAAGTTTGCCTTGCCTCTGCCCCACCAGTACGAGTTTGCCCGTCTGAACATCAGCTACATCGTCACCAGCAAGCGCAAGCTCTTGCAACTGGTCAAAGAAGGCCATGTCAATGGGTGGGACGACCCGCGCATGCCCACGATCGCGGGTTTGCGTCGTCGTGGCTACACCGCTCCGGCGTTACGGCTGTTTTGCGAGCGCACGGGGGTCTCCAAGTCCAATTCGCGCATTGACTACAGTTTGCTCGATCAGGCCCTGCGTGAAGTTCAGGATCCACTCGCACCACGCTCGGTTGCGATTCTGGATCCGCTCAAGCTGGTGATCACCAATTTTCCTGAACATCACGTCGAACTGTGCCATGCACCACGCAATCCACACGATCCGGCTGCGGGACAACGGGAATTTCCGCTGACGCGCGAAGTCTGGATCGAGCGCGAAGATTTTGCAGAAGTCCCACCTAAGAAATATTTTAGGCTTTTCCCTGGTAATTCGGTACGACTGAAATATGGCTATGTCGTGACCTGCACCGGTTGCTTGAAAGACGAACATGGCAACATCATCGAGGTGCATGCGGAGTTCAACCCGGAGACAAAGAGCGGCACGCCTGGCTCGGATGCCGTCAAGGTCAAGGGCAATGTGACGTGGATCAGCGCCGCCACCGCCGTTCCAGCCGAAATCAGACTCTATGACCGACTGTTCACGGAGCCTTTTCCCGACGCCGGCGAAGGCGACTTTCTGGACTATATCAACCCCAAGTCGGTGCAAACCGTTCAAGCCTGGCTCGAACCCGGTACGTCGCTCGAACCCGGGATCGTTTTGCAATTTGAACGTCTAGGCTACTTTGTCATTGATGCTCAGGATTCGACGGCGCAAAGACCCGTATTCAATCGCGTCACGACCCTCAAAGACACCTGGGCGAGCGCCAGCTAGGTAGGGTATGATCCTCGCCAATGACGACCGAACTCTCCCCCCTAGAATTTAAAAGCGCCACACTTTACGCAATCCGTGTGGTGCTTCAGTCCGCCGACACCAAAGACCTGATCAAAGCGCTCAAAAAACGCATGGCCGATGCCGGCTCCTTTTTTGAGAATGAACCGGTCGTGATCGACGCCACGCGCTTAGAGGCAGTGATCGAATGGCCTCCCCTGATTGAGGCCTTTCGCAAACACAAGTTGCCTGTGATTGGCGTTGTTGCCCAAGGTGAGAACCTCGAAGGCGCTCAGGCTTGCGGTTTAACGCCTGTCGACCTGTCGGCAGCGCCCGCGCGCAATGCTTCGGATACACAGACCGCCTCGGCGGTTGCCGAACCGGTGACGGCAGCATTGCCTACACCCGCCGCCGCAGCAGAAACCACTGACGCTGCCAAAGACAGGATGACCGCCGAAGGCGGGCAACCCTCCGCTTCTGCCACATCCTCAGCTGTTGCTCCCGAGCAAGCACCCTCTGCTGCTCCAACCATGGTCATCAAAGGTCCGCTGCGCTCCGGGCAACGCGTTTACGCTCGCAATAGCGACCTGATCGTCATGGGCGTTGTCAGCCGAGGCGCGGAAGTGATTGCCGATGGCAACATTCATATCTACGGTCCCTTGCGCGGCAAAGCCATGGCAGGTGCGCGCGGCGACGTCGCGGCACGTATTTTCACGACAGGCTTTGATGCGGAGCTCGTCGCTGTTGCTGGCATTTACCGCGTGATTGACATAAAAGTTTCACCAGAAGTGCATCAGCGACCGACCGTGATTCAGCTGGAAAAAGATGCACTACATATCAACGCCCTTGGGCAGTAAAATTAACATTTCCATTTAAAGGTTCTCGCGTCATGACTCGAATTGTGGTGGTGACTTCAGGCAAGGGTGGCGTAGGCAAGACCACCACGAGCGCCAGCTTTTCTTCAGGATTGGCCATGCGTGGCCACAAAACAGCCGTGATCGATTTTGACGTCGGCCTGCGTAATCTCGACCTCATCATGGGTTGCGAGCGTCGCGTCGTCTATGATTTCGTCAACGTGATTCAGGGCGAAGCCACCCTCAATCAGGCATTAATCAAAGACAAAAATCTCGAAAACCTCTTTATCTTGCCCGCTTCGCAGACCCGCGACAAAGACGCACTATCGCTAGAAGGCGTGGAAAAGGTCATCAATGACCTGAAAGACATGGGTTTCGAGTACATCGTGTGCGACTCGCCTGCCGGCATTGAAACCGGTGCGCTGCTTGCGGCCTATTTTGCCGATGACGCGCTGGTGGTGACCAATCCCGAAGTCTCTTCGGTACGCGACTCGGATCGCATTCTGGGCATTCTGGCCTCCAAGTCACGTCGTGCCGTTGAGGCCGATGAGCCGATCAAGGAATATCTGCTCCTCACCCGCTACAACCCAAAGCGCGTCGAGGATGGCGAAATGCTGTCACTCAAAGACATCGAGGACATCCTGCGCATCAAGCTGATCGGTGTCATTCCTGAGTCCGAGTCCGTGCTGCAAGCGTCCAACCAGGGCTTACCAGCTATTCATATTGAAAAGAGTGATGTCTCCGAGGCTTACCGCGACGTTGTGTCTCGCTACCTTGGCGAGGAAAAGCCCTTGCGTTTCGTCGAATACGAAAAGCCTGGCCTGTTCAAGCGTATCTTCGGAGGTAAGTGATGTCATTTCTGTCGTTTTTACTCGGTCAGAAGAAAACCTCCGCAAACGTTGCCAAAGAACGTCTGCAAATCATTTTGGCTCACGAACGCGTCGGTGGCGGGAACAACTCCCCCGACTATCTGCCAGATCTCCAAAAGGAGTTACTGGCGGTGATCTCGAAATATGTGCAAATTAACCCCGAAGACATCAAGGTCCAGTTCGACAGACAGGATAGCCTTGAGGTTCTCGAGGTCAAAATCGAGATGCCTCAGCGTTAATCCGAAGTACGGCGATTGAAAAATTCTAGGGGAAAGTCCCTAGAATTTATTTACATTCATTTTGAGTAGACCGGTTTATGCTAAACCATGGTTTATCTCAACGCACCTTCAGACAGTCCGTCATCGACCGACGTCAAACGTTCACGCACCCAGTTGCGTGAAGAAACCCGTAGCCGCTTAATTCGAACTGGCGCAGTCATCCTGTGCGAGCAGAGTTATGCCAGCATGGGCATTGAAGCGGTCTTGCAACGCGCAGGACTCTCCAAAGGCTCGTTCTATCACTTCTTTGCCTCCAAAGAGCTCTTTGGTCTCGAGGTCGTCAAGCACTATGCGGAATTTTTCAACCGACGGCTCGATCGAACCTTAAAACCCGATGGCACCCCCGCCCTGTCCCGACTGCGTCGCTACACCGAGGATGGCATGGAGGGCATGGCACGGTTCGACTTTACGCGTGGCTGTCTGATTGGCAATCTGATGCAAGAACTTGCCGCGACTCACCCCGCCTTCAGGCAGGCCATTTCAGAGGTTTTGTCCGGCTGGGAAAATCGCATCGCAAACTGTCTTGAACAGGCAATCTCCGAGGGCGATCTACTTCCCTCCACAAATATTCGCCCTTTCGCCGAGTTTTTCTGGACAGGTTGGGAGGGGGCCCTGATGCAGGCCAAGCGTCATCAGTCCGTCGAGCCCGTGGCTCAGTTCGTGCAGGTTTTCTTTATGGCGCTACCCCGCGCCGACAATCGCTCGCTGACTCATCCAAACAATGAACATCGCTAATCCATTTCTAACACGGGCGCGCAGTCACCCGGAGTTAAAAGCAGTCACTCACGACGGTCGCACATTACGTTTTGGCGAGTTAGCGAAACGGGTTTTAGGGCTCGCCGGCGCACTGAAACACTCAAAAGGCTTGCAGCCTGGCGCACGCGTGCTGCTATGCATGGAAAACAGACGTGAGTTCCTGGAAGTGCTGTTCGCCACTTGGGTGGCTGGACTCTGTGCGGTGCCGGTCAACGCCAAGCTGCATCCAAAAGAAGTCAAGCCGATCGCGCTCGACAGCGGTGCCAGCCTCATTTTTACAAGCGACGCGCTCTGTCTGGGTCTGAGTCAGGCGCTCTCAAACACACAGCAAACCTGTGAAATCCTGAGCGTTGACACGATTGAGTACGAAATCAATGTCAACCACGCACCGATCAACTGTATTGAAAGACATCCTGATGATTTGGCGTGGATTTTCTATACAAGTGGCACAACAGGTACGCCAAAGGGTGCCATGCTGTCGCATCGTAATTTGATGACTATGTGTCTGCAGTATTGCGCAGATGTCGACCAAGTCCTTCCCGGTCAGACCATGCTGCATGTCGCGCCACTCTCGCATGGTTCGGGGCTCTATGCTTTGCCGCATTTATTTGGCGGGGGACATCAAATCATTGAGAGTGCGTTTACGACCGACATCGTCTTTGAATCACTGCAGCGCTATCCAGAAGTTTCTATGTTTGCGGCCCCCACCATGCTGTCGCGGCTGATTCGCTCCGCAGGTGGCCTGGTCAATCCCGCCGGGAATCTCCTCACTGCCTATTATGGCGGCGGTCCCATGTATGTCAGCGACCTGATACAAACGCTCGATCTATTCGGCCCCAGGCTCTTTCAAGTATACGGACAGGGGGAGAGTCCGATGACCATTACTGGCTTGTCAAAGCGAGATCACATCGGCACGCTCGACGATCGGCATCTGGCTCGCCTCGCCTCTTGTGGCACCGCACGCACAGGCGTCGAAGTCCGAGTTGTCGGCGATGACGGACGGGATGTCCCGACAGGAGAACTCGGTGAGGTCGTCACGCGCAGTGACACACGGATGCTCGGCTACTGGAACAACGTCAAAGCGACGATGGCCACGATCCAGGACGGATGGCTCTGGACGGGGGACGTCGGCACGATGGATGAAATGGGATACCTCACGATTCGCGATCGTTCCAAGGACATGATCATCCGTGGTGGCAGCAATATTTATCCTCGTGAAATCGAAGAAGTCTTACTCCGTCATCCGGCGATCGTGGAAGTCTCGGTCGTGGGTCGCGAGCACCCTGATCTCGGGGAAGAACCGGTCGCCTTCGTTGTCACCCAACCTGGCCTGGTCGTCACGAGCGAAGAAATGGACACGTTGTGTCTTGAAAACATGGCGCGCTTCAAACGTCCTCGCGAGTATATTTTCAGCGAAAGTTTGCCAAAAAATAATTACGGCAAAATTTTGAAAACCGAGCTGCGAAAGACGTTCAGTAAAGGAGAGGCATGATGAGGGATGTATTTGTCGCAGGCATTGGATCGACATCATTTGGCAAACACATTGCCATTCCCATCGAATCTCTCGCCGTCGATGCCGCCGCACAGGCGATTCTTGACTCAGGTTTGGAACGCAAAGAAATCGGTGCACTGTATCTTGGCAACTTTATCAGCGGCCCCTTGAATGGCAAAGAAGTGTTGGCGGGCATTGTTGGCGATCGGTTGGGGCTCAAGAATATACCCTGTACAAAAGTCGAAGGCGCCTGCGCCTCTGGCGGGATTGCCTTTCGTCATGCCTGGATCGCAATCGCCAGCGGAATGTGTGATGTCGCGATCGTGGTCGGTGTCGAAAAGATGACACACGCCTCCACTGCGGAGGTCACCTCGGCGCTGAACTGCGCGATGGATAACGAAAACGACGGTCCAAGTGGTCTCACATTTCCCGGCCTGTTCGGGTTGGCTTGGCGCATCCATGCAGAGCGTTATGGCACGACCCGAGAAGAGGTCGCAGCGGTGGTGATTAAAAATAAAAGTCACGGTCTGAAAAATCCACTTGCACAGATGGGGGCCACGCTCTCGCTGGAGCAAATTCAACATTCGGCCATGATTGCAGATCCATTACAAATGTTCGACTGCTGTCCCGCGAGCGACGGTGCCGCGGCGATTGTGTTGTGTGCAGAAAAAATGCTGTCACACCAACGCAACCCTCACGTGCGGGTACTCGCGTCTGCCCAAACAAGTGGCTCACCAAGGATCGCCAGTCATCCTGATCTTTGCTCGTTTGAAGCGACGGTGGCCGCAGGTCAACAGGCCTATGCTCAGGCCGGTCTTGAGCCTGAAGATATTGACATCGTTGAACTGCACGACTGTTTTTCCATCGCTGAAATTATCGACAGTGAAGATCTCGGCCTGGTGCCGCGTGGTGAAGGTGCAAAGTGGGCACTCGAGCAGCGCACCGGCTTGCATGGAGACGTGGCAATCAACCCCAGTGGCGGCTTATTAGCCAAAGGCCATCCAGTTGGCGCCACAGGCATTGGACAGATCTATGAGGTTGTCAAACAGTTGCGGGGCGAGCATCCGAACCAACGCCCTGACGCTCGCATTGGCATGACGCATAATCTTGGCGGAACAGGCGTGGCGTGTACCGTCAATATCTTTGGTAGAGAATCATGAGCGCACTCGCGATGCTGACCTTTCATCAGTGTAATCAGTGCGGCGCCATCGATGCATCTTGCATAGACACGTGCGCCACATGCTTGAGTCACGACATGATCCCTGTACAAATCCCCGGTCGCGGCCGTCTCGTGAGTTGGACCACGATTCGCAAACCACCACTCAAATTCAAGGCAGACGGTCTCTACCATGTCGGCGTGTTTGATCTGGATCATGGTTTAAGAGTGACGGGCAGATTTCTCCATGAGGAGGGTGACGCTCTCGGTGATCGCGTCATCGCGGTCACAGACCCGCACATCGAACACACACGTCCCACCTTTAAAGTTGAAAAAAATGTCTGACATTCTGTATGAAAAAAAGGGGCACGTACGCCTCATCACGATTAATCGTGCCGAAAAAATGAATTCGCTGGATTTCACGGCCAATGATGAACTGGTTGATATCTGGCATGAGTTTGATGAAGATGATGACGCGCGTGTCGCAGTGATCACCGGTGCGGGTCCTCAGGCCTTTTGCGCCGGTGCGGATTTGAAAACCTACACGCTCGCCTTTGCACAATCCTCAGCACCCGAGTTCCGCAAAAAATACACCAACGGTCCTGGTTTTGGTGGCATCACGCGCAATCTGGACATCGACAAACCCATCATTGCCGCTGTCAATGGCTTTGCGATTTCTGGCGGGTTTGAACTGGCGCTCGCTTGCGACATCAGATTTTGCTCGACGAATGCCGAGTTTGCGCTGCAAGACGCCAAGTGGGGCTTTCACGCTTGTGATGGCGGCCTGATTCGGCTGCCGCAGATTGTTGGCATGGGCCATGCAATGGAAATCATTCTTTCAGGCGAACGCATCAATGCAGACCATGCCTATCGTATCGGCTTGGTGAATCGCGTTCATCCGCAAGGCGAGTTACTGGAGCGCGCGCTGGACTATGGGCACATGCTTGCCTCCCGGGCTCCACTGTCACACCGTTTTGCCAAGGAAGTGGTGCGCAGATCCATGGGGATGCATATGGAAGAGGCGCTTAAGTGGGAGTCCCGCTCTTTTTATGACGTCGGGATGACAGAAGATCTCAGAGAAGGTGTGACATCGTTCAAGGAGAAAAGAGCAGCAAACTTTAAAGGTCGCTGAGCTATTGATTGATTTCCGATATAAAACTGGAGAAGACAACATGAAAAAAATACTAGAAAACAAATTACTAAAAACCACAATCGCTACAGCGTTGATCGCATGGGGAACAACGGCGATCGCGCAAGTCAAAGTGGGGGTCATTGAGGGTCTGAGCGGCCCGCCAGCAATCGTTGATTTTGGCGAGTCATACCTGCAAGGCATCAAGCTTGCGCTCAAGGACTACCAGGCCGCTGGCGGAAAAACAAAGATCGATCTCGTCGTCTATGACGATGAGGCGAATCCTCAAAGAGCGGTTTCGCTTGCGCAGCGCTTGATTCAAAATGACAAGGTTCCTGTTGTCATCGGTACAGTCAGTAGCGGTAATGTCTTGGCGATGGCGCCTATTTTTCAGAAAGCGGGCATACCACTTGTCGCCGGCCCTTCGATCGCGACAAACATTACGACTCAGTTCATCAAAGAAAGTCCCAGTTACATTTTCCGCTGCTCGATGGTGGAAAAATTTCAGATTGATGAGATGCTCGACTGGGGCGCCAAGAATTTCAAGCGTATTGGGCTGATTCACTCGACAACCGGCTATGGAAACTTTGCCGCCAAAGAGATCGTTGAAGGCCTCAAGACAAGAGGCATAGAACTTGTGGCGACTGAAGCCGCTGCGCCAGGCGTGAACGATTTGACTCCGCAAATGGTGAAGCTGCGTGACGCGAAGGCAGACCTTGTATTGAATTTTCATGAGTCCTTCGAACTGCCCTTCCGTCCTTTGCCACGCTTGAACTACAAGCCTGTCATCGCCGGAAACTGGGGACTTTCCTCACAAAAGGTGCTTGAAATTGTCGGAAAAGACGCTATTGAAGGCACCGTGATGGGGCAAGCGCTCGACATCACAACACCCAGAGCCAAAAGCTTTGATGAGCGTATGACTAAAGAGTATGGCAAAGCCTATCGCTGGCCAGTCGTCGCAGCGCTTGGCTACGATGCCGGCATGATTGTCTTTAAGGCCGTCAACCAGGTTGGAAAATCGGATCCCGTTGCCATCCGTAATGCCATTGAAAATATCGATGGTATTCAGGCGATATCCTCCACGCCAGCCAAGCCCTTTAGTCCAACCGACCATGAGTGTCTCGACAAAGAGCACGTCTTTCTTGGCGTTTGGAAAAACGGCGTTGTGACGCGACTGAAATAATATGGAACTGAGCAACGTTATCCAGCTGTTATCGGGCGGGCTGGCGATGGGGGCGATTTACGTCCTTGTCGCGCTAGGCCTCTACATCACCCACCTGACCACGCATCGTGTCAATTTTGGACAAGGTGACTTTCTAATGGTGGGCACTTTTCTCATTTTAATTCTGAGAAAAATCGGTGCGCCTCTGGGACTCGCGATCGCTGCGACCGTGATCATTCTTGCTGTGATGGGATGGCTTTTGAATCGAATCGCCATTCAGCCACTGGACCGCAAGAAAGCATCCACTGTCGGTGCGTATTCTTGGATCCTGACAACAGCGGGTATCGCGCTCATCCTCCAAAACGTCATTGAACTCGGTTTTGGGAAGACCTCCCAATACTCTGCGCCGCTTTTTAGCACCAAACGCGACGAGGTCGTGCAGGTACTTGGGGCGGGTCTTTTTCTTGAAGAAATATTAGTGATTGTGGCCGCAGTCACGATCGTCGGCTTGTTTTACGGTTTTATGTTTCACTCTCGGTGGGGAAAAAACATCCAGGCCGTTGCCTTCAATCCGGAGGCAGCGATGCTATTGGGGATTAATACGTTTCGTGTCAAAACAGGTGTGTTTGTGATTGCCTCCATTCTGGCTGCAGTCGCAGGCATATTGATCGGGCCCCTCGTCACCATCAATCCGCACATGGGGCTCGTCTTTACCATCAAGGCGCTGATTGTGGCGGCCATTGGCGGCTTTGCCAATCCGATCGGAATCTTGATTGGCGGCATCCTGTTCGGTGTTTTTGAATCGCTTTCCAATTATCTGGATTCGGGCTTTGGCGATCTGTACCCTTTGCTCGCCGCGCTCGTCATTATCGCTATCAAGCCCTCGGGACTTTTTTCAGAGCGAGGCTCAGATGTCCGGTAATCATTCTTTAGTCAAACCGTCATCTAATAGAAAAATTTACGCTGTCGCCTTGGCAGTATTTGTGATCTTTCCCTGGTTGCCACTCAACGGCTTCTACGTCTTTTTAGCGCAAACATTTTTTTACACCGCAATCGCGGTGATTGGACTGAACCTACTGCTCGGACTCTCTGGTCAGATGTCGCTTGGCCAAGCGGGCTTTTACGCGCTGGGTGCCTACGGATCGGCCTTGACTGCCCTCAAGCTCGGCTGGCCGGTGCCCTTGTCTATTTTATTTGGCATGCTTCTGGCCGCGGCTGGCGGCGCATTAGTCGGCGTGTTCGCGCTGCGTACACGCGGTTTGTATCTCGCGATGACGACGCTGGCTGTCGGGTACATCCTGGACATTCTCGCTCAACGGTGGATCGGCCTGACCGGCGGCGCGATGGGTTTAAGCAGCATCCCGACCTTGGATTTCGGACTGTCGAAATTAGGGCCAACGGTGTTCTTTTACATCGCAGGTCTCAGCCTGTTTGTGATCCAGCTGATTTCCGACTTTATCGAGCAGGGGCGCTTGGGGCGCAATCTACGCGCGATTCGCGAGTCTGAAGTGTTTGCCGCGTCCGTCGGCATCAATGTGAGCCGCTGGAAAGCGGGTATTTTTGCTTTTGCAGCGGCACTCGCGGGTCTGGGTGGCGCTTTTTTCGCTCATCAATCTGGTTATGTGGGCAGCGATGCGTTTTCCGTCAGACTCAGTATCGCGTTGTTAATCGCCGCTGTGGTGGGTGGCCTTGGCACGAAAAGCGGTCCGCTGCTTGGCACCCTCATCCTGCTGGCCATCGTCGAGGTCATTGCTGGCATCGATAAATATGGTCTGTTGATTTATGGCCTTATCCTTTTAATCGTCCTTTTATTATTTCCCAAAGGCGCTGCCGGGATCATTGAAAGTATCAGACATCGTTTCAGTCAACAATCTTCACTCGCGGATACTGCCGTCTCCCGTGCGACGGCTAATGACGAGAAACAGGCGCTTCCCGCCATCATGGAAAACATGCGAGGGACCCAGGCCACACTCACGATCAATGGCATCAGCAAGAGCTACAGCGGTCTGAAAGCCGTTGATGCGGTTTCAATCGATGTTCAAGGTGGCTCCATCCATGGACTCATCGGTCCCAATGGCGCGGGCAAATCGACCATCATTAATATGATCGCAGGTGTTTATCGTCCCGACCAAGGTTCAATCAAGATTGATGGGCAAGATATTTCAGCTTTCGATGTCGCGCAAAGAGCGCAACATGGACTCGCCCGCACCTTCCAGAACTTGCAACTGATTGAGGGTGTCTCGGTGCTCGATAACGTGATGCTCGGGATTGAGCATCGGCAGTCATATCTTCGAGATTTCGGCACGTGGCTGTCAGGGGCTGAGCCCGAGCGCGCCGCGCAAGAGGACTGTTTAGCCATCCTGGATTTTTTTGGTATCGCGCATGCTGCGCACCAACTCCCGGGGCAACTGCCATACGGACATCGCAAACTTCTTGAGTTGGCGCGCGCCATCGCACAATGTCCAAAAATCTTGCTGCTGGACGAGCCGATCGCGGGCATGAACAGTCAGGAGGCGCAAGAAATCGCCCAAGTCATTAAAAAGCTACGTGCGCTCGGGATCACGATTCTGCTGGTTGAGCACAACATGGAGTTTGTCATGTCAGTGTGCGATACGGTGAGTGTGTTGAACTTTGGAAAACTGATCGCGGATGGCAGTCCAGCCGATATCCAAAAGAACCCTGATGTGATTCAAGCCTATCTGGGTACAGGAGCAAAAGCATGATTCATGCTCAACACATCTCCGCCAAGATTGGTGCCAACCAAGTGTTAAAGGACATCAGTCTCAACGTGCAGGAAGGCGAACTGTTCACCGTCATTGGTGCCAATGGTGCTGGAAAAACATCGCTGCTCAGAGCATTGTCCGCGCTTCTCCCTATCGAAACGGGCGAGATTTCTTTTAATGGGGAGAACATTCAAGGTGTCCCCGCGCACAAACTTCCCAAGCTTGGCATCATCCATATTCCACAAGGTCGACAAATTATTCCTGGCCTCTCTGTTCGGGATAATTTGTTGATCGGGGCAAAAAATATCGGTCTGGATCGAGCCGTGACTCATCAGACTCTCGAAGAGCAATGGATCCGCTTTCCGATCCTGAAAGAGCGTCAAAGCATACCGGGATCGGCGCTTTCAGGCGGCGAGCAACAAATGCTGGCGGTGGCGCGTGGTTTGATGATGCAGCCCAAGGTGTTAATGCTCGATGAACCTTCTCTCGGTCTGGCACCTCAGGTCGTGCAACTGATTATGACGACCTTGCGTGGTCTCGCGGATCAGGGACTTGCCATTATTCTGGTCGAGCAGGTCGCCATGTTGGCGCTCGAATACGCGGATCGCGCCATGGTCTTGCGTAATGGAGTCTGCGCGATGGAAGGACCCGCCAGAGAGTTACTGGCGAGCCGTGACTTGGTCAATAGCTATCTGTCGTAAAGCGCGTTCACGACAGCTCAGCGATTTTTAACGCAACGCTTTGTAACGAATTCGCTTGGGCGCGGCACCTGCCTCACCTAAGCGGCGCTTCTTGTCAGCTTCGTATTCCTGATAGTTGCCATCAAAGAACACCAGCTGCGAGTCGCCCTCGAAGGCCAGGATGTGTGTCGCAATCCGGTCCAGGAACCAGCGGTCATGGCTGATCACCATCACTGAGCCTGCGAACTCCAGCAAGGCATCCTCAAGCGCACGCAAGGTCTCAACATCCAGATCGTTTGACGGCTCGTCCAGCAGCAACACGTTGCCGCCCGTGATGAGTGTCTTGGCCAAATGCAAGCGACCACGCTCACCGCCCGAGAGCTGACCGACTTTCTTGCCTTGGTCCGCGCCTTTGAAATTGAAACGACCGAGATAGGCGCGCGCAGGCATTTCAAAACGGCCAACCGTCAACAGATCCGCACCGTCTGCAATCGTGTCAAACACGGTCTTTGCATCGGGCAAGGCATCGCGTGACTGATCGACAAAGGCGATCTTAACGGTCTGGCCGATATTGACCTCGCCGCTGTCAGGCTTATCCTGTCCAGCGATCATGCGGAAAAGCGTCGACTTACCTGCGCCGTTCGGCCCGATAATGCCGACAATCGCGCCAGGTGGTACACGGAAGCTGACGTTGTCCATCAACAGCTTGTCGCCAAAGGCTTTGTTGACGTTCACGAACTCAATCGCCTCATTACCCAGGCGCTCGGCCACAGGGATAAAAATCTCCTGAGTTTCGTTCCGCTTTTGATACTCGTGGGAGGACAGTTCCTCAAAGCGCGTCATACGTGCCTTGGCCTTGGCCTGGCGGCCTTTGGCATTTTGACGCACCCATTCAAGTTCTTTCTTGATGGTCTTTTGACGTGCGGATTCGTTCGACTCTTCTTGCTTTAAGCGATCGTTCTTTTGCTCAAGCCATGAACTGTAGTTCCCCTTCCAGGGAATGCCGTGTCCACGATCGAGTTCGAGGATCCACTCGGCGGCATTGTCCAGAAAATAACGGTCGTGGGTGACGCCTACGACCGTCCCTGGGAATTTGGCGAGAAACTGCTCCAACCACTCGACACTCTCTGCATCCAGGTGGTTAGTCGGCTCATCAAGCAGCAGCATATCGGGCTTGGACAACAGCAGACGGCACAAAGCGACGCGACGCTTTTCACCACCGGACAACTTGCCAACGTTGGCATCCCAGGGAGGCAGACGTAACGCATCGGCTGCGATTTCCATTTGTGTTTCGGTGTCATCCGAGCCGCTAGAGGCTGCGGCAGCAATGATGGCCTCGAGATCGGCCTGTTCGGCTGCGAGCGCATCAAAATCGGCGTCGGGCTCGGCATAGGCCGCATACACCTCGTCAAGGCGTTTTTTGGCTGCGACGACAGGACCCATGCCCTCCTCGACGGCCTGACGCACAGTATGGTCAGGATTGAGCTTGGGTTCTTGCTCAAGGTAACCAATGTTCAGACCGGGCATCGGCACGGCCTCGCCTTCGATTTCCTTATCCACGCCCGCCATGATTTTGAGCAGGGTTGACTTACCTGAACCGTTGAGCCCCAACACGCCAATTTTTGCACCAGGGAAAAACGACAGGGAGATATCGCGCAAAATCTGGCGCTTGGGGGGAACAATTTTGCCCACGCGGTGCATGGTGTATACGTATTGAGCCATAAGTCCGTCAAAGAGTAGAAACGACAATAAGTCTATTGTAGGGCTTGGAGGGTCTGTTGGCAGGTCATCGCGGGATTTGAGCGGCTATCATAGGGGCTTGCAGCATTTTTCCCTCCCGGCTGTCACTTTTGCTACCGCCCCTGCCTTGATTCATGATGAACACATCCGATTTCGCTCTACGCTTTACCGAAGAAGAACTGGCCATGCTCGGCAAGACTGCCGATGGTCTGAGTGCCTATATGGGCAAGTCCGTACTGGCCGAGATCGGGATGGATGACGACGCCGAATGGGTCATTTTCGCGATCCCGCTGGGTGTGGATGACACGCCTGACGAAAAGGCCACTCACGTTCAGATGGGGGGACCAGGCGCACGATTTGTGGGTAACCGTGGCGGCCTGGATCTGGATACCGAGGTGTACGACTGCCAATATCTCTGGGCCATCCAGATCACCGAAGATCCCGAAGCACGTTTTGTGCGCCTGGATGAAAAGGGTGACGAATTCGACTTTTCAATGGAGCTCTCAGAACTGCTCCCATTTGATTTGACGGAAGAGGCCCTGCCGGATCCAGACCTCGAGTTGCTGGAAGATATCGAGGGCGATGACGCGGAGGGTGATGACCTGGACGACACGCCCTACCCGGGTGGCAAGCCGCCCTCGATACACTGATTGAACGCTCAGACAAAAACTAAACCTGCATCGGCCATCCCTCTGCGACCCCGTGGCAGGCGATTTCAACACCTTTGAAGTTCTGTGTCGCGGGTGCTTCGATCTTGCAGCGCTCGCGCACGAACGGACAACGCGGGTGAAAGGTGCAGCCTGAAGGTGGATTGAGCGGGTTGGGCACCTCGCCTGCGACAGGCGTTCGCTTGCGTCCCTGCCCTGTCATATCTGGGATGGCGGACAGCAGCATGCGCGTATAAGGATGCTGAGGATTGGCAAACAAGGTATCCCGGTCGGCGATTTCGACAATTCGCCCGAGATACATCACCCCCACGCGATCCGCCACATGGTGCACAACTGCAAGGTTATGCGAAATGAACAGATAGGTCAGACCGAGATTTCTCTGCAGGTCTTTCATGATGTTCAGGACCTGCGCCTGGACAGAAACATCCAGCGCCGAAGTGGGCTCGTCACACACCAGAAACTCAGGATTGACCGCTAAGGCGCGCGCGATAGAAATGCGCTGTCTTTGTCCACCGGAAAACTGATGCGGAAAGCGGGATTTGTCGGACGGGTGCAATCCCACCTGCGTCAGTAACACATCCACACGGGCATCTCGTTCCTGCTCGGTCATCGTCGTATGCGCCAACATGGGCTCCGCAATGATTCGACCCACGCGCCAACGCGGATTCAAGCTCGCATAGGGATCCTGAAAAATCATCTGCAAGCGCTTGCGCAAGGCCAGACCGGAACGTCCCTGCATGTTTGAAATAGGCTGACCATCGAAGGTGATGGTGCCACGGGTGAGCGGATAAAGACCCACCAGCATGCGGGCAATGGTGGACTTGCCACAACCGGACTCTCCGACCAGCGCCAAGGTTTCGCCCTTGCGAATACCGAATGACACGCCGTCGACTGCGCGAAGAATGCTGCGTGGTTTGCGTGACAACACGCGCTCAAGCCAAGGGGCCGAGACATCAAACCAGCGGGCGGCATCGTGGACTTCGACTAAAGGACGCTCTGTACTCATGACGCCTCCCTTTGCTCATGCAACCAACAGGCCGCTTGCGATGAGCCGACTTGTATGATTTCGGGGCGCTCTTCACGACAGCGATCCATCACCCTGGGGCAGCGTGGATTAAACGCACAGCCCTTTGGGATCGCGGTCAGTCTTGGCATGGTGCCGTCGATCTGCACTAACCGCTCGACATGACGATGAATCGAAGGAATGGAGCCCATCAAGCCGACGGTGTAAGGATGGCGCGGCGAATGGATCACATCACGCACCTTACCGATTTCGGCGACACGACCTGCATACATCACCACCACGCGATCAGCAGTTTCGGCAATCACACCCATATCGTGCGTGATCAACATGACGGCCGCACCTTGTTCACGGCACATTTTTTTTAGCAATTCGATAATCTGTGCCTGGATGGAAACATCCAAGGCGGTAGTCGGCTCGTCCGCCACGATGAGTTTTGGTTGCGCGGCCAAAGCCAGTGCGATCACGACACGTTGACGCATCCCGCCGGAAAACTGATGGGGATAGTGATCAATACGCTCGCGTGCGGCTGGAATACCCGTCGACTCAAGCAGCTCGATCGCCCGTTGGCGCGCCTGCGACCAGGTCATCGGCAAATGCGTCACGATCGTCTCGGCAAGCTGATGACCGACCGTGTAGAGCGGATTGAGAGACGTCAAGGGATCCTGAAAAATCGCGCCGATCTCTCGCCCACGAATCGTTCGCATCTGATCGTCGGTCAGGTTGTCAATGCGTCTGCCTTCGAGCAGAACCTCACCCCCGGAAATACGACCCGGAGGCTCGAGCAAACCGATAATGGCGGCACCGGTAAGGGACTTGCCCGCCCCCGATTCACCCACCACGCCCACAACCTCACCTGCCGCAATCGAAAACGATACGTCGTTCAAGGCTTTTAATGTCCCCCGGCGTGTCGGAAACTCA
>JAURZO010000056.1 GCA_030653405.1 Zwartia sp. | reverse complement strand
CAGCAGCAAGGGATACCGGATCCATAAATTATTAGATGGTGTGAGTGAGTGGCAGGCGGCAGGGATGCCATTGGCCCAACACTAGCCAACCATTCGTCATTTACAAACCACACCGATGACACACGAACACGGCATCCGGATAAATCTGAGTCAGTTTTTGCACCAACTACTACAGGTGCTATTGGTGGGTTTGACGCTCGGGATGATGCGTACTGTCGTCCCAGCACTCGCCGAATCCGAGTTCGGTGTACCCAAAACGTCCTTTCTATTACTCACGTCCTTTGTGATTGCCTTTGGCGTGGTGAAGGGCGTGATGAACTTTGTCGCAGGCCGCTTATCCGAGGGTACCCTCTCAACATTTCCAACCATCCCACAACATGGGAGGTGTTCACGCTAATGAGTGGACGTGACAGACGTCTCTTTGCGCTCTGCCAGGCTGGACTCGTTGAGAAATTTGTCGATGCATTGGTGGTCTGGGTTGTTTATCCGGTATACCTTTATCAGCGAGGATTAAGTCTCACCGAAGCTGGCTCAATCATTGGCGTATATGGTCTGACATGGGGAGGCTCACAGTTACTCACCGGACGTCTATCGGATCGTTTTGGACGCCATCTCCTGAATATCTGGGGGATGTGGTTATGCGGTGCGGGGGTGGCGCTGATGATCCTCGGTCAGAGCGCACTCTGGTGGTCACTATGCGCAGCCTTGTCTGGCTTTGGAATGGCGATGCTTTACCCAAACCTGTCAGCTGCCGTTGCAGATATTTCACACCCCAACTGGCGCGGATCTGCTGTTGGCATTTATCGCTTTTGGCGTGACCTAGGCTATGCCATTGGAGCACTTGGCCTAGGGTTGGCAGCTCACTTTAGTGGTCATATCGAAGCTGCATTCTGGTTTGTGGCTCTATCCATGCTGGCATCAGGTGTGCTCTTGTGGTGGCTGGGAGAAGAGACCCATCCACGCCTGAACCCAGAACTTTCCATACACAACCAACATTAAAAAGACATGGTGATGTTAAAGATGGTCGAAGTGAATAAAAAGCGAATCAAAAAGTTATAAAACCAAGGACTGAACGAATTTGCGGATCTGAACACTGGCACTTCATTACCGAAAAAACCGCTGCGACCAAAGTCAACGGCCATCATTCCGACCAATAACGACATCAGTTTCCGATACGACCCTCGGTGCGTTAGCATGACCTGCTGCTAAAAATATCTCATCTTGTAATACAGCAACTAAACGGGTCCTATATCTTGAAATTGTCTATTCAATCCATGTGTCTGCGTAGCTTGACACTCGCGGGCGCGTTCATTTTGATTTCAGTCGTTCATGCTCAACATGTTTCTGAGCGCAATCCATGTGTCGGTTTGATCTGTATGGCTGTCGTCGAAGTCGGCAACGCTGGTAATCCAGCCGATGTGCAAACTGGTCTTGGTGCCGTTACCTATCCCTTTGCGATTGGCAAATATGAAGTCACGCTTGAGCAGTATCTGCGCTTTCTGAATACTGTCGCTACACGACCGTATGCTTTACCCGCTGACAAGCGTGACGCCCTCATCGAGCTATGGGTACTGGATATGCAAAAGACACATGACTATGTGTCCAAAGACGGTTTAATCGCACGTACGGGTCAAGGCACTACTGAAGCGCCTTTTGTTTTCACTGAAATTCCAGATCCGAATTGGGACACACGCTCAGGGCAGCGAGGCATGCTCAACATTTCATGGTTTGCGGCCGCACGCTTTGCCAACTGGATGCACAACGGTGCTACAGCCACAGCGGATACTGAAACAGGCGCCTACTCGCTAAATGGTGCACGGACGGGTTTCATTGCGCGCAATCCAGATGCCCGCTGGTGGATTCCAAGTCTGAACGAATGGTACAAGGCGGCCTTTTATGACCCGACACGACCCGGTCGCCAGCCATACTGGAATTATCCGACGCGTAGTGATGTATTGCCTGATCGGGGTCCACTGCCAGGTGGCGCAAACAGCGCCAACTTCAACGGCGGCCAACCCGAGGGGCAACACATTACCCCCGTGGGCGCATACGAAAAGAGCGTCAGTTACTACGGCACCTATGATCAGGCAGGTTTGCTTTGGGAATGGACAGACACCAGCTACAACAATCACGATGGTCAACCTCGCACGATGGGTCTCATGGGCGGCTCATGGAGCCTTGGACAAATCAACATTTCCAAACATGGCGGACGAGACTATTTGCCGCAGTACAACGATGATGACACCGGCTTTCGTTTGGCAACACGAGGTGCTGCACAATGAAAATCATTAATTTCTGCACAGCATCGCTTTTCAGTGCGCTGACACTTGGTACAGCTTGCCTTCAGGCTCAGGACATTGGCATCGAAACCGTACTCGTGAGTGCGCCTGGCAATAGTGCCGATCCAATGACTGGATATGGAGCTGTCAGTATCCCATTTCGGATCAGTAAAAGTGAGATCACTCTCGATCAATATGTCGCTTTCCTGAATGCTGTCGCTGCGGTACCTAAAAATCGCGTCATCAGTCGCTTGTGGGTTCCTGAAATGATGAGTGACAAGGAGGATCCTGGCCCTTTGATTGTGCGAAGTGGTGACGGCACAGCAAAAGTCCCCTATCACTATAGTCTCGCCCCCTCCTCTTTGTGGGGACCGCATGCGGGTAAGCGTCCTGTGGCCTGGGTGACTTGGTTCGATGCCGTACGCTTTGCAAACTGGCTGCATCATGGTGCAAAACATGAATCAGACACCGAGACAGGCGCCTACACACTCCTGGACTATCAAACAACAGGTACAGTCTCGCGCAATGCTGACGCGCGCTGGTGGATTCCATCCGAAAATGAATGGTACAAAGCGGCGTATTACGACCCTAATAAACCAGGTGGCGCCGGTTACTGGAACTTTCCGACACGTAGTGATGTGCCTCCACGCGATGCGCGCCTAACCTTACAAAATGGTCATCACATCGTTTCACCACCTGCACCTGCTGCTAACTTTAATGAAATCTATGTAGAGTTGCGACGAAAGAATGGTGGTGTGTTAACACCGGTCTGCGCCTATGCCAACGCTGATCCTCGTCTCGATAGTCGAGGACCGTGGGGCACTTGCGATCAAGCGGGGTCGCTTTGGGAGTGGACCGAAGGCACAGATGGTCCACAAAACAAAATCGTCAGAGGTGGCTCCTGGGGGCCAGGTTTAACTCCGCCACTTAAAACGAAACGACGTGATTATGGACTCATGGGCTCTGATGACTTTTATCGAGATGACGACACTGGTTTTCGTCTCGCAACCAAGCCTTAAGCGAAAAATTTCTTAGCGCTCAACCCGGGCTTAGAACGTCAGCCCGGGCGTTTTTAAAATCAGATCTCGGAAACTCGAGTAATAACGCACATACCCAGTGCAACGGCAGAGATGCGCATTCAAGCCATCAAGTATGTATTGTTCAACCGCTGCTTTTGGAATTGGCTTGGTCTTCAATTTTTCAAAAAGAATCGTCGCTTCATTGACGAAGCCTGGCGTGCAGTAACCGCACTGAAATGCAAAGTGCTCAACAAAGGCTTGCTGAACCGGAGAGAGCGTCACAGTGCCGTCGGCGCCAGTCTGAGCATGGCCTTCTATCGTACGGATAGAAAGCCCTTGAAATGCGACTGCCGGAACAATACAAGTCACCATCGGCTCGGAGCTTCCGTCAGGTTGATCCACAATGACAGTACAAGCGCGACACTGTGCCACACCACAACCGAACCTTGTACCCGTCAGGTTAAGGTACTCATGCAGGACCTCGATCATATTCACTGACGCTGGCACTTGGATTGGACCAACAGCCTGACCGTTGATCTTTAAACTAAGTGCGATCATTTCACTCATGATAGTTTTTCCTTGATTTTGCTCGCGGTCATTGGAAAATCGTAGAGCCTTTTACCGCAAGCATGGGCAATCGCATTACCAATCGCGGGAGCAACCGGAATTACTGCTGCCTCTGAAAAACCCTTCGGTGGATCGCTATCACTTAAAGGTGGCAAAATCTCGATTGATTGTTGCCAGATTGAGACGTCCTGCGCTCGAGGCAATCGATACCGATCGAAATTCCACTGTCCGTTACCTGGTCCGTCTTCATAAAGCGGTAGATCTTCATACAGGGCAAAGCCAATCCCCATCGTTATCCCACCCTGTACTTGCCCTTCGACCAATTGGGGCACCATGACACGTCCGCACTCAACAATAGTGTGGTGATCTAGAAGGCTCACCTCACCAGAGTCACGATCCACGGACAGTGCCACCAGGGTTGCCACCGCGCTCGTGAGTGTTGGTCCTCCTCGGTAACGTTGCACGGGCGGAAAGACTATGTTCTGCCGCTCGATAAATACATAACGATTAGGACTGACAGAGGCTCGCAGGCCATCACCATACTTGACAGACAACCCATCCAGCGGCAACTGAATCCTAGTATTGCTAATCACGTAGTCTGCGTGCGCCCAGCGCCAACGATTGAATGAGTGGACGGCGGCTCCTGTCACGAGGTTCAACTCATACGCTCGACGCACTAGCCTGGACCATGCGAGTGGCTCCATACCTGCAGCAGTTAAATCTCCCTCTACCCAGCGTGCCTGACTAAAGCTTGGTAACTCGGTGGATAGCTGACCGCCGCCGGTATTTCCACTCCATATATCGAGTGCAGCGGGCCATATTCCAAACTGAGCAATGACACGCGCTGCCATGCGCGTTGCGTGCGTAAAGTAGTAAGCCGTATTTGTCGCGCCGGAAGAGGAGACATAGCGTGGTGTCCAGCGCGGATTGGTTTGCGCTTTGTCTTCAAACTCTTGTGTAGTGTTAAAGGTATTACCTGTCGACTCCATCGGAATATCTGACCAGTCCGTCACGCCTGTCTGCACCTCGTTGGCACTGCGACCCAACCATTCAGCACACACAACCGCTTGGGTCGTAGCCAAACCTGTCCCTGTCTCGACACCACAATGATAAACAGTCATGCGGCCTTGTCGATCAAGCTCGATCCGGGCAAACGCTGCCTCACCTCCCGTACCAAAATTCTTCTGAGCGATGGCAAAACCCACACCATATAAAGCCTTGGGATTCGTTTGCTCATAAGCAAGCTTGGCCTGCGCGCGTTGCATCCAAAGTGGATGTGCAGCGGCACGACTCAACACATCTACGATGCGCAGATGACCTGAAGGAAAACCACCTTGAGAATTTCGCGTCCCGGTCCGCATCGCATTCTGAACACGCAACTCGATCGGGTCGCGCTTGAGTTGATGAGCAAGCTCATCGACCAACATTTCCAGACCACTCATTGTTTGTAAGTTTCCAAAACCACGGATCGCACTCGCATCAAGTGCCCGAGACCGCAAAGCGATGCCCGTCAGATCTGAAATCGGGAAATGATAAATGCCGGTCGACTGAATAGTGGATTCCTGCATCACTACAGTTGAAAAACTCGGTCTACCTCCACCGTTTGCTCGGAGATGACTGCGCAAGGCCTTAAATTCGCCTGTGCGCGGGTTGGCTGCCAAGGTGTACTCCATCTCAAACGGATGACGCTTCAGGGAAGCCTGAAAATGCTCGTAGCGGTCAAGAGCCGTCTGAACAGGACGACCTTCACCATACAGAGCAGCGACTAAAGCGTAATAAGTGTGGTTCGATGAGTCCTTGGCGCCATAGCTCACTGTAAACGTTGGCTGAACATAAATCGCCTTGACAGGTATTGCACAGCCTTTGACCATCTCGGCTGAATGCGTCAATACCTCTTCAGGATTTTGGACGGATACCAACATATGTAGTACTTGATTATGCGTGTCATACCAACAGTTGGCATTCTCAGTTTCAAGCGTGACCGCATCCGTGGACTGCGTTCTATACTGACGCTTTAAAACAAGCAGATCTTCTGATGGCGCTGCGAATAGATGATCGAGATCCTGAGCATGCGCCATTCCCCTTGATGCGGCTTGATCAACGGAATTTGACTCAGGCCAAACAGGATCATCACCCCTAAAGGCAACTGGACGTATCCAGCCATCCACCAAAGGCGCAT
>JAURZO010000047.1 GCA_030653405.1 Zwartia sp. | reverse complement strand
GGGTTTCGTCTTGGCGAGGCTGGCATGTTTTTCTTTTCCGCTGCTCCGTGGTTGGCCGGCCGCCGAAATATCGCTGACCATTTCAGTCGCATATTTGTCATATTTTGTATCGGAACATTATCTGCATGTTTCTGGGGTAGTTGCCACGGTTGTCGCGGGCTTGGTGATCGGTTCAACAGGACGCACGCGTATGGCTCCCACCACCTTCGTGACCTTGTCACAGTCTTGGCATCAGTTTGGTTTTTGGGCGAATTCTCTAATTTTTTTATTCGCGGCGATGCTGATTCCAAAGGTGATGGCAAACGCGACGTGGATTCATCTTTTTTATGTATTTTTAGTGATGGTGGCGACGCTGCTAGCGCGTGCGATCGTGGTGTTTGGTCTCGTGCCGCTTTTGTCATTTTCAGGCTTGGGCGCGCGTATTGGCACGCGCTTTCGAGTGGTGCTTTGGTGGGGTGGGTTGCGGGGGGCCTTGTCGCTTGCTTTGGCGCTCGCGGTGACCGAGCGTACGAGCCTGCCAGAGGATGCGCGTGAATTTATTGCTATTTCGGTAACAGGCTTTGTCCTTGCAACACTGTTTATCAATGGCTTGTCGCTCCAGCCCCTCATAAAAATGCTGGGCTTGAACTTGTTGTCGAAGAAGGAGCGTGCACTGCGAAATCAAGCCGTGATTGTTGCGACAGCGTTGATCCAGCAGGAGACCGATGAAATCGCACGCGCCGAGCAAGTGACGGATGCAGCACGTGAACGCGTGTATGCAGCCTTCGGCAAAAGTATTGAGCAGGGCAGCGATCTGCACATCGAGCATTTTTCAATCAAGGAGCGTATTGATCTTGGTCTGACCATTCTTGCGCGCCAAGAGTACGAGCGTTATTTTGACGTTCTCAAGCATCAGATTATTGATCGCAATATGGCGGAACGGTTGTTGGGGCGTTCGGAGCGACTCGAGGAGTCTGTACGAATTCGTGGCATCAAGGGCTTTCATTCCAGCGTAGCCAGGGCAATGCGCTACCCGAGACGATTCAGGCAGGCCATGCGCGTGTATGAGATTTTTGGTGTGCAGCGCTGGCTTGCCTACGAGCTGAGCCAACGCTTCGTCGCACTGATGTGCATGCGCTCGATCGCACAACAATTACTGGAATTTGCCGCTAAAAAATTGCCAGATATTCTGGGTGAGGAGGCGTGCGAAAAAATTATCGCTTTACATAGCCAACGTTTGTCGTTGATTCGTGAGGCGCTACATGCGCTGGAGCTGCAGTATCCCAGTTACTCGCTCTGGATGCAGGAGCATTACCTGGGCCGTATCGCGCGTCGTCTTGAGCGGGAGCGTTATGGAGAGATGTTCGATCAGTCGCTGATTAGTGGCGAGGTTTTCGAGGATTTGTCCAATCAGGTGAGTAAGCGCTGGGCCTTCTTGGATAGTGATGCCCCGCTTGATATTGCAATGGGTTCGGCGGAACTCGTGGCGAGAGTGCCGTTATTGAGCGGCTTGCCATCTGATGCGCAACGCGCTGTGACAAAGATGCTGACGCCGAGACTTTTTTTACCGGATCAATTGATCTGGGGGAAAAAAGTGCCACCCTTTGGCTTGTACATTGTTGCCTCAGGTGCTGTGACCATTTTGTTACCCGATGGGACGCATGTTGAGCTGGGTTCTGGCGAATTTTTCGGAGAAATGTATTTGCTCGACCATGATGTGCCCGAGGATTTTGAGGTGCGGTCTTTGGGCTACAGCAAGGTGTTGTGCCTGCCCGCAAAAGATTTTGATCAGCTTTTGTCCCAAGATCCTGCGATCAGGTCGGCAATTGAGCTTGTGGCCAAGCAGCGTCTGCGCGCGCTCGAGGTCTGGCGCGCCCACAAACCTAATGCGGAGATCGTCGCCACAGATCCTCCGTGATGACAATTGAGGCCTCAAGCGTAAAGGCATCGTCCTTTAGCATTCGATAAATCGTTTCAGTGTCAAAAAGCTGAATCTCCATGACCTCGCCATCACGATTGCTTGGTCTGGTTTGCCCAGGCAACACGCATTCGCAAGTCATCACAGCCTCGGTTTGAAAACCCTCGGGGAGACGACGTCTCATATGCGCGATCGTCCGCAAGGGGGTGCGATTGACGAGGTCGGGGGCATCCAGTCCAGCCTCCTCGTCAGATTCGCGAATAATCGCAAGCTCTGGATCCTCTAAATAACCGACGAGTCCGCCAACCAGCGTGTCCCACATGCCAGGATCCGTTGCTTTGGTGAGCGCACGTCTTGCAACCCACAGTTGACCGTCCTCAGACCAGCCACTTAGGTGCACAGCCCGGGTCATGAGTCCGAGAGGGCGCATTGCGCCTCGTTCGATCGCGCCTACTCGGACGCAAGGGCTGTCAGCACTCTCCGAGTGTTCTGACCAGACATCCAGAAGCTCATTGCGCCATCCAGGTGTACAGCCGGCTGCTTTGAGTGTGAGCGCTAACTCAGCTAGGAGTGTGTTGAGATCATTTGCGGAGGTGAAGCGAGTGCCAAAGTGGGCCTGATCCGAGGTCAGTCTGACGCCCGAGGCGCCGATTAGTGCTTGCGCTGCGGCAGGGAAAAGCCATCCGCATCGCTGTCCGCCAATGTAAAGCGGCAACGAGCCGGATTCTGGCTGTTCTGTCGCACGTTTGATAAGCGTGTCCAAAAGCAGATGCAGGTCTTGACGACCGATGACGGGACCTGAAGAAGACATGATTCTGATACGCCTGATTGAGTAAAGGCATTGTAGTGCAGCATGGTTGCCAAGCCTGCGCTACAATCACCTCCGTTTCTTTGCGATTCGAGCTAATACGTAGCGATTTTCCCCTATGATTAGCCATACAATAATTTTGTGTTGGGTCTTCTCGCCAGCAGTGTCTATTGCTGCAACTCCGCGGGCCGGCTCGATGCAATGTGTTTAGAGGTCAGCATGAAGAAGTTGAGAGGGTTACTGGGCGCCTGTGCCATGCTTTTCGTCGGCATTGCGAGTGCACAAGTACAAGACATGCCCGGTGGGCCGCGCGTCAATCAGCTCAATCTCCCTGAGGGGGTGAACCAGATCGCGCGCGATGTGGCTTGGTTGCATTGGTTCATGTTGATCATCTGTTTGGTGATCTTCGTCGCGGTTTTCGGCGTCATGTTTTATTCGATCTGGGCGCACCGCAAATCACGCGGCTTTAAACCCGCAACATTCCATGAGCATATGGGTGTCGAGGTTGCCTGGACCGTCGTGCCATTTCTGATTGTGATCGCAATGGCGTTGCCTGCGACCCGAACAGTCGTGGCGATGAAAGACACGAGCGGTGCGGACTTGACGGTCAAAGTCACTGGATACCAGTGGAAGTGGGGCTACGAGTACATCGACGGTCCAGCCACGGGAGTCAAGTTCTTGTCTAACTTGTCCACCCCGCGTGCCCAGATTGAAAACAAAGAGCCCAAAGGTCAGTTCTACCTGATGGAAGTAGATAATCCGCTGGTTGTTCCTGTGGGTAAAAAAATCCGCTTGGCTGTGACCGCTGCTGACGTGATCCACTCTTGGATGGTGCCTGATCTGGCGGTCAAGCAGGATGCGATCCCGGGCTTTGTGCGAAATACGTGGTTCCGTGCTGACAAGATCGGCGAGTTCCGCGGTCAATGTACCGAGCTATGCGGCAAAGATCACGCCTTTATGCCTATTGTTGTTAAGGTTGTTTCTGAAGCAGACTATGCAACATGGGCTGCGGAACAAAAGAAATTGCTTTTGGCCGCTGCAGATGATCCAAGCAAAGAATGGACACCAGCTGAGCTCATCGCTCGTGGTGAAAAAGTGTATGCCGCCAATTGCGTAGCCTGCCATCAAGGTAGCGGCAAGGGTGTGGTAGGTGCTTTTCCTGCCCTGGATGCAAGTGCGCTTGTGATGGGCCCGAAAGCTGCAAATATCGAGATTTTGTTGAAAGGTAAGCCGGGTACTGCGATGGCCTCATTTGCTCAACTTAATGATGTCGAGATTGCCTCGGTGATTACGTATACGCGTGCTTCTTGGACAAACGCAGGCAAGGGAAAGGACCCAGTGGTATCGCCTGCCGACGTTAAGGCTGCACGCTAAACGGCGCGTTGTTAGTTGAGTTAAACGGATCAATTCGTATAGATCGTTGCTTGCACTATTGGGTGCAAGCAGCCTAAGCAGGATTAGGAGTTCACCATGAGTAGCATTCCAGCAGATCACATTGGTGGCCACGGCCACGGACATGACCACGATCATGCGCACGACCATGAGCACCACGGTCCTTCGCTGCACGGGTGGCGTCGTTGGTTGTTTGCGACTAACCACAAAGACATCGGTACGATGTATTTGATTTTTTCGTTCACGATGTTGCTCGAAGGCGGTGCGCTAGCGCTTCTGTTGCGCACAGAGTTGTTCGAGCCAGGTTTGCAATTTTTCCGTCCCGAGCTGTTTAACCAGTTCACGACGATGCATGGTCTGATCATGGTGTTCGGTGCGATTATGCCGGCCTTCGTGGGCTTTGCGAATTGGATGATACCGCTACAAATTGGCGCATCCGACATGGCCTTCGCAAGGATGAACAACTTCAGTTTCTGGTTGCTGCCAGTCGCTGCAATCCTTCTGACGGCTTCATTCTTTGTGCCTGGCGGTGCTACGGCAGCGGGCTGGACGCTTTATGCGCCGCTAACCGCTCAGATGGGACCGGGTATGGATTTGGCGATTTTCGCCATCCACATCATGGGTGCCTCGTCAATCATGGGTGCCATCAATATCGTGGTGACGATCTTGAACATGCGCGCCCCCGGTATGACATTGATGAAGATGCCATTGTTTTGCTGGACCTGGTTGATTACGGCCTATTTGTTGATTGCTGTGATGCCTGTCCTGGCTGCCGCGATTACGATGGTTCTGACAGACCGTCATTTCGGCACCGGCTTCTTTAACGCTGCTGTTGGTGGCGATCCTGTTTTGTACCAGCACATTTTCTGGTTCTTCGGGCATCCCGAGGTGTACATCATGATTTTGCCGGCGTTTGGCATTGTTTCAGCGATCGTACCTGCCTTTGCTCGTAAGCAACTGTTTGGTTATGCCTCGATGGTGTATGCAACAGCATCGATTGCGATCCTTTCGTTTATCGTGTGGGCCCACCACATGTTCGCGACGGGAATGCCAGTGACAGCACAGCTTTATTTCATGTACGCAACGATGTTGATTTCGATTCCCACGGGCGTCAAGGTGTTTAACTGGGTTGCCACCATGTGGCGCGGTTCGATGACTTTTGAAACCCCAATGTTGTTCGCTGTGGGTTTCATCTTTGTGTTCACGATTGGCGGCTTCACGGGTTTGATCTTGTCGATGGCGCCTATCGATATCCAGGTTCATGATACCTATTACGTGGTGGCGCACTTTCACTACGTGCTAGTTGCAGGCTCTTTGTTTGCCTTGTTTGCGGGCACGTATTACTGGTTGCCAAAGTGGTCGGGTTACATGTACGACGAGCGCCTCGGTAAGTGGCACTTCTGGATGAGCATGATCTCCTTCAACATCACCTTCTTCCCCATGCACTTTATGGGACTTGCAGGGATGCCACGTCGTTATGCCGACTATGCAGCACAATTTACTGATTTCCACCAAATCGCCACTCTTGGAGCGTTCTGGTTCGGGTTTTCACAGTTGTTATTCTTGTACATTGTGTTGAAGGCCTATGCCGGCAAGGGCGAGCGCGCTCCTGCTAAGCCATGGGAAGGCGCTGAGGGACTAGAGTGGACTGTTCCGTCACCTGCACCGTTCCACACATTTGAGACCCCACCACAGGTCAAGTAGGATTTAAAGATGACTCCAGAGCAACGTCGCAAGAACAAGCGGGCCGGTTTAATTTTTCTGGTGCTTGTGCTTGTAATGTTTGGCTGGACAATTGGCAGGCAGTTTTACATGCATTACTTTTCTTGACACAAGTGAGGCGGTAAACACATGAGTCAAGATCTCAAAGAGCTATCTCAGCGCAAGCTGAACTTTTTTCAAACGCTCAAGGCCATTTCGTGGGCCATGTTCGGAGTGAGGAAAGGGAAGGGATATCAAGAAGATATCGCCAGACTGAATCCGGTTCATCTTGTGATCGCCGGTCTACTGTTTGGTGTGATATTTGTGGTGAGTCTTGTTTTGATTGTCCAGTTGGCCGTCGCAAGTCTCAGCTAGAACAATATTTGATTATTTGTAGTATGGAGAACAATATGAGTGCATCCCACTCTACCCATGTTAAAGAGGCGCCTTACTATTACGTGCCTGCTGATTCTGCGCATCCTGTGCGAGCGAGCTTCTGTTTGCTGATCTTGATGCTTGGTGCTTCAGCGTGGGTAAACGGTATCAGCCTTGGTATGTGGGCTGTGCTGGTTGGTTTGCTCGGTTTGTTTGTGGTGCTTTACAACTGGTTCGGCGATGCGATTCGTGAGTCCGAGGCAGGATTGAATAGCAAACGCATCGATCTTTCCTACCGATGGAGCATGAGTTGGTTCATTTTCTCCGAGGTGATGTTCTTTGCCGCATTCTTTGGTGCGCTTTGGTACACCCGTGTCGTGACAATGCCTTGGCTTGGAGATTTGGATCACAAGCAACTGTTGTGGCCTGATTTCAATGCTGTATGGCCTAACCTAGGGCCTGCAGGTGTTGTTGATGCCTTCGAGACGATGGGACCTTTCTGGTTGCCTACGATCAACACGGCTTTATTGTTGGCTTCTGGCGTGACGCTAACGATTTCGCACCATGCCTTGCGTGAAAGCCATCGAGGCAAAGCGAAGTTCTGGTTGTTTGCAACGATTGTGCTTGGCTTTGTCTTCGTGGGCTGTCAAGCGTATGAGTATATTTATGCCTACTCTGCACTGAATCTACGATTTGACTCTGGTGCTTACGGTTCATTGTTTTACATGTTGACAGGCTTTCACGGCTTTCACGTGTT